>ONGJ01000117.1 GCA_900317375.1 uncultured Eubacteriales bacterium
CGGACCAGGCCGATCTTCGCCGGACTCTGGATATAATAATCCCGCTCGGAAACCTGAATCAGTTCATACATCGTTTTCTTCCCCCTGTCACGGACCTCGAAGAAACGCCCGCGATCCGAAGACCGCGGGCGCTCCTCTCAGGAATTTGTATGACGCATCTTGAAAGGATTATTCGGATTTCTTGCCTGTCGCGGCGACGACCCAGAAGACCACCAGCAGGGCGACCGCAACAATGTACCAGATGGTGGGGCTGCCGCCGAAGAAGTCGATCATCTGACCGGCCAGAACGAAGGCCATGACGATGGGAACGACAAACTTGACGCAGATCCGGAAGAAGCTCTTGAAGCCCTGGGAAGGATCGCCATGGGCAACTTCGTCCAGCACCAGGTCGGGGCTCATCTCCCAGCCGATCATCAGGGCCATCAGCATGGCGCCGAGCGGCATGGCAATGCCTTCGGACCAGCAGTCCATGAAGTCGAGGAAGCAGTCGAGGAACACCGGGGGATTGGCAATGCCGAGGAGGCTCGCCGGGCTGAAGTTGGAGCCCAGGCCGTCCCATGCGACGACAACAGCCTCGAGGAGGATGAGCAGGGACACGATCAGCACGTTGCGCTGACGGGTGTCGCCCTCGCCCTTGGCAAGGTCTTTGTCGATCCAGTGAGCCGCGATGGTCTCCATCAGGGAGATGGCGGAGGAGATGGCCGCGATCAGAACGAGCACATAGAAGATCACGCCGAAGAGCGGGCCGATGGCGCCCATGTTGGTGAACACGTCCTGCAGCGTAACGAACAGCAGGTTCGGGCCGCCGAGCTTGATCTGGCCGACAGGAATGCCCTGGGCA
The DNA here is from genome assembly GCA_900317375.1 of uncultured Eubacteriales bacterium. Lineage (GTDB taxonomy): Bacteria > Bacillota > Clostridia > Oscillospirales > Oscillospiraceae > Limivicinus. The sequence continues at coordinate 842 of ONGJ01000117.1, forward strand.
ATGCCGTTGGCGACTGCAGCGGGGATAACGGCGATACCGGCCATGATGGCGATGAGGGTATCGGAAATGACGATGATGACGGAGTTCTTAACCAGGTTCTCTTCCTTGCTCAGGTAGGAGCCGTAGGTCAGGATCGCGCCCATGGCCAGGGACAGCGAGAAGAACATCTGGCCGCCGGCCGTGCCGAGAACGGAAACGAGGTTCGGACTGGACTCAATAAAGCCGCCGGAAACGGCATAGCCCGGAACGAACATGAACTTCAGGCCTTCGCCGGCATTGGGGAGGGTCAGGGAGCGGACGATGATGATGAGCAGCATCACGAACAGCGCCGGCATACCGACCTTGTTGAACTTCTCAATACCGCCGGAGACACCGCCCTGCACGATCACCATGCAGATGATGATGAACAGGATCGTGAAGACCACGCAGCCGAGCGGAGTGGTCAGCATCTTGCCGAACACCTCGCCGCCGGTCATCGGGACAGCGTCATTGCCGAAGCTCAGCTTCGTCATGTTCAGCGCGACATACTGCAGGCAGTAGCCGCCGAGCACGGTGTAGAAGCTCATGATGAGGAACGGGGCAATGGTAGCAAGCCAGCCGATCCAGCCGAACTTTTTGCTGACCTTCTGGTAGGCATCAATCGGGCTGAGCTTGGTCTTACGGCCGATCGCCAGCTCGGAGACCATGATGATCATACCGACGAAAATAGCCAGCAGCAAGTAAACAATCAGGAATACAAAGCCACCGCACTTGCCCATCTTGTACGGGAAGCCCCAGATGTTGCCGAGGCCGACCGCGGAACCGATGGCAGCAAGCAGGAAGCCAAGGTTGCTTCCCCATGAACTGCGATTGTTTTCCATACTTTTCTCCTCTTTCCCGCCGGAAAAAGATTGAAAAGACAGCTCCTTCAAAAGCCCCGGAGGCCGCCGTGCCGATGCGTCAGAGGCACGGAGAGGCCGGATTCTCTTTTGAAAAAATGAAACTCTCTTTTCTCCCGGCGTATTTGTGAACAAATTATAACATTTCTGTTGATTTTTTTGTAACTCTATATTATTATGACTGTAATAACAAAATGTCATGGATATTCCCTGTCATTAGAAAGGTGTATCATCCACCATGGACAGCAAGAAAGTTCACGCGCTGCTTCTTGCGGTGGAGCGGGGCAGTCTGACCTCCGCCGCGGCAGAGCTTGGTTATACGCAGTCGGGTCTTACCCATATGATGAACGCGCTGGAGGAAGAGGTCGGTCTGAACCTGCTGGTCCGCAGCAAGAACGGCGTCTGCCTGTCGCCGGCCGGTCAGGCTCTTCGCCCGGCCATGCAGGCTTTCCTGGACGCCTCGCTGGATCTGGAAGAGGAGGCCGCCCATCTGCGCCAGCGCAGCAGTTCGACGCTGCGGCTGGGTTCCTACTCCAGCATCGCCAGCACCTGGCTGCCGGCCATCGTGGCGTCGTTTCGCAAGGTGGACCCCAACACCGACGTCATCATCGATGTCGGGGGCATACCGGACATCTACGAAAAACTGAAGAACGATCAGCTGGACTGTGCCTTCGTCAGCTATCAGGAGTCCCTGTGCGCCGGCCTGCATTACTTCCATCTGGCGGACGATCCCCTGCTGGCCATCCTGCCCGAGACGGACAGCCATACCGGGGTCTTCCCCATATCCGACTTCTCGGAGCAGGAGTTTCTCATGCCGTCGGACGGTTTTGACATCGATATCCTGCCCCTGTTCAGCCGCCATCTCGGCAAGGAGCTTCCCCGCATCCGCTATACGAACCTGTCCGACAGCGCCATCGTCTCGATGGTCGAGCACAACCTCGGCATCAGCCTCCTCTCGGAGCTGATCATGGAGGATATCCACAGCACGGTCATGACCCTGCCGCTGGATCCGCCCGTCTTTCGGAGACTGGGAATCGCCGCCAGCGACCGGCAGCAGAACGACAAGGTCATCCGCCGCTTTATCCGCTGCGCCCAGGCCGTCATCGACGACATGGCCGCCGAGACCGGCAGCAGCGTGATCTGAGTTTGCGGCCCGGGTTTTCGAAGAAGGAAATTCTTCTCTTGACTTTCTTCTGCATCTGAATTATAATGCAAAAGCTTGAGCAAAACCGAATACGGTGTTTTCAGAGCAGTTACGGAGAAGTCGCGTAGTTGGTCGAGCGCGCACGATTGGAAATCGTGTAAGGGTCAAAAGCTCTTCGAGGGTTCGAATCCCTCCTTCTCCGCCAGAAACAAACATCCCTCACCAACCGGTGGGGGATGTTCGTTTTTCACCGCATGGAGGGATTCGAACCGAGGGCACTTGGCAAGGCGCCGGGGGCGCCTTGCAACCCGAGGCGGCCCGCCCGCAGGCGGGCGAATCCCTCCTTCTCCGCCATCAAAGAAACCTCTTTTGTCTACCAATGGGCAAAAGAGGTTTCTTGTTTTCATCGACGCGGTATAGTATAATCATCCTGTCAAATCGAAGTTTGGTGAGGCATATATGGAAAAAGCAACAAGAGAAATACTGGCCAAGGTTGCAAAGGATATGGCGCAGGCTCCGTTTCACGGAGATGTTGATGGGATGGCGTCCAATCTTTCGCCGATTGTGCGATTGTTTCCGACATGGAATCTCGAGGAAGCTGACGGGTTATGGTGTGCGGCATTTGTCTACTATTGCTGCACAGCAGCGGGATTCGAGATCCCGTACAGACCCGAGGAATGTGAAACCTGTCATCTGGCAGCATGCCTTGGCTGGGAGGAGTTTGCCGTAGGTGATCGGCGGATTGAATACCATAAAGGGCCGAAAGATTTTGTTCCGGAAGCGGGAGACATCGTACTCTATGATAGGGTGTTCGAGAACAAAGAGCACGACCATATAGGGATTGTCCTTGAGAAACGGGAGCGGACGATCCTTGCTGCAGAAGGGAATGTGAACAACATTTCTGGAGTTGTTGAGCGATTTATCGACGAACATATTCGTGCGTATATTCGAATTCCGGATGGGTATAGGTATAGAGAAGAGTAATACATTCCCGCTTTTCGGGGTGAAAGTGTTTTTTAGGCGTACTTACCTTGATCCTGTACCTTTTGGGCGTACTTAGGCAGAAAAGCACGGTAGTTTTGATAGAATTGCCGTGCTTTGTTTTTTGTGCTATGATGAACGCAGAGAAGGGACTGGGGGCATGTCTGCGCTACTGGATGACGATCGGCAAGTAAAAAGACAAATCGGGATTTGTCAGATGTTAGAATACGTTGCTTGCTGCAACGGCTGGTATAGAAGTACAGTGACTGCGAAAGGAGGTTTTCGCTCATGATAAACGAAAACATTAAAGCAGTCAGGCAATCAAAAGGTCTTTCACAAGAGGAGCTTGCGATAAAGCTGAACGTGGTACGCCAGACCGTTTCCAAGTGGGAACGTGGCTTATCCGTACCTGATTCCGAGATGCTAATAACTATTTCAGATGTGCTTGAAACGCCTGTCAGCACATTGCTTGGTGAGACGGTTACTGACAGTACACCGGCAGATATAAGGGAATTATCAGAAAAACTCGAAATCATAAATCTGCAGCTCGCACGGCAAAAGGCTTCCAGGCGTAAGATCTTCCACTGGACCTTCATTGCAGCATGTGTGGTCATCGTGCTGATTTTTCTTGCCATCTATTTAGCCGGAAATGCTTATTTGGAATGGGATTACAGTGATCCGGAAACCGCCGTCGTCGGTACGGCTATCCACGCATTCGTATGGGGCTTCGTAAGGATCGCTCCGTTTGTTTTTATAGGCACGATTGTCGGTGCTGTTATGACTCGAAAACGAAACTGAAATTCCTTTTTGTCAGCGTACCCAATCGTTCACTTTGCACCCCCTTTGCCGTTTGCACCCCCCTAAATTGAAATGCACCCCCCTAAACAGGCGGTGCACCCCCTTAATCGTTTTTCTATCAAAACGCGATACCTTTTCCAGAAACAAACATCCCTCACCAACCGGTGGGGGATGTTTGTTTTCACAGCATGGAGGGATTCGAACCGAGGGCACTTGGCAAGGCGCCGGGGGCGCCTTGCAACCCGAGACGGCCCGCCCGCAGGCGGGCGAATCCCTCCTTCTCCGCCAGTTTTCAGCCTTATTTTGTTATCAAAATAGGGCTTTTTTCTTTTATCAGATCTAAAAATGCTTTGAAATAGTTGTTTATCTCTGTTTTTTCCTCCTATGTTTCCTCCTACCAGTAAAAACCCGGCCATTTCTGACCGGGCTTTTCTTATATTCCCAAAGCTTTGATATATTCCTGCTGCCGTGCAGCGTGTTCTTCCATCATCCGCTCGGAAACGTGACCGTATACATTGAGCGTGAAAGCCGCTGTATCTTGGTTCTGTTGAGCAACCAAGCAAAGCCAAAACTGTGGCCGATATGATCTTCAAGCTCACCGGTTCTGCGATTCCCAGAGATCTTATTTCCTCTTGGCTGCAAGAGCAAGAAGAAACAGGTAATAGTGAAATTCTCACCGCACACATCAAGGAGCATCTCCTCAATGCAAACGCGCCTGGATAATTCCAAGCGCGTTTATGTGCAACACATTTCATTTGCCTAGATTTGAAAACCAGGTTTTCAGCTCTTCGCTCTTTTTTGCCACGGTTTCCTTAAAGGCCTCCGTCTTTTCTGCACGGAGCTTTTCCCGAGTTTCTTTTGCCATCTGGCGCTCTACCTCGCGGGCATGCTCCACCTCAGCCGCTACCTCGGCAGCATCCAATCTCGTAATGGATACCTCAAAGTTGTTGAGCTTTGCAGTCAGTGCTGTTTCGTATTCCTCCTGCGCCAGCAGGATGATCGCCGTCTCCCCGTCAAGGATACAGTCCCCCGCTTTTTCCAGCAGAGATACATTGTCAGCCATATCACCGGCGTCTACCGCACCGCCAATCAGCATGCCCACGCTACCACCAAGTAGGATCCCGATCGGTCCGCCCAGGACACCAACAAGGCTCCCGATCAAGCCTCCTGTCCAAGTGTCGTCGCCGGTCGTCGTTCCACTTACGAATCCATCCATGACATTGAGCTTACCGTTTTCCTTTTTGACGATCATGGCCTGGGAGATTGTATAATTGGCATTTGTGGTTTCCCGCTTCAGTTCTGAAAGCGCCTGATACGCTTCACTCTCAACCTTATAGTTTGCAAGAATCAAATTCTCTTTCATCTCAAACACCCCCATAATAGAAAGCGCCCCGCGGATGGCAGGGCGCTGTGGTGGTTATTTTATCCTTCGATCTGGATCGTTTTATGCTCCGGAAGCGCCACCGGCTTCTCTTTC
>ONGJ01000065.1 GCA_900317375.1 uncultured Eubacteriales bacterium
CGAGTTTGACACCGGCGCCCACAAAAACGTCACCATCCTGTCCGTGCCGGAGGGTGACGACAAGCCGCTCAAGTACCCGCTGATGTACCAGGTCAGCGATGTGGTCCTGATCAACAAGATCGATGCCATGGACTATTTCGACTTCAGCATCGACAAGGCGCGCGAGCGCATCCTGGCGCTGAACCCCAAGGCCCTCTTTTTCCCCATCAGCGCCAAAACCGGCGAGGGTCTGGACGCCGTGTGCGACTGGATCTTCAGCGAGCTGAAAGCCCTGCGCAGCTGACCGCCCGACTTCAGACTTCCCCGTCGCAGTTTTTGTTCCGGGGCCGCCCCTCCCCTGTTCTCCGCGCCCGCAGTGTCTTCATGAGGGGCCGCCGGCTTCCCTTGCCGCGCACAGGATCAGCTTCCGGGGAGCGTCACAGCAGCATCGAACCCAGGCTTTTTTCGTCAAGCCTGGGTTCGTCTTTTTCTTATATCAATTGGGGTTACTCGGAATGATAGGACCTCCCTCCCAATTGTGAGCGGCCGCAGGATGTACTTGAGGGGCAGTGACCATCCCTTGCCGCTCCCTTGCCGCGCACGGAATCGCGCAATGCCGCTGCCGGCGGCAGATGAAGGCATTGCGGGATTTCTGCAGCGGTCGGAGAATCGGAGGAACAGCGTAAGCCCGAACGATTCTCCGGGCACCGCAAGGCGGCAAAGACTCCGTTGGAGTGCCCGACTTCAGATTACTGCCGTTGCGCGGAAGTCCAGCAGCAGATTTCGCTGCTTTGTCAAGTACTTGGCCATACATGATCCCTCATACGCAAATTTGCGAATCGTTCGCAAATTAAAATACACCAGCCGCTGCCGTTTGTCAAGAAAAACTCATCGGCCAACTCCGCTCCTGATCAGCCGGAACACCTGTTCCGCCGTGTCAGCCATGTTCTTTCGTGCGTTCAGGGGGTCCATGGCCTCCTGCAGGCTGACTGCGCTGCGCAGGATGGGGAAAAAGGCGTCGATGCCCTGCTCGTTGCATTTTGCGGCGTCTGGTGTTGCGCTGCCGGCAAAGGCGATCACGGGCTTGCCGTACTTCTTGGCGATCTTTGCCGCGCCGATGGGTGCCTTGCCCATGACGGTCTGGCCGTCCAGGCGGCCTTCCCCGGTGACGAACAGGTCCGCGTCCCTGACGTACTCTTCCAGCTTCGTCTCATCGAGCACGATGCTGATGCCGGATTCGAGCACCGCGTCCGTGAAGCCGAGGAAGGCAAAGCCCAGGCCGCCCGCCGCGCCGCTACCGGGATACTCCGGGTCGGCCTTGGGATTGAAGGCCGCGGCGAGATCCGCGTAATGCTTCAGCCATTCGTCCATCTGCAGGATCATGGAGGGCGTCGCACCCTTTTGCGGACCGTAGACGGCGCTGCATCCTGTCTCACCGCAGAGAGGATTGGTCACGTCACAGGCGATGCGGAAGCTGCAGTCCCTGAGCTCCGGGATTACGCTGTCATCGGTGATGGACCTGAGCTCCAGAAGGCCCTGCGCGCCATAGGATACCTGTTTGCCGTTTTCATCCAGCATCCCATAGCCCAGCGCCTGAAGCATACCCACGCCGCCGTCGTTGGTGGCGCTGCCGCCGATCCCCACGATAAAGCGGCGGCAGCCCCTGCGGATGGCGTCGCGGATCATCTCGCCCACGCCGCAGGTGGTGGTGTGGAGGGGGTTGCGCCGCTCGGCGGGGACCATCGTGATGCCTGCCGCCGCGGACATCTCCATGATGGCGGTGACGCCGTCGGCCAGGATACCGTACCGGGCTTCGGCCTTTTCGCCGAGAGGGCCGGTGACCGTGACGGTCTGCAGCTCGCCGCCCATGCCGACGGTCAGGGCCTCGACGGTGCCCTCACCGCCGTCGGCCAGCGGGCGCACCTGCACTGCCGCATCCCCGTATACGCGCAGGATGCCTTCCTGGACGGCGTCGCCCGCCTGCAGAGAGCTGAGGCTTCCCTTGAAAGAGTCGATGGCAATGGTCACTTTCATGCCGCTGTCTCCTTTCGCTTTCATTTTCGTTTTTCCCTGAGGCGGCAAAGCACCTGTTGTTTTCTGTTATCTTACCACAAAACCATCAGCATACAAGAGGCCCTGGAAAACAAAAGCATTTTCCGCCCTTTATTCTTGACATATGTCTGAAACAGTGATATCATCTATTTCGACATAAGTCAGAAAAGAGGTGCGCCCATGCCCAGAAAACAGCGCTGCAGATGCATCGAAGGATACCCGGACCATTGGGCATTCTCCCCTGAGGAGCTTTCAGGCAAGGAACCGGTCGTGATGACGCTGGACGAGTTCGAGACGATCCGCCTGCTTGACCGCGAAGGCCTGACGCAGGAGCAGTGCGCCGAAAAGATGGGCATTGCCCGCACCACCGTAACGGCCATCTACGACAGCGCCAGGCGGAAAGTCGCCGACGCATTGGTAGAGGGCAAACAGCTCCTGATCCGGGGCGGAAACTATCGGCTCAACGATCAGGGAGCAGCAGGTATCATGCAGAAAGGAACAGATACTATGAGAATCGCAGTCACTTACGAAAACGGAGAGATCTTCCAGCATTTCGGTCACACCGAACAGTTCAAGCTTTACGACGTTGAGGACGGCAGGATCGTTTCCGAGCAGATCGTCCCCACAAACGGCAGCGGGCACGGCGCCCTGGCCGGATTCCTGAAAGCCGCTCAGGCAGATGCCCTGATCTGCGGCGGCATCGGCATGGGCGCGCAGAGCGCGCTGGCTGAGGCGGGCATCAGGCTCTACGGCGGCGTGACCGGCTCTGCGGACGCGGCGGCAAAGGCGCTGGCCGAGGGCACGCTGCAGTATGATCCCAATGCCAGATGTGATCAGCATGACCACCATCACGGCGAGGGGCACGACTGCGGACACCATCACGGCGAGGGGCACGACTGCGGACATCACCACGGCGAGGGGCATGACTGCGGGCACCACCACGGTGAGGGGCACGACTGCGGACATCAGGAGGGCGACGAGGGCTGCCGCCGTCATCACGGCGAGTAAACGACACTCCGCTGCTGTAAGGAGCGATAACAGTGAAAGAAGAATGTCTGATCTGCAGGGCGCCGCTTGTCTATCTCGAGGCGGACGAACAGATGGAATGTGAGATCTGCCATAAAAAAGAGAACAGCAAGACCAGATGTGTGCATGGGCACTATGTATGCAATGACTGCCATACCAGCGGCCTTGATACCGTCATCGGCCTGTGCGAGGCAGAAACCGCAAAGGATCCCATTGCGATCATCGAAAAGATGATGCATCTGCCCTTCTGTCATATGCACGGACCGGAGCATCACGTCATGGTCGGCGCCGCCCTGCTGACGGCATACCGAAATGCGGGCGGCCGCATCGATCTGCACAGCGCCCTGATCGAGATGATGAACCGGGGGAAAAGTGTTCCGGGCGGTGCCTGCGGTTTTTGGGGCGCCTGCGGTGCCGGTATCAGCTCCGGTATGTTCGTCTCCATCATTTCCAAATCCACTCCCCTGACAAACGAGCCGTTTGCGCTCTCCCATCAGATGACGGCGAGATCTCTGGCGCGGATCGGAGAGGTCGGCGGCCCCCGCTGCTGCAAGCGGGATTCCTTCCTCTCCATCCTTTCCGCCGTCGACTTTGTGAAAGAGCATTTCGGCATAGAGATGGAGAAGCCGGAAGTCGTCTGCCGTTACTCCGCTCAGAACAACCAGTGCATCGGGAAACGCTGTCCGTTCTCCGCGGTGAACCACCGATGACGAAAACGCTCTATATCCTTTCCACCCTTGCGGTCATGCTGGTCGTTTCCCGCTTTGTCGTCAGGATCGTAGATGCCACGGTGCAGATCGATAACGATATCGGCATGCTCCTGCTGCTTCTGCTCCCTGTGAATGCCGTGATCGGCTGGATCGGCTGCAGGCTCTATCGGGCTCACGGCAAAAAATGAACCCGCTTTCCGTGCACAGCACGCGTCGAGACGGCAGTCTGCCTCCACATAAAGCTGCATAAGAGCACTCAGAAAGCCTGAAAAAGGGATTCCGAGGATTTCACTTTGATAAAGTGATCTTCCGGAATCCCTTTTTCTGTTCTGACAATAGAGCAGCTCCGTCTTATTCTTCATCCGGCTGCTGACCGTCGTGTGCTTTCCACCGGCAGTCCGTCAGTTCCATCTTGGTGAAGCAAGCTTTGAAAGCGCTGTCCTCCGGGCTGCAGGCATAGATTCCGAATCGAATCTCATCCTTCCCATGGAACATGTGGCAGATTCGCATCTGCCTGAAATCCACGCCCTCCTCTGATCACGCTTCGCCCCTGCTCAGTCTCGCTCCCATGCTGAACGCATTCTCCAGGTCTCTGGGGAACTGCTTTTCATGCACTTCTTTCTTATGTTCCTCGTTGAAGCCGGCCATACTGACCCTGCCGCTCGATGTTTTTATTCTATCACATTTTTCATCAGCACACAACAAAGGATGCCATCTCCGGCTTCCGGCGAGGCACTTTTTCTCATTTCAAAAGCGTTATAAATGGTATATTGCAGCCCTTGACAAGTGAACTATCGTTCACTATAATATGAGAACGATGTTTTCACCGATGGAAAGGAGGCCTGAAAGGCATGTTCAATGCGGATATGATTGCCCCATGCGGGCTGGACTGCAGCATCTGCAAGCGTGCGCTGGCCGAGACCGGCCGCTGTGCCGGATGCCGTGGCCCAAACGACAACAAGCCGGAGTTTTGTTCAAAGAGATGCGGCATCATTCTGTGCGAAAAGAGAAAGTCGAACGGGTATTTGTTCTGCGATGAGTGCCCGGATTTTCCCTGCGCCGACGTCATGGAAAAGGAGACCCGCTACGGATCGCAGTACCCGCTCCGCGAATCCCCGCTGGAGAATCTGCGGTTCATCCGGGAGGCGGGGATGGCCGCTTTTCTGGAGCGCGAGCGGAAGCAGTGGACCTGTTCTGCCTGCGGAGGCGTCATCTGTGTCCACACAGGTGTGTGCAGCGATTGTGGCCGGCAGTACGCTGGTTCAATGGAGCGCTGATGCAAAGAGGGAGATTAGAATGCAGGTAATCACATTTGCAAAAGGAAACGAACAGCATCTGAAGGATTGCAGGGACGCACTCTGCCGGTCAGCGCTCGGCGAAAGATACTTTTCTTCGCCGGGGAGCGCGGAAGACGCGATCCTTGAAGGCATCCGCCGGGAGAATCTGTATGCGGCGTTCATCGGCGAAGAATGCGTCGGCTTTACCTATATCATTCCTAAAGGAGCGTTTCACAGTTTTCCATACCTGCACCTCCTCGTCGTGAAGGAAGAATACAGGAACAGGGGGATCGGCAAAGCTCTGCTGGATTATTCTGAAAACATCGCATATGAAATGGCAGACAGGCTTTTCCTTGTTGTCGCGGATTATAATCCGGGCGCAAAGCGGTTCTATGAAAGAAACGGCTATCAGCAGCTTGGGGAGATTCCAAACCTGTACCGTCCCGGAGTCACAGAATACATGATGGCAAAAGATCTGAAAAAGTGATTCCGTATGGGGCAAAAAACTGCAGTTTTATAGTTGACGGCCGCATAAGACCGCCACACTATCGGGATTCTGCCGGCGGCCTTGTGCATTTCCGGCGGATATGCTATATTGATGATCAGATCCCGGCTGCTTTCGGACCTGCCGGGCAGAAAACGATGAAAAGGAAGGTCGGACATGAAAAAAAGAACTGCTGTTTTATTGATGCTTTGCCTGCTGATGCTGACACTGCTTCCCGCTGCCGCCTTTGCGGATGACGCGGCTGACAGTCAGGCAGCGCCGGAGACCGTGACCGGTCAGGACGACCTCGTCACCACCCGGCATACCGCGGTCATACAAGGGCAAGAGATCTCCTATACGGCCACGGTCGGGACCATGACCGTGCAGACCTGCGGAGCCGCCTGCGAGTTCTTCTTCCGTTCCTATACGAGAGACGACGTCGAGGACGTTGCAGAGCGCCCGATCACCTTCGCCTTCAACGGCGGGCCGGGAAGCTGCAGCTATTATCTGGAGATCGGCTGTCTCGGCCCCAAACGGGCCGAGATGAGCGAGGACGGGAAGAGCCTGTCATTGCCCCCCAGATTCAAGGACAACGAGAACTCGCTTCTGGACATCACGGATCTGGTGTTCATCGATGCCGTCGGCACCGGATACTCCCGTCCGGCAGAGGGGGCCGAGCTCAGCAGCTTCCTCGGATACGACAACGATGTCAGCTCCTTCGGGGACTTCATCCGGCAGTATGTGAACCGGTACAAACGCTGGAGTTCGGAGAAATACATCGCGGGCGAATCCTACGGCACGACCCGCGCGGTGGGCATCTGCCAATACCTCTCGGATACCTATGCCATGAACGTGAACGGTCTGATGCTGTTTTCGACGCTGAACGATTTCTCCCAGGCGATTCCTTCCGTAAGCAACGAACTGCCCTATGCGCTGTTTTTCCCGACCTTTGCCGCGGACGCCTGGTATCACGGCATGCTCAGCGAGCACTATCAGGCCATGAAGCTGGAGGACTATCTGGACGAAGTGCGCGACTTCGTCTCCACGGAGTATGTGCCCGCTCTCTTCCAGGGCAGCCGTCTGACGGACGCCGAGCGGAACGGGCTGGCGGAGAAGATTTCTTCGTACCTCGGGCTGTCCAGGGACTATGTTCTCGAAAAGAACAACCGCATTTCGGAGGATGATTTCCTTCCCGCGCTGCTGAGGGAGAAAAACCTGAAGATCGGGCGGATTGACGGACGGTATACCGGAATGCTGACCGACGACGGCAGCGATCCTTCATCCGTTGAGTCCGATCTGCTCCTCGGCAATGCCTTCTACGCTTATCTGACAGACGAGCTGAACTATCAGACAGACCGCCCCTATATACCGCTCAGCAACGAGGTCCAGTACGGCTGGACATCCCCCGCTCCGCCGGTTCCCTGGCTCGGCGGCTACTTTTCACAGGAAGAGATCATCCGCGATTGCATGGCCAAGAACCCGTATCTGAAGGTCTGGGTCAACTGCGGCTACTATGATTCGGCGACCCCGTTCTACGCCGCCGAGTGGGTCTACGCGCACGTCTTCCTGGATCAGGAAAGCAAAGCCAATCTGTCCTTCTCCTTCTATCCTTCCGGACACATGTTCTACGTGGAAAAGGCCTCTTTCGATCAGTTCCGCGAGCAGGCCGGGCTCTGGTATCAGTAACAATCGGAAATCCCGGGAAAACCTCTTTTTCAAATGCTGTCAATGATCCAAAAACGGGTTCTAAAAGTCTGCAAACCACTGCGCTGATACTTTCCTCCTCCGGCCTTTTGTGCCGGAGGTTTTTTTTATGTTTTCTTTTCGTACCTCTATCTTGCCAACATCATATATGTCTGTTAAACTGGTTCCATCTTGATCAAGGAGGTTGTAATCAAATGAAACAGAAGATTACAGTAACCGACTATGCCCAACGAATCACAGAAGCGCTGCCGCAGGGTGTTTTGCTTAACACAAACGGCGATAAGCATAACGCAATGGTCATCGGCTGGGGCGGCCTGGGGACCTGCTGGTCTGTTCCGACCTTTACAGTTTACGTTCGGGAAAACCGGTACACCAAGTCTCAGCTTGACAAGACAGGCGTATTCACAGTCAGTATTCCCCTGGACAAGGCCGATCCTGTAATCACAAAGATCTGCGGATGGCAGTCAGGCAATAACATCGACAAAGTAAAAGAAGCCGGGCTGACGCTGGAAGAACCTCAGGCAAACAGGGTTTCAGGCATCAAAGAGTATCCCCTGACTTTAGAATGCAAGGTTCTCTATTCGCAGTGCCAGGACCCGACCCAGCTCCCGGAATCCATTTACAAAAAGAGTTATCCGCAGGATGTCGATGGTTCCTATCCCATGGCCAACCGTGATCCCCACACCGCTTATATCGGGGAAATCGTTGCGGCCTATATCATTCACTGACAATCATGATATGTGGTAGAATCATCTCGACAGATTTTCGCCTGCGGATATGAGAAAAACAAATAAATGTAAAGAGGAACGACTATGATAATCAATGTAAATGGAATTGAAATGTACTATGAAAAATATGGCCAAGGCAGACCACTCGTCATGGTGCATGGCAACAGTGTCGATCATAACGAGTTTAAGGGCTCTTTCTGGAAGCTCAGAAACTACTTCACTGTATACGCTGTCGACTCTCGTGATCATGGTCAGAGCTCAAAGGTTAACGGGCTGCATTATTCGGACATGGCCGATGACATGGTCGCCTTTATGGATCAGCTCGACCTCAGAGATGTGGTTTTCTTCGGTCACAGCGATGGTGCTGTCATCGGGCTTCTTGCGGCCATGAGGACAGACAGAATTGGCCTTCTGCTTGCAGGCAGCGGAAACATGTCGCCGGAAGGTGTGGCCACCTGGCTTAGAATACTGAACAAGGCAGTGTATGCCGCAACAAAGAATCAGAAGTTCCTGATGATGGATACGGAGCCTGACATTTCAGCAGAAGATCTTGCGGCCATCAAAGTTCCGACAGTTGTGATCGCCGGAAGCAGAGATCTCATCAAAAAAGAAGAAACGCAGCGTATTGCCGATTCTATACCCGGCGCGAAACTGAGAATCCTTCAGGGCCATGGTCACATGAGCTATATCAATTCCAGGAACGTCCTCGCAGATCTCATCATAGAAGAAGCAGGAAAATAAAGACTTTTTTCGCTGCAGATATCCCCATCTTTTTCACCTTGAAGAAGCTGACCGAAAACGATTGCCCTGCTGGATCATGATGTGATCCGGCAGGGCTGTTTGCTTTTATGGCAAGGCATTCAAATGATCGATCAGATATCGGATAAAAGTCTTTGCGGCTATGGACAGTTCATTCTTATCTCTTGTAATAATACTGATCCGCCGCATGACCATCGGTTCCGTAGGCAGCATAACGGTTCATGGTTCAAATAAGCTCCTTGCACTTGAACATGCAAAATAACAGTTTTACTTATTATTGAATTCAGTATATACTTTTGCCATCAAAAACACAAGGGAGAATAAAAACCATGAAACAGTATGTTGTCGACGCATTTACCGACCGGGTATTCCACGGCAATCAGGCCGCCGTCTGCGTGCTGGACAACTGGCTCTCCGAAGAGCTGATGATGAACATCACGCGCGAGAACAATTTCTCCGAGACGGCCTTTACCGTCAGAGAGGGTGAAAAGTGGCATCTGCGCTGGTTCACGCCGGGCGGCGAGATCGACCTCTGCGGCCACGCCACTCTGGGAACGGCTTTCGTGTTGCTGAACTACTATGAGAAGGACGCGCAGCAGGTGGTGTTCACCACCCTGTCCGGAGACCTGATCGTGACGCGCAAGGGAGAACTCTATGAGATGGAGTTTCCCGCCTACGAGCTGAAGAAGGTGGACGTGACCTCTGCCATGGAGGAGGCCCTCGGTGCACCCGTCAGAGAAGCGTGGCTCGCCCGCGATCTCCTCTGCGTGCTGGATGATGAGCAGACCGTACGCGACTTAAAGCCCGATCTGGAGAAGATCAAGCAGATCGACGGCCTGCTGGTACACGTCACCGCCAGAGGCACAAAAGAGGACTGCGTCTCACGCAGCTTCGCGCCGAAACTCTCCGTGGCCGAGGATCCGGTCTGCGGCTCCGGCCACTGCCATATCATTCCCTACTGGAAGGACGTGCTGGGCAAGAACGAGCTGGTGGCGTATCAGGCGTCGAAGCGCGGCGGTACGCTCTACTGCCGTCAGGAGGGCGAAAAGATCTTCATGGCCGGCAAGGCCGCGCTGTATTCCATCGACGAGCTGTTCATATAAAGGCCGAATCGAATACATGAGGTCCACACCAGGGACCGGAACACCTTCACCCTGACTTGCGGGATGAAGCTCGAAGCATGAACATAACAAAGCAGCCCTGCTGGATCATTACGATTTGGCAGGGCTCATTTGTATTTTCATAAAATGCGTCTTGAATCCGGGTCATGGATCAATTATTATGGGATACAGAGTTTGAGCACAACGGGATTTGTGGAGGTCAATGTGTGCCTCCGTTTTGTCCGCTGTTTTGTGTTTACCCGCTCAATTCTTCTTATCATTCGCAATTCGCTGCACTTCTGCTGTTCAGCACCCACGCGAACGCCTTTGCCGTACGGAGATCAGCATCTTTGAAATGATTGCCCTCATTCCATTCGAGGGTACAGTTCACCCCGTTCTCTCTCAGCAGGGTATATGCTTCGCGAATCCTTTCTCCCACTGTCGCCATCACGGGATTGCGGGCTCTCTCTTCCCTGTCTCCGAGGCTGAGATATACGGTATCCGTTTTGATCCTGTTCTCTTTCATGTATTCCGCAAAGCCCGGAAACCACATGGATGGAGAAGCTGCCGCAGCACCGGCAAAAATGTCCGTCTGATACGCTGCCCAAAGGGCGAACAGGCCGGCAATCGAATAACCGCCAATATAATAAGTCTTGCTTTTGTCCCCGCACAGATCGAGCAATTCACCAAGCTTTTTTGCCGCTCCGTTGCCGAAGCTTTCTTTACCGAATACCGCCGGCGCTTCCCACGGCGAAAGCTCCTTGTTCCAATCATCGACCTTTACAGCTGTCAGCCGACAGTTTATCCTGCAGCTGCTGAGAATGGCCGCAAACTCGTTTTCGATTCCTGCAAGGTCGTGGTCGTCAACAGGCTGGATCAGAACAATCTCGGAGTCCGGATTTCCGAATTCATGCGTTTTCATTATAAGCACAGCAGGCATACCCGGCCTGTTACAGACTGGGCGGATACTGCCGTTCTCCTCTCCGGTAGATCATTTACAGGCACAAGCTTTCTGTCCATCGTTGTTTTACTTTTTTACGACGGCTATTACTTTGGTCAGTCCGTCATAGACAAGCACAGCGCCGATCACGATGGTCAGGACATTGAGCGTAGAGAAAGGATTGCATATAACCAGGATTCCAAGCAGTATGGTAATCACCGAAAGCAGGAGCATGGCCTTCCAGGTTTTCCCCTCCTGCTTCTTCATACCAAGGGCCTGAAAGAGGTTTCCGAGGCCGTCTACCGCAATGATGATACCCATGGCAGCAGGATAGATGTCCATAATGAATTTGGGATTGATAAGGACAATCAGCCCGGCCAGCGCCTCAATCACGTAAACGAACAGTTTCGGTATGCTCTTTTTATCATCATCCCTGCCCAGAAAGAAGCCGGCAATGCCGACGGCGCCGACAACAAGAAAGCCCACCGCAGTGATGCGCAGAATCGTTGCCATCGCCTGGCCCGAATACAAAACCAGGATTACGCCCAGAACAATCATGATGAGGCCTATAAACAGCGGACTGGTATGTGTTTTCTTCATGGCAATTCTCCTTATGTTTTTCTCAGTTCAATAACATGCTCTGAATCTGCGCTTCTTGTCAACAGGGGACAAAAGCTTATTTCAGCCCTTTCATCCAACATCCATTCTTTTCGTCCAATTGTACTTGATTTTGGACGAAAAATCAATCTGTTGGACAAAAAGCAGCCGCTCTCACAGCGGCTGCCTTCCTTTCAGATCCCGTCATCATTCCGGATCAAATTTTCAGTGAATATGTATCCTGTCATCCTCGAACACATGACAGCAGTGCGGAGCGGCTCAGTGCTTTCCCTGATACACACTGCCGGTTTCCACAGGCAGCGCATAGTCCAGCCATTTCTTCTGCCATACCGCTTCGATCTTCTCTCTGACCGCCGGGCGGATCAGCCAGAATCCCACAACGCCCATGGAAAGATCGATGACGCTCGAGATGATGACGGCGGTTGTGACCCCCATAGCCGCCATATCACCGTTTTGAAGGGCAGGATTCGTGACAAAATACATCCAGTCATAAAGGGCGTGCATGATAATGGTGACCATGATACTGCCGGTTCTCAGAAATACCGCAGCGTAAAACAAACCTGTGCCTATGGTTACGATGCCCTGTACGATCCCTATGGCGTTTCCTCCCCTGGCATTGCCCAGGTGCGACAGGCCGAAAACAACGGAGGTGACAAGCGCGACCGTGAGGATTTTGTTCTTTCCCTTGAAGTAGCGCATGCCGATCGGGATCGAAAGGCCACGGAACATGACCTCCTCGCCGAAGCCCGCAGAGAGCGCCATGACTGCACTCAGTGCCGTCGCGTGGAAAAACAGGCCATGATCCATTACATTCAGCAGCCACGACAGGACCAGCTGGATCAGAAACGGAACACAGAGCAGGCCGATTTCCCGAAGCGGGATCTCCGCCCGGAAGACGCCCTTGAACGCCGGGGCAAACCACCACTTCTGTGCCAGCAGGCAGAGGACCCCCGCGGCGCTCATAAGAAGATACTGGACAAAATCGGAGGCGCGGATGCTCCCGGCCAGAGCGCAGACAAGGGTTGGCGCGGCAATCGAGAGCAGCACGGAGAGCAGGGGATGCTTTTCGCTCAGAGTATGTTTTCTTTTCATAATGTTCCTTTCTATATCTGCATATCTGCATATTTGCCCGATACAGGGCGGGTTTACGCCGCAGTGACAGGAAAGCTCACTTAATATGATGTGAGCCGGTTATTCTTGTTCGAGAGTCCGTATAACTTCTCCAATATCTCCATCAACACAAATCGACTGATTCATGATTTCTTTCGGGCACACTGCCTCACCGTAATTGACGCAGGCATAGGTGGCATTCGGGTTCTGCGCCGTCATCCGCCAGAAGGGATACTTGATGATGCCGGGCGTATTGTAACCTACGCCAAGCTCCAAAAACAGCACCTTGTCTTTGCATGTACGCAGGAATGTCTCATACCGTTCTGCCGCATGACGCCAGCCTTCATCTTCTGCAAACGTATCGTCAGAGCGCAGATTCATGCTCAGCGGCTTTCCGCAGACAGGGCAGACAGGCAAAAGCGCCGTCGGGACTTCCATCTTCACTGCGGCGTGTTCCGGCAAGGTCAGGCTGTTGTCTGCCTCAATGATCCAGCCCTGCGCGAGCACCATCTTGCGGATGGTTTCTTCGTTTTCGTATGTTTTGTTGTGACACGGCTCGCTGCACTGGAACAGGCCGTAATCTCCCTGCGTGTAGAACAGACGGTTCTTGTCAAATCCGGCTTTCTGGAAGCAGTGATCCACGTTGGTGGTAATGACGAAATAGTCCTTGTTC
>ONGJ01000001.1 GCA_900317375.1 uncultured Eubacteriales bacterium
CGGCGGCGGGCACGAGCTGGCCGCCGGCTGCACGCTGCAGGAGGGACCCGAAAAGGCGGAGGAGCTGCTGATGGATGTGGTCGATTCCGTCCTAGGGGATCAGCTGTGAACGGCATTCTACTGATCGACAAGCCCGAGAGCTGGACCAGCAACGACGTGGTGCAGAAGCTGCGCGGCATCCTGCAGGAAAAACGCATCGGCCATGCCGGAACGCTGGACCCCATGGCCACCGGTCTGCTGACCGTGTTTGTAGGCCGGGCGACGCGGGCCGTCGAGTTTGCCGAGGGCGACCGCAAGCGCTATCTGGCCGGTCTGCGCCTGGGGCTGACCACCGACACCCAGGATATCACGGGCGAGGTGCTCAGGCAGTGCGAGGTCGACGTTTCCCGCGAGGCGCTGGAGGAGGCCCTGCAGGCCTTCCGGGGAGAACTCCGCCAGACCCCTCCCATGTATTCCGCCGTGAAGGTGAACGGCAGGCGCCTGTACGAGCTGGCACGGAAGGGCGAGACGGTCGAGCGGAAAGAGCGCGAGATCACGGTTTACAGCCTTGAGATTCTGGAGCAGAACGGCGAGGACTGGCTGCTGGACGTCTCCTGCTCGAAGGGGACCTATGTGCGCACCCTCTGTCACGATATAGGGGAAGCGCTGGGCTGCGGCGGCTGTCTTTCCTCTTTGCGGCGGACCGAGGCCGGGCTTTTCTCGGTGGAGAACGCCCATACCGTGGACGCGGTGGCGGTGTCGGCGGCCGCAGGTCTGGCGGACGCGCTGCTGCTGCCGACAGATTCGCTGTTTCAGGAGCATCCCGCTGTTACGGTCGGAGAGAAGGACGAGGCGCGTGTCCGGAACGGCAGCTTTTTCCGGCCGGACTGTCCGGACGGCCTATACCGCCTGTACGGCGGCAGCGGCGAGTTTCTGGCGCTGGCCAGGGTCGCCGGCGGCACCTGCCGCACGATCAAGAGCTTTTTTGAGGTATGACAGACATGGATCAGGGAAAACGGGCCGTGGCCCTCGGCTTTTTTGACGGTGTCCACCGCGGTCACGCGGCCCTGCTGGAGCGGGTGAAACAGCGGGCATCAGAGCTGCAGGCCGAGGCCACGGTGCTGACCTTCGACGTGCATCCGGATACGCTGGTATTCGGGAAAGAGGTTCCGCTCATTAACAGCGCGCCGGAGAGGGAAGAGATCATCCGCCGTCTTTACGGCATCGAGCATACGGTGTTTCTCCACTTTAACCGCAGCATGATGACCATGCCCTGGCAGGAGTTTCTCTCCTCCGCAGTGGACGAGCTGAAGATCGCTGCCGTGGTGGTCGGGCACGATTTCTCCTTTGGCTACCGGGGCGAGGGAAAGCCCGACCGCCTGCAGGCCTGGTGTGAGGAGAGGGGCATCTCCTGCGACGTGATCCCCGCCGTCTGCGTGGACGGACGCGTGGTCAGCTCGACGGAGATCCGCCGCCTGATTGCCGACGGCGCCATCGAGGAGGCAAACCGTCTGCTGGGGCATCCCCATACGCTTTCGGACGTGATCCACTCCGGCTACCATCTGGGGACCCGGATGGGCTGCCCGACCATCAACATGGCCTTCCCCTCGGGGGTGGTGATTCCGAAGCACGGGGTCTATTCCGCCAGGGTGATCCTGGACGACGGCGCCGAATACATGGCGGTCACCAACGTCGGCGTGCGGCCGACGGTCAGCGAGGGCGAGCGTGTCAGTGTCGAGAGTCATCTGCTGGACTTTCAGGGGAATCTTTACGGCCGCCATGCCCGGGTCGAGTTCTGTCACTTCCAGCGCGCCGAACACCGCTTCGAGAGTATGGACGAGCTCTCCGAACAGATCCGCCTGGATACTCTAGCTGCCCGCGCCTGGTTCGCCGAACAGGCATAACAAAAACCCGCCGAAGGCGGGTTTTTGTTATGCGATGAACATGGCGTCGCCGAAGCTGAAGAAGCGGTATCGCTCTTCCACCGCCACGCGGTAGGCGTTCAGGACCTGCTCGCGTCCCGCCAGGGCCGAGACCAGCATGATCAGCGTGCTCTCCGGCAGGTGGAAGTTTGTGATCAGGCCGTCGATACAGCGAAAGCGGTAGCCGGGATAAATGAAGATATCCGTCCAGCCCGACGAGGGCTTCAGGCGGCCGTTTTCGTCCGCAAAGCTCTCCAGCGTGCGGCACGAGGTGGTCCCGACGGCGATGACGCGCCCGCCGCTTTCTCTGCAGGCGTTGACCGCTTTTGCGGTCTCCTCGGGGATGATGCAGTATTCCGCGTGCATCTCGTGCTGCTCGATCACTTCCTCCTTCACCGGGCGGAAGGTGCCGAGGCCCACGTGCAGTGTGACGGGGCAGACCGTGACACCCATTTCGCGGATTTCATCCAGCAGCTCTCTCGTAAAGTGCAGGCCGGCGGTCGGGGCGGCCGCGCTGCCCAGCTCGCGGGAATAGACGGTCTGATAGCGCTCGCGGTCCTGAAGCTCTTCCTTGATGTAGGGGGGCAGGGGCATTTTCCCCAGCCGGTCCAGCACCTCGAGAAAGATGCCCTCATAGAAAAAGCGGACGCGCCGGTTCCCGTCCGGCAGGACCTCTTCGATGCGCGCGCGCAGCTCGCCCTCGCCGAAAAGGATCTCCGCGCCCTCGCGCAGGTGCTTGCCCGGGCGGCAGAGGCATTCCCAGATGTTGCCCCCCAGGTCCCGCAGCAGGACGAGCTCGCTGACGCCGCCGGTCGGGCGGCGGCCCAGCAGACGGGCGGGCAGGACCCGCGAGTCGTTGATGACCAGGCAGTCGCCCGCCTTCAGCAGCGAGGGCAGCTCATAGAAATGCCGGTGCTCCAGGGCCCCGGTTTTCTTATCCAGGCACATCAGGCGCGAGCGGTCGCGCTCGGGGATCGGCGTCTGGGCGATCAGCTCCGGCGGCAGGTCATAGGCAAAATCGGATGTTTTCATGTGCTTCTCTCCATCAGTTTCGGCATTGCAGGGAAACAGCATAGCATGTCCGCCTGTCTCTGTCAACAAACAGACCGTCAGATCTGCGAGCGCACCAGCACGACGCCGAGCTCGTTTGCCATCTCCATGGCGGCTTTCGTAAACTCGCTGGTCGTATACAGATAGGCGTCGTCACAGCCGTAATAGGCCTTTGCGCTGTAGATCTCCTGCACCGCCTTTACGCCGACCGGGTGCCCGGGGGCATAGCGCTTGCACTGCACGCAGACGCGCCTCTCGCCGTCTTTTGCAAGCACGTCCGCGCCAAAGTCCCCGCTCTTCGGTGTCGTGTCCACCTCCGTAAAGCCTTCCTGACGCAGTTCCTCCGCAACATATTCCTCATATTCGTAAGGGCTCAGGTTCAGGACATAGCTGCTGCGGAGTCTTTCCCGTTCCCGGCGTTCTGCCCTTCGCTCGCGCCGCCGCTGCCAGCGTGCGCGGATCCGCTTCCTGTCCAGAAAGAGAAAAATCCCGAGCCCGGTGAGCGCCAGGGCAATGGCGCGGCTGTGCTCGGCCGGGGCTCCCAGGGCGCTCAGAAAGCTCCGGACGGGGCCTTCGAGTGCAGGCGGGATCACCAGCAGCAGGAGCAGCGCAAAAAAGACTGTCATAATCAGCTTCTTCATGTTCTTCGTTTCCCAAAGATCTGTCCGTGATCAGTCGGCGTCCGCGGTGTTGACAGACTCCCCGCGGATGTCGAGAATATCCCCGATCGGAATGCGCTCACTGACGGCATGGATGCGTTCCGGGCAGAGGACGACTTCCTGCTGTGCGGCGTCAATATGCTTAACGCGCGCGGTTCGGGTGACGTAAGCCCCGCCGGCTTTCTTTTCGTCCGGTACAAAGACGGTGAAGGTGACGATGGGGGACTCTCCCTCGGCGATCCTGTCGCCGATCAGAGTCAGCTTCCGGTTCAGGATGTCCAGATCGGCCTCCTCCGGCTCGATCCTTCTGTCGGTCAGCCTGGCTTCTTCACCGATCATATCCTCGTACCCGCTCAGGGCCTTGTAGGAGGCAAACTGTGCCGCCCGGTCATGCAGGCTCATCTGCGGGTGCTTTGCGGATACGGGATGGGGGAGGTCGATGATATCCGCGTAGACGCTGCGCGGATTGTTTTCTTTTTTCTTCATTCCTTCTGCCATGGCTAATCTCCGCTGCGGTGCCCGCCGATCTGGCGGTTCCGTTCTCTGGTGGTGGCCCCTTCCCGGAAGTTTGTCCCCCGGAGGAGGGCATTTTTCCCGTATTTTCCGTGAATTTTCAGGGTGGCGTCCTGCAGCCGGCGTTCCCGCTGATCGGCTTTCCCTTCGGCTTCCTTCTCCGCTTTCTCCTCTTCCGTGTCCATCATGGAAAAGAGATCGAGCTGACCTTCCACGACACCCTTCGTCTGTTCGGCCGGAATCTCCTTCTCCGGCAGGATGCCTTCCGCCGTGATGTTGATGCGCCTCGACAGCAGCTCCGGATCGGCAATGCGGTCAAACAGCGCCATCATGGTCTCCATGATGCGCCGGGTGCTGCTGGTGTAGCAGGGGAGGTTTCCGGTCCCGTGGGCATGCTTCGGGTGCGGGCGCCCGTAATAGTCCGGCGTCACGGTCCCACTGTAGACTTTGCCCGTCGTCTTCACACCGTAGACGGGGCCTTTCAGGTCGTCGCCCGGCTCAAGGACAAACAGGCTTTCCCGGTCATAGCTGAGACTCAGCGTGACCTGCTTCGTGACCAGGCCCTTTCTGACAAGGTCCAGCACCAGCAGCTCCGTCATTTCACGGACGATGGTTCTCGTCCGCTCATAATCATAAGGCTCCTTCAGCACCTGACCGGAGGACAGACTGTTGTACTCCGGCCGGTAGGCCTTGATCGTCGGGATCTCTGTCGGCTCCCAGCCCCAGGCGTGGTCGATCAGCAGCTCGGCATTGATGCCGAAGGCCCGGTAAAGGGCGTCTTCGTTCTTCAGGCTCATGCGGGCGACGTCGCCCATGGTGAAGCAGCCGAGCTTTTCCAGCCTTCGCGTGCTTCCCGGTCCGACCCGCCAGAAATCCGTCAGCGGTCTGTGGCACCAGAGCTGCTCGCGGTAGCTTTGCTCATCCAGCTGGGCGATGCGGACGCCGTCCTTGTCCGACGGGACGCGCTTTGCGACGATGTCCATGGCGATTTTTGCAAGATACAGGTTGCTTCCGATGCCCGCCGTGGCCGTGATGCCGGTTTTGAAAAGCACCTCCCGGATCATCGCCATCGCCAGCTCGTGAGCCGTCATGCCGTAGGTCGCAAGATACTTCGTCACATCCATGAAGCACTCGTCAATGGAATAGACATGGATGTCGTCCGTGCTGATGTACTGTGAGTAGATGGAGAAGATTTTGGTGGAGATCTCCTCATACAGCCGCATCTGCGGCGGCGCCGTGATATAGGAGAGCTCCAGCGCGGGGTCCGCGGCAAGGGCTTCCGCGTCGCAGGATGCGGAAGCAAAATGATACTTCCCGTCTTCACCCTTCGGAAGCAGCCCCAGCCGGAGCGCTTTCTGAAACCGCTCGGCATTCACTTCCTTCACCCGCTGCACGACTTCGAAAAGCCGGGCGCGGCCCGGGATGCCGTAGGCCTTCAGAGAAGGGGAGACCGCCAGACAGATGGTTTTCTCGGTCCGCGTCGGGTCTGCGACTACAAGGTTGAAGCGCAGCGGGTCGAGATTGCGGTCCCGGGCCTCCACGCTCGCGTAAAAGGACTTGAGGTCGATGGCGATATAACAGCGCTCTGCCATTTGCAGCCTCCTTTCTGCCGCTTTATGATGCCGCCTCTACCCACCAACGGCCGCAGCAGCTCGCCGGTTGCAGCTCGGTTTTCTCGAAATAGAGGCGTTTTTCTTCCCCTTTTACGATGACCGTGTAGCAGCTGCGGCCGGGGTGACCGGGGATGGGCCGGCAGTTTCTCACAATGTCGATCGGAAAGGTCCTGCCGTCCAGCCAGGTGATGGACCGCGGCTGCATATAGCCGGTGGTGTCAAAATCGGAATTGACCTTGACATAGACCCGCTGCATCGTACTGTCCGCTGTCATAGGCCGTCATGAATCCGCAGGTACTTTTCCGCGTCGCCGTCGTCCGCCAGATCCCGCTCCCGGTCGACGGTGCCGATCACCCGGCCGATCAGATAGACGGTTTCATCCGTGTCCGAGAAGTTCATGAACGGGTAGTTTGGGTTCAGCGAGCGGAGGCCCTTCTCCTCATAGACCTTGATGAACTGCTCATTGCCTTTGATAAACGCGCCCGTCTCGCCGTGCTGCAGCTCCGGCCCCTCCGGGATGGCCTGCACCAGGACCAGATCCCCGTCATGGTATTCCGGCTCCATGCTGTCTCCGCTGACGGGAAAGACATAGTCGGCGCGGCTGATCAGGGGAGAGGTATACAGATAGATCGGCCTGCCGCGCTCTTCAAACTCGCTCGGGTCTCCCGTGCCGGCTGCCAGCCCCTTTTCCATGAAGCGGAGAACCGTGATGTCCGGGCAGGCGTCCCCGAGCTGGGCATCCTTCAGGCTCCCCGCAAGCAGCCGGAGAGCCCGCCGGTTGCCGGCCGAGAGACCGCGGTACAGCGAAACCAGCTGCTGTTCTTCTTCGGAATAGTCCCTGCCGGGGTCCTCCATCTCAAAAAGCTGGCAGGGTGAGATGCGGAGCGCCTCGCAGATTGCGGGGATCAGGTTGATATCGGGCCTGGTGCGGCCCGTTTCCCAGTTGCTGACGGCGTTTCCGGATACCTGGACCGCCGAGGCGAAGGCCATGCGCCCCATCCCGATTTTCATCCGGTAATGGCGGATCCTCTCGCACACGACGGGGATCGCCGCGCCGGGAACCGCTTTGCCCGTCCCGGCGTCGATGACAGAGAAATCCCTGGGCTTTGATAAGGCATACGATCTTCTGGGCACGCAAAGCACTCCCTCTCAGCGTAAAATCATCTTCAGAAGCATTGTAGCACAGTAACCGACAAAAATCAATTGATAGAATAGCTGGAAATATAACATTAGCTCAGATATTTTACTTTCCACTCTCATATTCGCGGCCGCAGTGTTTACGATAGGGGTACTTGATTTCCCTTGCCGCGCACGGGATCAGCTTCCGGGGAGCGCCTTAGCAAATGAACTGCTGCATAGCTCGATTTTCCTATTGACTTTTTGAAAATATGGTTTATAATAACATAGCTTGACGGGGTGTAGCGCAGCTGGTAGCGCGCTTGGTTCGGGACCAAGAGGCCCGGAGTTCAAATCTCCGCACTCCGACCAGAAGAACGAAGGCTGAAGCCAAATGGCTTCAGCCTTCGTTCTTCTGCGCTCCCCAGACATACACCGGCATAACGATCTCCGCTTCGCTGCAGCGGACGGTCAGTTCGATTCTGCCGGCGTCCCGCAGGGCAGCGAATTCGCACTGCTTTTTGTCATTGCTGACTGTGAGGGAGGCGGCGGTATCGTCGCTGACGGACCAGTCGACAGGCGGATGGGACATGTACGGCACGATCTCGAGGCTGAGCACGACCGGCTTGTCCCCGACAAAGGTCGTGAATCCGTCCGTCCCCAGCTCTCTGCCGTAGGCGGTCAGCCGGAAGCCCGTAATGGGCGGGGGAGGGGTTGGCTCTGCGGAGGGGCGCGCCTGAAAATAGATCACCTTCGGCGCTTCCTCTGCAGGCTCCTCGGTCTTTCGGACTCGCTGCTGCAAGAGCGCCGTGTACTGGGAAAGCGTCCTGAACTCCGGGAGCGGCCTGGGCTGCAGAATGGCCTCAAATGAGATAAGCGGCATGAAATTGACGAAGACGGCCAGCACGGTTGCAACCACCAGCAGGATCACGCCGGTCCTGAGCGGCTTCCGGCTGCTTCGAAGAGCATCGTCGCTTTCTTTTTCACGGGCGCTGACGGCTTTTGCGCCGCCGTCATATTGGACACGGGTCATGGGGCATCCCTCTCACTGTCAGAATAAGACAATCTTATCATACGGAAATCCCTGACTCAACTTCAAAACAGAGGCACAAAATAAAACTTTTATAAACGAAAAGTGAAAGAAAAAATGCTCTTTTAACCGGTTGAACGTCGACATAAACTGACATCTGATTTATATAAAACTATTAACAAAAACTTCATGAAAGCGAGCGAAAATATCGTATACTGGATGACAATACGATCGATTATCATGGAGGATGATGTTTTATGACAGTTATTCCGGTATACAACAAGCTGATTGCCCCGGATTCGGATGTCTATTTCCGCAGGGATCAGTTCCGCTATCTTGCAGGCAATGTCAATGTGGATGAGAAGGTTGTTCTGCTGATTGCCAAAAAGGACGAGTCGCGTGCCGAGCGCAGCGAGGACAGCTTTTATCCCATCGGCCTTACCGGCACGGTTGCCGAGATCAGCAATGACGGCTATGCCGTTGTCCGCGCCGGCGGGCGCGTGAATGTCGAGAGCGTGGTGATCAACCGCGACAGGTCCATTTCCCTGATGACCAGCCGCCGCAGCGACATCCGTGACCTGCCGGACGAGGAAGCAGAGGAAAAGATGCGTCAGGCCCGGGAAGCGGTCAGGGAATTCTCCCAGGGCTATCAGTGGGGGGCTGCGGCCGTGACCTTCGTCAATCAGATGCAGTCCCTGGGGACGCTGGCGGGCATGCTTTCCATCTGGATGTCGGCGTCCAATGAGGAGTATTATGAGATCCTCGCCGAGGACAGCTGCCGCCGGCGGGCGGAGCTGATGGAAAAGCTGATTTATGAGTTCCTCGAGGTCACCAAGGTGACCAACGATGCCAATTCCGCCCACCAGAAGGAATACCAGGACATCTATAAGGAATCGGCCATCAAGAAGCAGCTGGAATATCTCCAGCGCGAGCTCGACGACATGCATCCCGAACAGGTCTCGGATATCCGCAGGTTCGAGATGAAGATCGAGGAATCCGGCATGAACGAGACGGCGCGTGCCGAGGCCGTCAAGGTCCTCAACCGTCTGAAGCAGGAGGGCAGCAAGTCGCCCGAATACGGCATGCTCTATGATTACCTCGACTTTGTCACCTCGCTGAACTGGAAGAAGACCGAGCCCGAGATCATTGACCTGGATGAGGCGCGCGAGGTGCTGGAAGAGGACCATTACGGCCTGAAGAAGGTCAAGCGCCGGATCGTGGAACAGATTGCCGTCATGAATCTCAAGCGCGAGCAATCCGGCTCCATTCTGCTCTTTGTCGGGGCCCCCGGCACCGGCAAGACCAGCATCGGCCGCAGCATCGCTCGTGCTCTGAAGCGGGAGTATGTGCGCATCAGCCTGGGCGGCGTGCGCGACGAGGCGGATATCCGCGGCCATCGGCGCACCTATATCGGGGCCATGCCCGGCCGCATCATGGACGGCATTCAGAAAAGCGGCGTCTCGAACCCCGTGGTGGTGCTGGACGAGGTGGACAAGCTCTATTCCTCCTATAACGGGGACCCTGCCAGCGCCCTTCTCGAGGTGCTGGACCCCGAACAGAACGACAGCTTTACGGATCATTACATGAACGTGCCCTATGACCTCTCCAATGTGCTCTTCATCTGCACCGCGAACTCGACGGATACGATTCCCGAGCCGCTGCTGAACCGGATGGAGGTCATCCAGTTCGAGGGCTATACGCCGGTCGAAAAGCTCTCCATCGCGCGTGAGCACCTGCTGCCCGGGGCCATGAAGGCCATGGGCATCATGCCGGGTCAGATCGAGATCAGCGACGAGGTGATCCGCACCCTGATTTCGGACTATACCCAGGAGGCGGGTGTCCGCGGGCTGAGAAAGCGCATCGACTCTCTCTGCCGCAGCGCGGCCGTGGAACTGGCAAGCAAACCGGATGCCGTCTATACTATCGCGCCGGAACAGCTGCGTGAGGACCTCGACCTGCGTCCCGTGCGTCATTCCCGCGTGCCTGAACGGCAGAAGCCGGGGGTCGTGACCGGCCTGGCCTGGACCCAGGCAGGCGGCGAGATTCTGTATATCGAGTCGCTCTTTACCAAAGGCAGCGGGGATCTCAAGACCACTGGCAAGCTGGGCGACGTGATGAAGGAATCCGCCCAGATCGCCGTCAGCCTTGTGAAGAGCATGTTCCCGGATAAGGCAAAGCTCTTTAAGGAGAACGATCTGCATATCCACGTGCCAGAGGGCGCCGTGCCGAAGGACGGCCCCTCTGCCGGTGTCACGATGACCACGGCGGTGGCGTCCCTGGTGACCGGGGTTTCGTTCCCGGCCGACTGGGCCATGACCGGTGAGGTTTCCCTGCGCGGTGCGGTGACCGCCATCGGCGGCCTGCCCGAAAAGCTGCTGGCGGCACACCGGGCCGGGGTACACCGGGTCTTTATCCCGTCCGAAAACCTGGATGACCTGCGGGACGTGCCCGACGAGGTGAAGAACGCGATGGAGATCACGCCGATCTCTGAGGTCTCCGAACTGCTGGAAACAGCCGGCATCCTGAAAAACACCCGGCAGCATAAAAAAGATGTGGAAAAAGTGTAAAAAAACCGTCCATCCGAATTGCATCCCTGCAGAGATTCTGATATAATCACATTATCTATATTAGGGTTATTGCGGCCTTTTTTCGGCCGCAGCGGTTTTCCGACAGGAGGAGATCGACCGATGAAAAACAGAGTCAGACGTTCTGCCGTATTGTTTCTTTCCATGATGCTGACGGTTGCCCTGCTCGCAGGCATAAGCCCGGCGTCCAGTGCGGCTCCGCTGCAGCTGGGCACGTTCGAGATGGACAGGGCTGTTCCCGCCATCGCCGAAAAGGCGGGTGAGCTTGGTGCAGTCGATGCCGCGCAGCAGGCGGGGGAGGAAGTCCCTCTGAAGGACAGGCTGCTGAAGGACGAGCTGCTGAAGGAGGCCGAGGTGTCTGCCGATCCGGACGAGGCGGCAGCTGCTGCCGAGGCGGAGGCCGCAGAGGCGGCGCTTCCTGAGATGCTGACAGAGGTCGAGCTTTTCCCCGAGGCTGCCGAAGCTGCCGAAGCGCCTGCAGCGCCTGTTACCCCGGCGGCTCCCGGGATTCCGGCGGCTCCCGAAGCTCCTGCGGCTCCCAAGGTCAGCCTCGAGGATATTCGCCGGGCGAATGACCCCGATGCGCTGATTGCGAAATACGGCGGCTTCGGCTATGATCAGGTCGTTTACGCCGACGTTGTTGAGGACAGCGACATGACCTGCTATGTGACGGATTCGGCGACCTACTTTGAGTACCCCGAGGTTTCCTTTGACTGGGCCGGCTATGATTGGAGCAGCTTTGACTGGGACCTGATCGAGGACTGGGATGACTGGGCGGAGTTCGGTTCGCCCGACTGGGACGGCTATGACCGCATGGGCGGTTTTGATTATATGCCCCAGATGGCGGTTCTGAGCATCGGCCAGAACCTGTATCAGCTGGAACGCTATAAAGACGGCACCA
Source organism: uncultured Eubacteriales bacterium (assembly GCA_900317375.1). Lineage (GTDB taxonomy): Bacteria > Bacillota > Clostridia > Oscillospirales > Oscillospiraceae > Limivicinus. Next base: position 11,369 of record ONGJ01000001.1, read on the forward strand.
CCGCCTTTGCCAGCTCCTGGGCTGCTTTCCCCGACGGTGCTTCCAAGCCGGCTGCTGAGGAGGCTCCTCGCCGGCTGATGTTTGATTCTCCGCTGCTTGAGCTCACCGATGTCCGCCGGGCTTCGAACGGCCTGCTGGCGGTGACGCTGCAGGAATCGCCCTTTGCCTTTGAAGAGACGGATCCCTTCTTCTCAGACGAGGCGTGGACCTTCGATGATGAGATTTTGAATGCCGCCGACAGCTGGGCATTCCCGGCCGACTGGGCCTTCGCCGCTGCCGACCGTGGCTGCAGTGGCTGCGGCTGTACCTGTGGCGGCTGCGGCTGCGGCTGCAGGGACGGTGCTGCCGTGAATGCCGGTCCGATGAACGCCGATCCCGTGAATGCCGGCGTCCGCTGGGTCTGCTATCTCGATCCTGCCACCCTCGAGGTGCAGCTTGTGGAGGCGGAAGAGGTTTCGCCCGACGGCAGCATCCTGCCGCTTTACAGCCAGACGGTGTTCTATACCGAACCCGAGTCCGGGCTCTATCACGACCTGCTTGAGAAGGCAGCTGTCTATGAGGCGCAGGCCTTTGCCGATCCCCGGACGGTAACCGTCGTTTACGATCCGGGCACCGAACGGGAAACGGTCGTCTCCGCTGCCTGCGAGAAGGGCGATTTCCTGAGCACGACCTTCATGGCGGGGTATCTGCTCTACGAGGATGCAAAGGGCACCGTTCCCTTCCTCGGCAACAGCGACCCCGACAAGGACGTGACCATTTATGCCATTTATGATGACGGTTCGGACAGCGCCTGGTACGCGCCTGACGCTGCACCCGCTGATGACGGCGCTTTTGACGCCCAGCCTGCCGATGCTCTTCCCGACGATGCTCTGCCCCCTGAGGTCGGCGGTGATCCCGAGGCCGAAGGGCCCTTCGAGGCCGGCCCCGCTGCAGTTTCAGTGGAACCGGGCAGCGTGCTGACTGTCGAGACAGAGGCGGAGGATCCGGGTGTGGTGATTGTGGAGCCAGATGCCGATCAGCCGAGCGTGGTGATCCTGAATCCGGCTGCAGATACAGAGGAAGATGCTTCCCAGGAGGCGGTCATTCTCCTGGAGGAAGAGGAAACGCTGGATTATGCCGAAGTCAGCGAACGCGTCTATGAGGCGAACAAGCTGGATGCCATTTTCGGGAACCACGGTTCCGTCCAGTACTGCCTGACCTTTGACAAGGATCAGAGGCCGGATATGCCCTGCTTTATTTACGAGACGCCCGATATGGCCTACTCTGAGGACCGGGATGCTGCTTTCTATGCAGACAGGGCAGGCTTTTACCAGATGTGGACGGACGGTGCCTGGTCCGATCTCTACTACACCTTTGATTTTGTCAACGGCTTTGACCCGCACCTGAATGCGGGCTACCAGATTATGCCTGATTCTCCGGAGGAGTGGTGGAACCCGGCGGAAGAGACGCCGTTGGACGTCTGGGCCGAGGGCGGCAGCGTTTATCTGAAGTCGGCTTACAGCGAGGCGATGAGCCGTGCGTTTATCGAGACCTGGCTGCCCGGGGCCTATGCCGGCCAGACGGTGACGGTACTGGCCGCTGCCGATCAGCAGACCTATGAACTGACCTCCCTGGTTTACACCCTGTTTGATCAGGACGGGCAGGTGGTCGGCACACCGCTGATCTACAGCATCGACTATGATCTTGACGAGCCGCGGGCCTGCCGCAATCTGCGTGCCTGCGCCGAGCGCTCTTCCGAGCTGACAGCCGAGCTGACCATCATCATGAACCCGGGCACGGATGACGAGGTGATCGAGACTATGACGGTCCCCGCAGGCAGCACGGTGATCTATGTCTCCGATTCCGGGATGTCCCTCTACGAGGATGCCGACTGCACGGTACCTGCTTCACGCTGGGACAAGCTCTCCGACATGACCTGGTACCTCGCCCCGGACATCCTCCCCGAGGCAATGTAAAGTCGGGCACTATCTGATTACAGCAATATCAAGACACAGGGACTGAGATCTCTGAAAGACAGAGGGACGGATGAATGCAGATAAGAAAGCGGTGAATACGCCGTGAAGAGCATCTTCTTCAAAAACTTCTCCATGACGGCCATGCTGCTTGCCGTCTGCTTCCTCCTTCTCTCTGTCAGCTTCATCGGCATCGGGCGTACCTATCTGATCGAGGACTATCGCCGGGACATGATGGCCAGCACGGATGAGGTGGCCCACGCGGCCTCCGCCATCGCCCGCACGGATTCCATGAGCGACTGGACGCTCAGCATGATCATCAGCTCCATCTCCGGCGCCACCGGAAACCATGTCTTCATCACGGACCCGCAGGGGGTCATCATCAACTGCTCCGACAAGGTGCCCTTCTGCGAGCATATCGGGAAAGAGATCCCCGAGGATGTGATGGGCAAGCTGGAGATAAACGGCACCTGTGAAGAGTTTTCCACCCTGGACGGCATCTATCCGGAGAAACGCTATTTTGCCGCCCGCGAGATCAAGGAAGAGGGAAACGGCGATCTGCTGGGCTACTGCTTCATCAGCTCGCCGATTTCAAACATGCTCGGGACCTGGACGAATTACCTGACCTGGTCCATCATTGCCCTTTCCGCGGTATCCCTACTTTCCATGCTGGCGGTGATGGTATATACCAAGCGCATGGCGGCCCCTCTGGATGAGATCGCCTCCGCTTCGAGGAAGTTCGCCCGGGGCGACTTCTCTCCCCGCGTCCGGCAGACTGCCGACACGACGGACGAGATGGGCGTCCTGATCGATTCCTTCAACAAGATGGCCGATTCTCTTGAAAAGGCCGAAAATCGGCGCAGTGAGTTTATCGCCAACATTTCCCACGAGCTGCGCACCCCCATGACCACGATTTCAGGCTTTGCCGACGGCATTCTTGACGGGACCATCCCCCCCGAGGACGAGAAAAAGTATCTGATTTCCATCCGCGACGAGACCCGCCGCCTTTCGCGTCTGGTCAAGGATATGCTGGGGGTTTCACGGATGAAGTCCTGGGCCGCGGATGAGTCCCGGCGCTCTGTTTTTGACCTGACCGAGCTGATACTGCAGACGATGCTCAGCTTTGAGACCCGCGCCACGAAGAAGAATCTGGACGTTGATCCCCAACTTCCCGACAGCCACATCATGGTCTTTGCGGACAAGGATGCCATTACCCAGGTCCTCTATAACTTGCTGGACAATGCGGTCAAGTTTGCCAAGCCCGGCACCTGCCTTGTGGTGAAGCTCTATAAGGATTCCGAAAAGGCCTATGTCTCGATCCGGGACTACGGCGAGACGATTCCGCAGGACGACCTGCCCTTCATCTTTGACCGCTTTCACAAGTCCGACCGCTCGCGCAGCCTGGATAAGGAGGGCGTCGGGCTCGGCCTGTATCTCGTCAAGGCGATCATCAACGCGCATGACGAGGATATTGCCGTACGCAGCGAGGACGGCATGACCGAATTTGTATTCACACTTACGCTCGCAAATGAAAAACAGAAAAGAGATCAGGCATGAATAACCAACGGTACGCTCAGGAGGGCTGGTACGAACCGCTTCAGCACGAGGAAAAGGCGGCGCACCGGCCCGATCGTCATGAATCGGATACAAAACCGAAGAGAAAGAAAAGAAAGGGGCTTACGCCCGCAAGGATTGCGGGTCTGGTGGTCCTTCTTCTGCTGCTGATCGCGGGTTCCTCTCTGGCTGTCGGCGGTCTCCGCAGCGACAGTGCGCCGCAGGACAGCGGCTTCGGCGTCGAGATTCCCTCATTCGGGGATGAGGAACTCCCCACAGATCCTGAGGACTTTTTTCAGCAGTATTATGTGACGGTGGATAACCCGACCGAGGCAGAGGTGAAGGTCGAGCGCGTCAGCCAATCTCCGGATTATCAGATGACGCTGACACCCCAGCCGGACGAGGCGCTCAGCCTGCAGGAACTGTATGAAAAGTGCGCGCCCTCCGTCATTTCGATCTCGGGCTACGTGGATAAAAAGACCGGCTATTCCTGGGGCTCCGGCGTCATCATCTCCGAGGACGGGCTGATTCTTACCAACGCCCACATTCTGGAGGACTGCGACCGCGCCGTGGTCGAGCTGGACGACGGGACCGAGTATGAGGCGCTGCTGGTCGGCTCGGACAGCATCAGCGATATTGCCCTTCTGAAGATCGAGGCCGAAGGGCTTCCCGCGGCCGAACTCGGGGAGAGTGCCAGTCTGCGTGTCGGCGACTCCGTTGCCGCCATCGGCAATCCATTGGGCGAGTCCTTCCGCAATACGCTCACCGACGGCATCATCTCCGCCATCGAGCGTGACATGACCTATCAGGGGCGCAGCATGACCCTGCTCCAGACCAATACGGCCGTGAACGAAGGCAACTCCGGCGGGGCCCTCTTCAACCGCTTTGGCCAGGTGATCGGTTTGACGAATATGAAGATGATGTCCAGCTATTCCAGCATCGAGGGCATCGGCTTTGCCATCCCCTCGAGCACGATCTGCAAGGTCGTCAATGCCCTGATCCGGGACGGCGAGGTCCGCGGCAGACCGGCCATCGGCATTACCGTCGGCAGTATCCCCGAAAACGCGAAAGAACGCTATTCGCTCCCGGACGGCCTCTACATCTCGATGGTGAGCAAGGGCTCTGATGCCGAGAAGCAGGGCATTCGGGAGGGCGACGTCCTGACGGCGGTCAACGGCATCCCGGTGACCAAAACCACCGAGGTGAGTGCTGAGAAGGACAAGCTCGAGGTCGGCGATACTATGGTCCTGACCATCTGGCGTGACGGCGAGAGCTTTGATGTTGAGATCGCGCTCGTCGATACCAACGACATCTATTCCTGATGACGGCGGAGCTGATTCGCAGCCGCAGAAAGACGCTGTCGCTTCAGGTTCGCCCGGACGGCTCGGTGCTTGTCCGGGCGCCTCTTCTGACTTCGAAGCACGAGATTCAGCGCTTTCTGGACCGGCATACCGACTGGGTTTTGAAACAGCAGGCGCGCATGCTTGCGCGTGCCGCGGAAGCGGAGCTGGTTCCGCAGCTCAGCGGGGAAGAACTGAATGCCCTGAAGAAGGCGGCCAGAAAAGACCTGACCGCCCGCGTCGAAGCCTTCGCCGCTCAGATGGGGGTCTCCTACGGGCGCATATCGATCCGCCATCAGAAAAGCAAATGGGGAAGCTGCTCTTCCTCCGGCAATCTGAATCTGAACTGCCTGCTGATGCTGACACCGGAATTCGTGCGCGATTATGTGGTGGTGCATGAGCTGAGCCACCGAAAGCATATGAATCATTCGCCCGCGTTCTGGGCCGAGGTGGCACGGATCCTGCCGGACTATAAAACCGCCAGAGCCTGGCTGCGGGAAAACGGCACCGCCGTCATGGACCGCAACCCGGTTCCCTGAGCAGTTGCTGCAGAGCTTGCTTTCCGCCGGAACCTGTGATAAGATGGCAAAAATGACCGGAAGGGGGACAGTCATGAATCTCAGAAACTTCAGAAACGAGGCAAGGGACGATTATCTTGAGGCCATCCTCCTGATCACCCAGGAAAAGGGCCACTGCCGTTCCATCCACATTGCCGAGACCCTGGATGTGACCAAGCCTTCGGTCAGCGTGGCGGTCGGCAAGCTGATTGAGGCCGGCCTCATCACCATGAATGACGATAAGACGATCCGCTTCACCGAGCACGGCCGTGCCCTGGCAGAGCTTACCCTTGCCAAGCACCAGTTCCTGAAGGACCTGCTCAGAAATGCCGGGGTGGATGACGAGACGGCAGAGAAGGAAGCCTGCGCGATGGAACACGCCATCAGCGAGGACAGCTTCCGAAAGCTCGAGAAAACCTATTCCGTGACATAAAAAAACAGCCCCCCGGGCTGTTTTTTTTATGTAAGAGCAGCAGCACTGCTCTTACAGCGCGGCCTTGATGGCGGCCATCAGCTCGTCATAGGTCTCGCAGGCGGGAAGCTCAGGGTGATCCCGGATGATGGCTTCGGTAGAACGGAAAAGAATGCCGGTTTTGCTGGCTTTCAGCATGTCAAGGTCGTTATAGCTGTCGCCGACGGCGATGGTTTCATAGCCGATCGACTGGAAGGCCTTTACGGTCGCAAGCTTCGTATCCTTGATCCGCAGATGAAAGCCTTCGATCATGCCGTCCGATCCGATCACCAGCTCGTTGCAGAACAGGGTCGGCCTGCCAAGCTTTTCCGTCAGGGGGCCGGCAAACTGGGTAAAGGTGTCGCTGATGATGACCGCCTGCTGAAAGCTGCGCAGTTCGTCGAGAAACTCTTTCGCACCGGGCAGGGGATCGATTTTGGCGATCGTGTCCTGGATTTCCCGGATGCCGAGGCCGTGCTCGCGCAGAATCCCCATGCGCCAGCGCATGAGCTTGTCATAATCCGGCTCGTCGCGCGTCGTACGGCGAAGCTCGGGAATACCGCTTACCTCGGAAAAGGCAATCCAGATTTCCGGAACAAGGACCCCTTCCAGGTCGAAACAGATCATATTCACAGGCAAACCCTCCATTTTTTATTCTTACAGGAAGTATTTTTTTACAAACGGGATGTCTTCCTTCTTAAGACAGAATTCTTTCCCCTTCAGGCCGTTCAGAATGCCGGCGTCGGTAGGGAAGTCAAAGCGGATGCGCCACGAATACAGGGCCTGCCCGGACTCGTGATACTTCCGGTTCACCTGCTCGCGGCCGTATTTCCCGTCGCCCAGCAGGGGCCATCCCGCATGCGCCATCTGTACGCGGATCTGGTGCGTCCGCCCGGTCAGCAGCCGGCATTCCGCCAGCGACAGGCCGTTTTTCGATGCGAGAACGCGGTACTCCGTCACGGCATGCCGCGAGCCAGGCTCCGGGCGGTTCTTCACATAGACCTGGTTTTTGACGGCATCCTTGAATAGTTCGTTCTCCAGCGTGCCGGCTTCCGGCTTCGGCCTGCCGCAGAGGGCGCAGAGATAGTATTTGCTGATCTCGCGGTCGCGGATTTTGTCGTTCATAATGCGCAGGGCTTCGGCGTTCTTCGCGGCGATGACGATGCCGCCGGTGTTGCGGTCAATGCGGTTGCAGAGGGCCGGCGCAAAGGCGTTCTCGTCCCGGCTGTTCCATTCGCCCTTTCCGGCAAGATAGGCCTGGATATTGGCGATCAGCGTGTTGTAGTCCCATTTCCCCGCGCTGTGACACAGAACGCCGGGCTTTTTGTCCGCCAGCAGGATGTTTTCGTCCTCATACAGAATGTCCAGCCTGGGCTTCGAGATTTTCCGCCAGGCGTTCTCCTCACTGGGGGTCTCGAAAAACTCGTCGGCAATATAGAGGCTGATCTCGTCACCGAACTGCAGACGCGTGTCTTCCTTGGCCGCCTTGCCGTTCAGCTTGATGCGCTTCAGGCGGATGTATTTGTGCAGAAGGCTGTCCGGCAGCAGGGGAACTGCCTTGCTGACAAAGCGGTCCAGCCGCTGGCCTTCATCGTTTTTTCCGACACTTAACTGCTTCATGCTTCCTCACAGTGAAAGAAAGCCTCCCTCCCTTACGGGAGGGAAGCTTCTTTTTGACAGGTTTTATGCTTTGGGCTCGTCCTTCGGCGCCTTCTTGGCTGTTGTTTTTCTGGGGGCCTTCTTGGGGGCGGCTTTGGGCTCTTCCTTCGGCTCTTCTTTGACCTCTTCCTTCGGCTCTTCCTTGGCGACGACCTCGGCGAACTCGGCGTCGGCATCGGCAGCCTTGGCTTCCTCCTCCTGGATGTCGACCTTGATGCTGACGGGGATGTTCTCCTTGACCTTCTCTACGGTCTGGGCGGCAAAGTCACGGACCTTCTTGCCGCTGTCCTCGTCGACGACATTGACGACCTCGCCGTCTGCCTTCACGACTTCAACGACACAGCCTGAGCCGAGCGTTACCAGGACCGCAGCCACCAGCGGCAGTCTGGCCCAAAGCAGGCCGATCGCTGCACCGGCGACACCCACGGTCAGGGGGAAGCTGAGAACCTCTTTTTTGCCCTTCTTGACAACGATGCGTGCAACGTTGCCTTCCTTGACCAGCTCTTTGATGCTGTCAAGTATGCTCTGAACATTCATGATGAAAATCTCCTTTCAATTTTTGTCAGATTGGTGAAATTATAGCACAAAGATTTTTGATAAAAATGAACAGTTTATAAAACTGTAGCGTATTCCGCGCAGCGGCAGCAATCCAAAGTCGGGCGCGGTTATTCGGCCGGCTGAAGGAAGCGGGAGGCCGTTTTCAGCATCAGCTTTTTGTTGCCGACGGACTCAAACTGGATTTCGATCAGATGGTCGCCGCCCATCGGGGTCATCTTGGTCACGGTGCCCTTACCGAAGGCCTTGTGCGTGACAGTCTGTCCGACACGGAGCTGAAGGACTGGTGCGGAAGCATCCCCCGACGAGGTTTCCGGCTTGCGGCGAAGGGGGAAGGAACTGCGCCCTTCGGGCTTCCTGCCCGATGTCGGCTGTACAGACGCCTTCCTCCACGGATCTCCGCGGGTTTCATCCTGGAAATCCTCCCAGTCAGCGCTCCTGACGGCGCTGCGGCGCTCGCTCTCTTCGCGCCCAGAAACCAGCTCCGACTCTTCCAGAAAACGGCTTACCCGGTTGGCGGTTGTACGCCCGAAGAGCATGCGCTGCCGCGCATGGGTCAGGACCAGCTTTTTCTTTGCCCGCGTGAAGGCGACGTAGCAGAGCCGCCGCTCCTCCTCCATTTCATCCGCTTCTCCGATGGCACGGATGCCGGGGAAGATGCCCTCCTCCATTCCGACGACGTATACGACGGGGAACTCCAGCCCTTTCGCACTGTGTATCGTCATCAGCACCACGCTGTCCTCACTGCGGTCCATGTCATCGAGGTCGGTGTACAGGGCGATGTTTTCCAGATAGGCCTGCAGGCTGCTGTCGCCGGTTTCGTTTTCAAAGCCCAGCATGCTGGTCTTGAGCTCCCGGACGTTCTCGATCCGGCTCTGATCCTTCGGGTCCTTCGATTCCTCCAGCATGCGCAGATATCCGCTTTTCTCCAGCACCAGGTCGTACAGTTCGGCACAGCCGAGCTTCGTTTCCTGCAGATCCCGGATCATGCCGGCAAATTCCCGCATGCGCAGTGCAGGTCTCGACAGCTCCGGGTAATTCTCGGCCTTCTCCAGAATCTCGAACAGCGGCTTTCCCTCCTGCAGGGCCAGGCTGCGCGCGGTTTCCACGCTCTTTGCACCGATGCCGCGGGGCGGGACATTCAGAATGCGCATCAGGCGGAGCTCATCCTTCGGGTCCTGGATGATGCTGAGATACGATAGCATGTCCTTGATCTCAGCCCGGTCGAAAAAGCGCGCCCCGCCGATGACGCGGTAGGGGATGCCGTTGCGCTTGAAGGCAAATTCAAACTGGCTGGACTGCGCGTTCATGCGGTAGAGGATCGCGTGATCCTGCCACTGCATTCCCCTGGAATAGTCGGCAAGGATGTCCGAGGCGACGGCCGACGCTTCCTCGTTCTCGTCATACAGACGGCAGACCCTGACGTCCTCACCGCTGCCCAGCGAGGTCCAGAGCTCCTTGCCCTTGCGTCCGGTGTTGTGCCGGATGACCTTGTTGGCCACGTCCAGGATTTGTTCCGTACTACGGTAGTTCTGCTCGAGCCGGATGCTGCGGCAGCCGGGAAACTGCTGCTCGAAGGACAGGATGTTTTCGATCGTTGCCCCGCGGAAACGGTAGATGCTCTGGTCGTCGTCCCCGACCACACAGAGGTTTCCGTGCCCTCCGGCCAGCAGAGAGATCAGCAGATACTGCAGATGGTTGGTGTCCTGATACTCGTCCACCATGATGTACGAGAAGCGCTGCTGCCAGTAAAGGCGGCGATCCTCGTAACGGTCCAGCAGCAGGACGGTGTTCAAAATCAGATCGTCAAAGTCCATCGCGTTTGCCGCAAACAGGCGGCGGGTGTATTCACCGTAGAGCTCCGCAACGCGCATGCTGCGCAGGTTGCCGCCGGCCCGGGCGTTCTTCTCGTACTCCTCCGGCAGCACCCGGGCGTCCTTGGCCCGGCTGATCTCGCTGAGGACCGAGCGCGGCTGATAGACCTTCTCATCCAGATTCCGGTCCTTCAAAATCTGCTTCATCAGCGACTGGCTGTCCGCCGTGTCGTAAATGCTGAAACCGCTCTCATAGCCCAGCAGCTCGGCCTCCTTTCGCAGGATGCGCAGGCAGGCGGAATGGAAGGTGCAGGCCCAGATGTCGTCCGCACCCTCGTTCAGCAGCTTTTCGAGACGCAGCTTCAGCTCCTGCGCCGCCTTGTTCGTAAAGGTGATGGCGAGAATGCGCCAGGGCCTGACCGGGTCCAGAACGGCATACGGCTCCGCCTCCGGGCTCAGACTGCGCAGCGCCTCCAGGCCCTTTTCATCCGCATCGGGCGGTAGCTGCTCAGAATCCGAGGCCGCTCCGAAGCGCAGCAGGTTCGCGATGCGCTGGATCAGCACCGTCGTTTTGCCGCTGCCGGCACCCGCCAGGATCAGCACCGGCCCCTCCGTCGCCAGCACGGCCTGCCGCTGCATGGGGTTCAGCCCGGAAAACCGGTGCTCCAGCCAGGCCCTCCGCGCGGAGACATATTCAGTTTTGAATTGTTCGTTATCCATGGCGGCATTATAACATGCCTGCGATTTTTCTTCAAGATTTTGCGTCTATTGTTTGCATTTCTTCTGCGGCTGTGGTAAAATCATTCGGATACACTGATTATTGCGGAGAAGATGGAAATGGCCAACTGGAAAGAAGAAATCAACAGGCGCCGCACCTTTGCGATCATCTCGCACCCGGACGCCGGCAAAACGACGCTCACGGAAAAGCTGCTGCTTTACGGAGGTGCCATTCAGCAGGCTGGTTCCGTCAAGGGCAAGGCCTCGGCCCGTCACGCCGTCTCCGACTGGATGGAGCTGGAAAAACAGCGCGGCATCTCGGTCACGTCGTCTGTCATGCAGTTTGAATACGACGGATACTGCATCAACATCCTCGATACCCCCGGACATCAGGACTTTTCGGAGGACACCTACCGCACCCTCATGGCCGCCGACTCCGCCGTCATGGTCATTGACGCGGCGAAGGGCATTGAGCCGCAGACGAGAAAGCTCTTCCGCATCTGCGCCATGCGGCATATTCCCATCTTCACCTTCATCAACAAGCTGGACCGTGAGGCGCGCAGCCCCTATGATCTGCTGGAGGAGCTGGAGAAGGAATTCGGCATCGGCACCTATCCCATGAACTGGCCCATCGGCTGCGGACAGGATTTCAAGGGCGTCTACGACCGCCAGGCGCGGAGGATTCTCGCCTTTACCGAGTTTCACAGCGGCCAGAGCCGTATTCAGGCTGTCGACTGCTCGCTGGACGATACGGCGCTGCTGGATGAGCTGATCGGCGAGCGCCTTCGCAGGACGCTTACCGATGATATCGAGCTCGTTGACGGCGCCGGCTATGACTTTGACCTCGAGGCTGTCCGGGAGGGCCTGCTGAGCCCGGTGTTCTTCGGCTCTGCCCTGAACAACTTCGGCGTTGAGCCTTTCCTGAAGGCCTTTCTCGAGATGGCATCGCCCCCGCTGCCGCGTCTCTCCGGGACGGAAGAAATCCGGCCGGACTCGGATGTCTTTTCGGCCTTTGTCTTCAAGATTCAGGCGAATATGAACAAGGCCCACCGTGACCGGATCGCCTTCATGCGCATCTGCTCCGGCCGCTTTGACCGGGAAAAGGAATATCTCCATGTCCAGGGCGGGAAGCTTTTGCGCCTGCCACAGCCGCAGCAGCTGATGGCCTCCGACCGGGCGGTCATCGATGTGGCCTACGCTGGCGACATCATCGGTGTTTTCGATCCGGGCATCTTCTCCATCGGGGATACCGTCTGCGAGAAGGACGCCGACATCCGCTACGAGGGGATTCCGAGCTTCGCACCCGAGCATTTTGCCTCGGTCGAGCGCATTGACACCATGAAGCGCAAGCAGTTTGAAAAGGGGATTCTGCAGATCGCCCAGGAGGGCGCCATTCAGATCTTTCATGAGCCGCATACCGGCGTGGAAGAGGTGATTGTCGGCGTCGTCGGCGTGCTGCAGTTTGAGGTGCTGGAATACCGGCTGCGTACCGAATACGGGGTCGAGATCCGGCGCCGCGCTCTGCCCTACGAGATAATCCGGTGGATCGTCGGCGACGTGGATGTCTCTTCCCTGAACCTGACCAGCGATACCCGCTGGGTGCAGGATTTCCGCGGGAACAATCTGCTGCTGTTCACTTCTTCCTGGTGCATCGACTGGGCCTTCTCCAAGAATCCGGGGCTCGAGCTGCGTGCCTTTAACCACAACGAATAGGGGAATGCGCCAGGCGATCCTTTGCAAAAGTCTTGATCTTTCCGTATATTTGAAATATAATAATCCATTATTTTTATCCATTCCTGCCTTTGATGGAAGGAGCGCTTCATGGAGGCAATTGCCAATCTCCTGAATAACGCGGTCAGCTACATCCGGACCATCGGCGTTTCGGATGCGATCGACATTCTGATCGTTGCCTATCTGATCTATAAAACCATCGAAATTGTCCGCCGCACCAATTCCAAGAATGTCGCGCGGGCCATCCTTCTGTTGCTTGTTGTCCTGGTGCTGTCCTACCTGTTCGGCCTGACCATGATCAACTATCTGCTGCGAAAGGCGATGGAGCTCGGCCTGATTGCCCTTGTGGTACTCTTTCAGCCGGAGCTGCGCCGTCTGCTCGAGCGGGTGGGCAGCAGCCTGTCCACGAACCGCAGCATTTCCACCCCGGCCATGGAGACCGCCATCGCCCAGACCGTGCTCGCCTGCACCGATATGTCCGAATCCCATACGGGTGCGCTGATCATCTTCCAGCGCGATGTGGACCTCGGTTCCATCGTGAATACGGGGACGCTGGTCAATGCCGATGTCACGGCCGAACTGCTGAAAAACCTGTTCTACAACAAGGCGCCGCTGCACGACGGTGCCGTGATTATACGGGATGCGCGGATCGCTGCTGCCGGCTGCGTCCTTCCCCTGACCAAAAACACCAATCTGAGCAAGGACCTGGGTATGCGGCATCGCGCTGGTATCGGCCTGAGTGAAGAGTCCGACGCCGTCGTGATCATCGTTTCCGAGGAGTCGGGTGCGATCTCCCTGGCCATCGACGGCATGCTAAAGAGGCACCTGAACGCCGCCGCCCTGACCCAGCTTCTGCATAACGAACTATTCATTGATGAGGAACCGAAGACGTGGAAGGAAAAAATGTCCATTGCTCTGCGCCGCCTGAAAAGGGAGGATCGCGATGAAGAAGAATAAGTCTTCTGCAAGGTCGATCCTGGACAGCAAACCGCTGTGGATGCTTCTCTCTCTGCTGATCTCGCTTTCCATCTGGACCTATGTGGTCAGCACCGAGACGGCCACGGTGACCCAGGTTTTCCGCGGCATTCCGGTCGAGATTACAGGCGATGACCTTCTGCTGAGCAGCAGGAATCTGATCGTCACCGATGTCGAGACCAACAGCGTCCGGGTCGAGATCCGCGGTCCGCGTCGGATCGTGGACGCACTGAATTCGGAAGATCTGACTGCCCAGGTGGATGTCAGCAAGCTGACCAGGGCTGCCTATGCCGCCATGAAATACAAGATCATCTATCCCGAGGGAACGGAGACGCGCTACCTGACCGTGACTTCCTACAGCCCCGAGACGGTCAATTTCATGGTTTCCAACCAGAATACGATTTCTGTGCCCGTCCGCGGCGGCTTCGAGGGTCAGCTGGCATCCGGCTACATGGCCGAATCGCCGGTTTTCAACCCGGCCACGGTTACCATATCCGGCCCGGATGCCTATCTGAAGGATATCTCCTATGCCTGGGTCAGCTTCGGCTCGGGCAAGACGGTCGAGTCCTCCTATACGGAGGAGGTCCCCTTCACCCTGATGAATGCTGACGGCGACCCGGTTCCCACCGAGTATCTGACCGGAAGCGAGGAGACGGTCGAGGCAAGCCTTCCTATTATGGAGGTGAAGGAAGTTCCTCTGGCGGTTTCGGTGCTGGATGGCGCGGGAGCTACCGCCGAGAATACCAAGATAACCATTACGCCGGACCGGATCAAGCTTACGGGTGATTCCGCCATTCTGGCAGGCCTGAACCAGATCGTCCTGACGACCATCGACCTGACCGATTTCCGCAGCACCTTCTCCGAAACCTATCCGATTCAATACGACAACACGCTGCGCAACATCAGCGGAGCCACCGAAGCCAGAGTGGATGTCGAGATCGTGGGCCTGGAAACGGCTTCCTACAATGTAAAGAACATCTCCGTCATCAACGGACCCGAAAACGCCAATGTTGAGATCGAAACCGAGAGTCTCGAGGTCGTCATCCGCGGCGCAGCGGAGAAGCTGGAAAGCCTGACCGCCGAAAGCATCCGCGCCGTGGCCGACCTGACGGATTACAAGGACTCCAGCGGACCCTTCATGGCGCCGGTGAAGATTTACTGTGACGGCGTCTCGGATGTGGGCGCCATCGGAAAGTACACCATTTCGGTGAATATCGACCGTTCTGAAAAAAAGGACGTGACTACCAATGACACAGGAAGCTATCGTGATTCGTACGCTGCCCAATCAGATGGCGGAGGTGCTGGTTAAGCGCCCCACCGCCTGCGGCGGCAGCTGCGGCAGCTGTGAAAGCTGCATCTATCAGTCCGAGCTCCGGGCGTTTGCCAGAAATCTCATCAACGCCGCACCCGGGCAGAAGGTCACCATCTCCACCGAGAGCGGCAGGGTCTATTCTGCGGCGCTGCTGGTTTACATTGTGCCGCTGCTGTTCTTCGTCCTGGGCTTTGCTGCGGCCAGGCTCCTCGGGGCCTCGGAGGGCCTGTCCATTCTCATCAGCTTCCTCTGCCTGATCCCGGCGGCCCTCCTGCTGATCCGCTCCCAGAAACGCAAAACGGCGGAGAATCCAATCCGCTTTGATATTATTTCATAACGGACCTGCATTCTCCCGCTTATCAAGCGCGGCGCGGAAATGTCCGTGCGAGGTACTGGTTTCTTGTCCGCGTTGTGCAGAAATCCAAAGTCGGGCACTCCACGCCCAATGAAGGAGGATGAATATGATCAGAAGTATGACCGGCTTCGGCGCTGCCAAAGGGACTGCGTCCGGCCTTGCTTTGTCTGTCGAGCTCCGCAGCGTAAACAACCGCTATCTGGACCTCGGCATCAAGCTGCCCCGGGGCTTCCTGTTTGCCGAGAGCTTTGTCAAAAGCTTCCTTCAGGAGCGGATCGGGCGCGGCAAGGTGGATGTTTTCTTTACGCTCGATCTCGATGAAGGGGACAGGACCCGCATCCGCGTGAATGAAAAGCTTGCGCAGGCGTATTTTGACGCCGTCGACGGGATCGGCGGTCTGCTTGAACTGCCTGCCGGCCTGTCGGCTCTGGACATCGCCCGCTTCCCGGACGTCCTGACGGCGGAAAAGCTGGAGGTCAATCAGGAGCAGTTCTGCGAAGGCCTTCGGCCGCTCCTGGAGGCGGCGGTTTCTGACTTTAACTGCATGCGTGAACGCGAGGGCGAGAAAATCCGCGAGGACCTTCTGAAAAAGGCGGACCGCATGGAGGAGCTGCTCGCTTCCATCGAGGAACAGGCGCCGCAGACTCTGGCTGCCTACCGCAGACGCCTCCGCGACAAAATGGACGAGGTCCTGTCCGAAACCGGTATTCTGGAGGACCGCATCGTTGCTGAGGCTGCGCTCTATGCCGACCGCATCGCGACCGATGAAGAGACCGTCCGTCTGCACAGCCATCTTTCCCAGTTCCGCCGCATGCTGCAGGAGGGCTCTCCCATCGGCCGGAAGCTGGACTTCCTGATTCAGGAATTCAACCGCGAGGCGAACACCATCGGCTCCAAGTGCCAGGATTCGGAGATCGCCTATCTGGTCGTCGATCTCAAATCCGAGATCGAGAAGGTTCGGGAGCAGGTGCAGAACATTGAGTGACCGGAACCGTTTTCTGCCCATCGGCTTCGGCAATTATCTGTCGGCCGACAAGACGGTTGCCGTCCTGTCGCCGGACTCGGCGCCCATCAAGCGTCTGATTGCCGACGGACGGGAGAAGGGCCTGCTGGTGGATGCCTCCTTCGGCAGGAGTACCCGCTCGGTCCTGCTCATGAACTCCGGCCACCTGATCCTGTCGGCCCAGAGTCCCGAAGAACTCATGAAACAGCTGAATCTCATTCAGGAGGGAGGAAGATTGCCATCAGCAGGGGAAAACTGATCATTATCTCTGGTCCTTCCGGAGCCGGAAAGAGCACCGTTGTCTTCCGGGCCATCGAGGGCAGGCAGGATGTCTGCTTCTCCACTTCGGTCACCACCCGCGCGCCGCGTCCCGGCGAACAGCACGGAAGGGAATACTTCTTCATCACGCAGGAGCGTTTTGACGAGATGGCTGCCGCAGGGGAACTGCTCGAGCATGCCGGCTATGTCAACCATTCCTACGGCACGCCCCGCGCCTATGTGGAGCAGCAGCTGGAAAAAGGCTTCCATGTGATTCTGGACATCGAGATTCAGGGGGCCCGCCAGGTCCGTGAAAAGATGCCCGAGGCGGTTTCCGTCTTCATCGTGCCGCCCTCCATGGCCGAACTCCGGCACCGATTGGAAACGCGCGGGACCGACACCAAAGAGGTCATTGACGCCCGCATTGCCCGCGCCCGTCAGGAGATACAGGAGGCCGATTTCTACGACTATCTGATCGTCAATGATGACGCTGCTCTTGCGGCCGACCGCTTCCGTGCCATCCTCACCGCCGAACAGTGCCGCTTCGACCGCCCCACCCTCCTCCGCCTGGCGGAATAGCGCCCTCAGTTCTGCGATCAATACAGGATATATGAGGCAGTAAGACTGCTCAAATCCTTTGCGGCCGCAGGAGCTGGACCAGGGGCACTGCCTTCCCTTGCCGCAAAACGGCAGAGACTTCTGGGGTGAGTCAGACTTCGCTTATTTTTACTGTTATCTATCATCTCGTTGAGAAAGGAATATACAACCATGATGCTTTATCCTCCTGTTGCCGAACTTGTTGACAAAGTCGGCAGCCGCTATCAGCTTGTAAACCTTGTTGCCCGCCGTGCACGCGTTCTGGCGGCCGAAGCCGAGGACCATACCGTCACGCTGGACAAGAAGCCGGTCTCTGCGGCAATTGACGAGGTCTATACCGGAAAGCTGACCATCCGCTGAGCCGAACGCCGGAACGCAAAGCTGCCATGTTTGCCAGTGTGGCTCTTGCCTCCCTGCAGGTTGCGATCGACCGTCCATATGACTATCGGATTCCCGACAGCCTGCAGGACGGCGTCGTTCCGGGCACCCGCGTTTTCGTGCCTTTCGGCAGCGGAAACCGCGTCACCGAGGCTTTTGTTCTTGCCCTGTCGGAGGAAAGCGGCTATCCGGACTGCAAGGCGATCCTTCGCGTTGCCGATGAGAAACCGCTTCTCGGACGCGAACAGCTGCAGCTCGCCTACTTCATGCGCGAGCGCTATTTCTGCACCGTCTATCAGGCGCTGCGCACCATGCTCCCGGCCGGCTTCTGTCTGGATAAAAGCGGCAGGCGCCGGAACCGGGATGCGTCCCTGGAACTGGTCCGGCTTGCGGTTTCCGCCGACGAGGCCTCCGAGTATGCAGCTGAAAAGCGCAGGCGCTCCCCCCGACAGGCGGAGATCCTGGATCTGCTCTGCAGTTTTGAACTGCTTTCCGTTTCCGATCTCCTCTCCCATACCGGCGCAGGCCGCCCGACGCTGAACCGGCTCCGTGAGCTTGGCCTCATCGAGATCTTTCAGCAGGAGGTCCTCCGCCGTCCGCAGACAGAGAGTGCGGAGAGAATGCCCCTGCCGACGCTGAATGACGAGCAGGAGGCGGTCTTTCAGGGCCTCCTCGAAACCCTCGGCTGCGGTGAGAGCCGGGTTTCGCTGCTCTCCGGCGTGACCGGAAGCGGCAAGACCAGCATTTACGCCCACCTGATCGCCGAAAGCCTGCAGCAGGGAAAGGGCGCGGTCCTGCTTGTGCCCGAAATTTCCCTGACGCCGCAGATGCTTGCCCGTTTCAGCGCCTGGTTCGGCGACGAGGTTGCCGTCATGCACAGCGGCCTTTCCTCCGGCGAGCGCTGTGACGAGTGGAAGCGTATCCAGCGGGGCGCTGCGCGCCTTGTCATCGGCACGCGCAGTGCGGTGTTTGCTCCCGTACAGAATCTCGGTCTGATCCTGATGGATGAAGAGCAGGAGGACAGCTACCGCTCCGAGACGAATCCCCGTTACCATGCCCGGGATATCGCCCGATTCCGATGCCATCAGAATCAGGCAGCCCTGGTACTGGGTTCGGCGACCCCCGACCTCGGCAGCCGCTGGCGCGCGGAGACGGGGGAATACGGCTTCTTTCGCCTGCACGAGCGCTACAATCTGAAACCTCTGCCGGCGGTGCACCTGGTCGATATGAAGCAGGAGCTCCGCAGCGGCAACGGCTCTCTCCTGAGCGTTCCGCTCCGGGAGGCGATTCTGCAGCGCATCGAGCGCGGGGAACAGTCCATCCTGTTCCTGAACCGCCGCGGCAGCAGCAAGGTGGTTGCCTGCAGTGTCTGCGGCTATACCTATCGCTGCGATCACTGTTCGGTCTCCATGACCTGGCATGCCAACCGGCGTCGGCTCATCTGCCACTACTGCGGCAAGAGCATTCCGCTGCCGCCGGTCTGCCCCGAATGCGGCGGGAGCTTTCGCTTCCTCGGCGCGGGAACCCAGATGGCCGAGGAGGAACTGCGCAGGGCTTTTCCGGACACCGGGATTCTGCGCGTAGACGCCGATTCCGTGAATGCCGCGGTCTCCCACCGTCAGTTGTTTCAGCGCTTTACCGACGAGAAGATCCCCCTCATGATCGGTACCCAGATGATTGCCAAGGGCCTGAATTTCGACAATGTGACGCTGGTGGGCGTCCTTTCCGCCGATCAGAGCCTTTACTGCAGCGACTTCCGTGCCGGCGAGCATACATTCTCCCTGCTGACCCAGGTGATCGGGCGCTGCGGCCGCGGTGAGAAAAGCGGCGAGGCCTATATCCAGACCTTCACGCCCGAAAACGAGATCATCCGCCTTGCGGCCCGGCAGGATTACGAGTCCTTTTACCTGCAGGAGATCGAAATGCGCCGCCTCCAGCATGCCCCGCCCTTTTCCGACCGCATCGGTTTTTCCGCCTCGGGCCCCGATGAGCAGCGGGTGATCCTTGCGCTCATGAAGGCAAAAACCATGCTGCAGGGCATGTTTTCTCCCGAGGACGGAGTCGAGATTCTCGGACCCGTACCCTTCCCGGTGGTGAAGATCAGTGACCGCTACCGCTACCGCCTGTTTCTCAGCTGCCGTGCGACCAGGAATACTCGGCGGATTCTCTCCGCTGCCCTGAGCGCCTGCAGTCGGGACAGGGAAATGCGCAAAGTCAGCTTTTACATCGACAACGACCCGACGGACTGACCGTCCTGACATCCTATTTTACTCTGAAGGAGTTTTTCTATGGCTCTGAGAAAAATATTGACGGACGAGGACCCCGGCCTGCACAAAAAATGCCGGCCGATCACCGCCTTCAACGACCGCCTTTTCCAATTGCTTGACGACATGCACGAGACGCTCTCAAACGCCGACGGCGTCGGCCTTGCCGCACCCCAGGTGGGTGTGCTGCGCCGCGCGGTGCTGGTCCTGGAGACCAATGTCCCCGAGGGGGAGGAGCCGTATGTGATCGAGCTTCTGAACCCCGAGATCATTGCCGCCGAGGGCGAACAGCATGAGGCCGAGGGCTGTCTCAGCGTCCCCGGCGAATTCGGCATCGTTACGCGCCCGGCAAAAGTGACGGTACGCGCCCAGGACCGCAGCGGCAACTTCTTTGAGGTCACCGGCGAAGGCCTGACCGCCCGCTGCTTCTGCCATGAGGTCGACCACCTTGAGGGCATCGTCTTCACCGACAAGGCTGAGCGCATGCTCACCGAGGAAGAGATCAAGGCCATGAGCGGCGAAGACAGCAGCGAGGAGGAGACCGACTGAGATGCGTGTCGTCTTTATGGGCACTCCCGACTTTGCCGAGGCTTCGCTCCGGCGGCTCATTGCCGACGGCTTTGAGATCTGCGCCGTCTATACCCAGCCGGACAAAGCGAAGGGGAGAGGGATGGAGCTTTCTGTCTCTCCGGTCAAGGCCTGTGCGCTCGAGCACGGCATCCCGGTCATCCAGCCGACGACCTTCCGGGATGAACAGGTCGTTGATCAGCTGCGGGCTTTTTCAGCCGACATCATTGCCGTTGTGGCCTACGGGAAGATCCTTCCCGACGCGGTGCTCGCGTCTGCCCGGCTCGGGGCGGTCAACCTTCACGGCTCCATCCTGCCGAAGTACCGCGGCGCCGCGCCGATCCAGTGGGCTGTGCTGAACGGCGACCGCGAGACCGGCGTCACGACCTTTCATCTGGTGGCTGATATGGACGCCGGCGATATCATCTATACCGAGAAGACCGAGATCGGTGAGTTCGAGACATCGGGCGAGCTCTATGACCGCCTGAAGGTGATCGGCGCCGGTCTGCTGTCCCGCACGCTGCGGGATCTCGACAGCGGCACTGCGCCCCGCACGCCGCAGAACCCCGAAGAGGCGACCTATGTGACCCGCCTGGATAAAAGCATGTCGCCCATCGACTGGACAAAATCCGCGCGGGAAATCGTCAAATGGGTTTACGGCCTGCAGCCCTGGCCCTGTGCGACCATGGAGCTCGGCGGAACCACCGTCAAGGTCTTCTCTGCCGCGTACAGCGACCGAACCATTGACCGTTACAACGCCGAAACAACGGGGAAAGTGCTGTCTGCAGGCAAACAGGGGATCGAGGTCGCCTGCGGTGACGGACATTGTTTATTTATTAACGAACTGCAGGCGCCCGGGAAAAAGCGCATGTCCGCCGCCGATTATCTGCGCGGCCACCCGCTCAACCCATGAAATCACCGCTTGATCACCGCTTCCGAAAAGGGACCTCTTCCGCATCGCCGGCCGTTTCCCCGGCAAGATCGGATGCGCTGCGGATCCTGCTGCGCTATCGGAAGGACGGCAGGCTCCTGAACGCAAGCTGCGAGCAGCCCGAAAACCGCCGCCTTGCCGATCAGATCGCCTTCGGCACGGTTCAGAACGGCCGTTTCCTCGACGCGGTTCTGGACAGCCATGTCAGGACCGGCGTTCGGGAGCTTCAATGCGCGGTCCGGGAGATCCTGAGAATGTCCGCCTTCCAGATTCTGTTTCTTGACAGGGTGCCGGATTCGGCTGCGGTAAACGACGCGGTCTCTCTCTGCAGATTGCAGAAATGCTCCTTTGCCGCCGGTTTTGTCAACGCGGTCCTGCGCAATCTGTCGCGCGGGAAGGATCGGATCGAAATCCGGGAACCCGCCGTCCGATACAGTCATCCCGACTGGGTCTATTCGCGTCTGGTGCGTGATTTCGGCGAGAGTTTTACCGAGGCGTTTCTGTCCGCAAACCAGGTCCGTCCGGATCTGCGTCTGCAGCTGAATACGCAGAGATGCAGCGCGGACGTTTATCTTGCTCTGCTCAAAGAAAAGGGGATTGCGGTTCTGGACCTGAACCGGGAGCTGGACTCGGTCCTGATCCGCTCCTGCGACCCGGCGGCGCTTCCCGGCTATGATGAGGGACTTTTCTATGTGCAGGACGATGCTGCACGCGCGGCAGTTCGGATCTGCAGCCTTGCACCCGGCATGCGTGTCCTTGACGCCTGCTCGGCGCCCGGCGGCAAGAGCATGGCCGCCGCGCTGGACGGGGCCGAGGTTACCGCCTGTGACATCAGTGAAAAGCGGCTTGCAAGATGCCGTGAAAACTTCTCCCGCATGCAGATGAACATCGCAGTCTGCCTGCAGGATGCCGATGTTTTTCGCCCGGATTGGGAGGGGCGGTTTGACTGCGTTCTGGCGGACGTGCCCTGCACCGGCACCGGCATCATCCGCCGGCATCCCGAAATCCGGGAGAAGAAAGAGGAAGAGCTTTTCTCACTGCTCCCGATCCAGCAGGCGATTTTGAACAATCTGTCCCGCTATGTGAAGCCCGGCGGCCTGCTGCTGTACTCCACCTGTTCGGTACTTCGGGAAGAGGATGAAGACCAGGTTTGCGATTTCCTCGGCAGGCATGCAGACTATTCTCCAGATACCAGTTCGGCGGCTTCGGAACTCTGCAAAGAGGGGATCATGCGATCATGGCCGCAGCAGAACGGAAATGACGGCTTCTTTGCCGCAAAACTGAGGAAACAGCTATGACGGATATCCTGTCTCTGACTCCGGAAGAACTGAAGGAACAGATCGTCTCTCTCGGCCAGCCGGCCTTTCGCGCAAAACAGATCAGCAGCTGGCTGAAAGCGGGTGTACGCGACTTCTCCCAGATGAGCAATCTCCCGAAAGAGCTGCGCGAAACGCTGGCACAGCAGTTCAGCCTGACAGCGCCCGTGCTCCTCAGGGCACAGACTTCCGCACTGGACGGAACAGGAAAATTCCTGTGGGGCCTTCAGGACGGCAACTGTGTCGAGACGGTTCTGATGCGTTATCGCTACGGCAATTCCGTCTGCATCTCCAGCCAGGTCGGCTGCCGACAGGGCTGCGCTTTCTGCGCCTCAACGATCGGGGGGCTGATCCGCTCGCTGACGGCGGGTGAAATGCTGGATGAGGTGCTGTTCACAGAACTGGAAAACAATGTCAAAATCTCGAATATCGTGCTGATGGGTATCGGAGAGCCGCTGGATAATCTGGATAATGTGATCCGCTTCCTGCGTCTGGTCAGCCACCCGGAAGGCAGAAATCTCAGCCTGCGCCACATTACGGCATCGACCTGCGGCCTGCCCGAGGGAATCCGGCGTCTTGCCGAGGAGGAACTTCCGATCACGCTGTCGGTGTCCCTGCATGCGCCGGACGATGAGACCCGCTCCCGGATCATGCCTTCCAACTGCGGGATAACGCTCCTGACGGAGGTCTGCAGAGAATATGTCAAAAGGACCGGCCGACGCCTGTCCTTCGAATATGCGATGATCGCCGGTGTCAACGATTCGGACCGACAGGCTGAGCAGCTGGCCCGGCTTGCCGGATTGCTCGGGGCACATGTGAATCTGATCCCGCTGAACTATGTGGCTGAAAGAGGGCTGACACCGTCTTCCCCTTCGGTGATCCGGCATTTTCAGACGATGCTGGAGGAAAAAAACGTCAATGTAACGGTCAGACGCAGCCTTGGCGGCGATATCGATGCCTCCTGCGGCCAGCTCCGCCGCAATCATATGAAAAATCATTAAGCCTCAAATGACCATGTAAGAGGATCGGACATGAACTGTTTCGGCTTGACAGACCCGGGAAAAACAAGAACGGAAAACCAGGACAGCTTTCTGATTGAAAACTGTGAGAAAGCGTCCTGCGTCATTCTTGCGCTCTGCGACGGCATGGGCGGTGCAAATGCGGGCGGTCTGGCCAGTCAGCTTTCGTGCAAGGCTTTCGTAAACTATGTGTACAACCATCTGACGAATTATTCTAACCGACCGAGCGACTATCCGCGCATTATGCGTGAGGCCTGCGAGGAGGCAAACGGCGTTGCCTTTGCCTATTCCCAGTTCGGCGACAACCTGACCGGCATGGGCACCACCATGGTTGCGGCTATCATGCGCCGCAACGGCAGCGGCTATGTCCTGAATGTCGGCGACAGCCGGGCCTATTTCCTCCACCGGCGGGTGCTCCGGCAGATCTCCAAAGATCACTCGCTCGTTGAAGAATTGCTGGATGCGGGGATTATCACCCCGGACCAGGCTGTCCACCATCCCCAGAAAAACGTGATCACCCGTGCGCTGGGTTCTGAAAGCCTGGTGGAAGCAGACATCTTTCCGGTCAGCCTTACACCCGGTGACTCGCTGCTGCTGTGCTCGGACGGCCTTTCAAACATCGTTCCGGAAGAGGAGATCACGGCTGTGCTTGTCGATTCCGCGGATGCAGAATCTGCGTGCAGGGATCTGCTGGATCTTGCACTGTCGCGCGGTGCGCCGGACAATGTGTCAATGATCGTATGGAAACGTTAGAACAGGAAATGAAAAAGTGGCTCGGCCAGACCCTGGACGAGCGATATGTGATTCAATCACTGGTCGGCGCAGGCGGCATGGCCTGGGTCTACAAGGCAACGGATTTACGCCTCAACCGCAGCGTAGCTGTCAAAATCATGCGGGAGGATGCAGCGCAGGATGAAAGCATCCGCAGCCGTTTCTGTGCCGAGTCGCATGCGGTTGCCATGCTGTCTCACCCGAATATCGTAGCTGTCTATGACGTCAGCCACAGCGATTCGCTTGAATACATCGTTATGGAGCTGGTTGACGGCGTCACACTTCTTCAGTATATGGAGAAAAAGGGCCAGCTTCCCTGGAACGAAGCGCTGCACTTCAGCCGCCAGATTGCCCGTGCTCTTTCGCATGCACACAGCCGCGGCATTATTCACCGTGATATCAAACCGCACAACATCATGCTGCTTCGTGACGGTACGATCAAGGTGGCCGATTTCGGCATTGCAGCGCTGGGAAATGAGCTTTACGAGAGCAACGGCGAGGCTGTCGGATCAATCCATTATATTGCGCCTGAGCAGGCGAGAGGCGAATATCCCGATCCACGGAGCGACATCTATTCTCTGGGTGTTGTGATGTTCGAGATGTTTACCGGACGCAAGCCCTATCTTGGCAGCAGCATTCAGGAGATTGCGGTAAAACACATGAACGCCGATCCGCCTTCCATGGTCGGATTGAATCCCTCCCTCCCGCCAGAACTTGAGCGCATCACCCTGAAAGCCATGTGCGCCGACCGGAGCCGCCGCTATCAGACGGCCGACGAACTGACAGAGGATATCGATGCCTTCCTGGAGGATCGGGAGAGCGTATCACCGGAGGAGATCGATGTGCCGGACCCGGGAAATGACCCCGAGGTAAAGGCACGCGTGAAAAAAAGGAGGCAGTTCCTGCGGCAGAACGCCGGGATGACTGGATGGCTGTTCGGCAGCTTTCTGGTGCTTCTTTCGGCGCTGGCCATTGGGAGCTTCCTCTGGAATTTCTGGCTGAAAGACCTGTTTACGCCGGCTGTGCGCGTAACCCTTCCGGATTTTGTCGGGCAGGACTACAGTACCATTGCTGCAGACCCGGGATATCAGTCAACCTACGCCTTTCATGTAATCTATCTGGTAGATCCGGAACATGCTCCCGGCACCATCCTGTCTCAGTCTCCCAATCCGGGCAGGAGCATCATGATAACGCCGGGAGGCGTGGAGGTGAATCTGTCCGTCAGCATCGGAGATACCGTAGCGACCGTCCCGGACGTCAGCAATATGGACTACCGTGCGGCAACCGCCGTGCTGAGGCAGGTGGGACTCTATATTGAAGTGATTAACAACTATTCCGAGGCAATTGAGCGGGACCGCGTCATTCGTACAGATCCGGATGCCGGTCTGGAGGTTACCACCGGGTCACTCATCTACGTCTATGTCAGCTGCGGAACGGCGATAAGAAGTCTGCCGGTACCCAACCTGATCGGTCTGTCCGAGGAGGCCGCCATCTCGCAGATCGAAGCCAACGGGTTCAGCTATGGCTGGAGTCAGCGTGAGCATTCTGATCTGATGGCGGGAACGGTTATCGGCCAAAGCGTCGAGGCTTTTTCTTCAGCGGAGGAGCACAGTATGATCTATCTGACGGTTTCTGACGGTCCGGAGGAGCCTTCATGAGCGAAAATGACGGTCTCCTGATCAGCGCTATCAGCAGTTTTTATCAGGTGTGGACAGGAGAAAAGATGGTCCTCTGCAGGGCTCGGGGGAAACTGCGCCTGAACGGAACAGAGCCGGTACCCGGTGATCAGGTGTTCTGGGAATGGGACAGGGATCACCCTGGGAACGGTATTCTGACGGCGATTGCCGAACGCCGGAATCTCTTCATCCGACCAAACCTTGCAAACATCAGCCGTATCGTTTTTGTGGCTTCCGCGGCACGACCGGAGACCGATCCGTTTCTGGTAGACTGCATGAGTGTGGTTGCCCGTGAGAATGCCTGCGATTTCATGCTATGTGTGAACAAGACGGATCTGAACGATGGTCAGGAACTCCTTGCTGCGTTCAAGAACTGCAGTTTTCCCGTCTGCTGCGTAAGTGCACTGACAGGCGAGGGGATTGAAGCACTGAAGGGCATCCTCATGGGAGGCATTTCCGTCTTTACAGGCAATTCCGGTGTCGGAAAATCCAGTCTGCTGAATGCTCTTGTGCCTGAACTGAAGCAGGAAACCGGCGAGCTCAGCGAAAAACACGGCCGCGGAAAGCATACAACGCGTCATACCAGACTCTTTCCTTTCCCTGACGGAGGGTGGGTTGCGGATACTCCCGGTTTTGCAGCACTTGAGATCCGTCAGCTGTCAAAGCTTTCCTGTGAAGAGCTGGCTCTGCATTTTCCCGAGTTTCCGGTGGGTGCGTGCCGCTTTCCTGACTGCAGACATGACAAAGAGCCTGACTGTGCAGTAAAAAACGAGGTTGAGAAGGGAAGAATATCCGCAAGCAGATATCAATCCTATCTCAGAATGTACCGCGAGTTAAAAAATCCAGCCAGGCAAAAATAAAACTCTCCCGGAATGCATATGGAGAGAAGAAAAATCCATCCAGTTATAAAAACCCGAAAGGAGTAAATGAATAATGTCCGGACATTCCAAATGGCATAACATCCAGAAAACAAAAGGTGCTGCAGACGCCAAGCGTGCGCAGACCTTTACCAAGATCGCACGCGAGATGATCGTTGCGGTTAAGGAGGGCGGGGGCGGCGATCCACGCTCGAATTCCCGACTGGCTGCCGTAATTGCCAAGGCAAAAGCAGCCAATATGCCGAATGACAATATCAAGCGTACGATTGACAAGGCGATCGGTTCAGGAAATACCGAAAACTACGAAAAAATCGTATATGAAGGCTACGGCCCTTCGGGTGTGGCGGTCATTGTCGAGACCATGACTGACAACCGCAACCGCACTGCCGGCGAAATGCGGCACTATTTCGACAAATACGGCGGCAATATGGGACCTGCAAACTGTGTTTCCTGGTCCTTTGACAAGAAGGGCGTCATCGTCATTGACAATGAAGATGAAGAACTTGATGAGGACACCGTCATGATGGATGCCCTGGATGCAGGGGCTGCTGACTTTGAAGCTGACGGAGAAGTCATGACTGTCTATACCGGGGTGGATGATGTCGCCGGAGTGGCGGACGCCTTGACGGAAAAGGGATATAAACTGCTCTCGGCGCAGGTGGAGATGCTGCCGCAGAACGGAACCGTCAAACTCACCAATGAGGAGGACATCAAGAACATGCAGAAGCTGCTGGACATGTTCGAGGACAACGACGATGTCCAGAACGTCTGGCACAATTGGGAAGACGCGGAATAAGGGACTAAAGAGCATCCTTCTGACGTTTTTCCATTGGCACGGTAGCAGCATCAAGAGAAAGCTGTCTGCAGCCTGTGACTGTTCTGTGACGTTCTGTGCTTATAATGAAACCAAAAGATCCGGGTGAAGATACCGAAATCAGAAAAGGAGGAAGATCAAATGTCAGAAGAAGTGAAAGTCCAGGATCAGGAAATGGAAAAGGTTACCGGCGGAGAGGGAGATTATCGCCAGTATGCCAAAGGCTCATATGTTGACTGCGGAGACTATATCGTATATTCGGTTGCACCGGGAGATGCCCTTTCAGGAATTGCGATCCGTTTTGGCGTCAGCATGGCAGACATTCAGCAATGGAATGATATCCCGAACCCGGATGTCATCTATGTCGGCCAGCAGCTTGTCATCTACCCGCAGTACTTCGGATGAGCTCTACACGTTAACCGGAAAGGTCAGTCCTGAGAACAATCAGGGCTGACCTTTTTCAATACAGAAAATTCCATATTTACAGGAATCCTCTTGAGATTTATGATTTTTTTGTTTATACTGAAAATGTAGCCAATGCAGCAGACTACGCCTGTGTTACCCGCCCGGGTACAGATGACTCAAGAAGAGAGGTATACGAATGGATAGTATGATGTTTAAACGCGGAGACGTTGTTGTCCGTCAGGGCGCACGTGAAAACTGGATGTATCAGATCCTTTCCGGATCAATCGGGATCTATAAGGATTACGGATCGGCCGGCGAGAGAAAGCTTGCTGAGCTGGGAGTCGGAGATTTCTTCGGTGAGATGGAACTTATAGAGGACACGCCGAGATCTGCTTCGGGAGTAGTGATTTCAGAGGAAGCAGAGCTGAGACAGTATTCCGAAGACAACTATCTGGACCTTATCGAGAAAAACCCTGTTCAGGTATATCTCATCATGAAGCAGCTGACCGAGCGGCTGCGGAAAACAACGCATGACTTTATGGAAGCCTGCAAGACCATACACGGAGTGCTGAAAACTGCGAGCAGTCATGAGGAGCCGAGCCGGGAGCTCCTGGAGAACGTCAGGAAGTTCAGCGGCATCTATCAGGAAATCTCCGGGGAAAAGGGCGGAAAAGAATAATGTGGAAGAGGTACCTCGTTGAGTTTGGCACCGGCGTGGATCTGCACGGCATGGATGTCATGGAAGCGGCAAGACGTGCCGTCAGGGATGCGGTTTCGCACTGCTGCATGTGCGGCCTGGTTGATCTGCTGGGCATCTCCGATCTGAACGCCGGCATGCGTGTCAGCCTGAAAATCGCAGCACCGGACCCGGATGCTATTGATCCAGAAGAACTGAAAAAACAGCTCATTGCGGATACGGTGGACATAGAAGTTGTTCCGGGCGGAATGCTGCTGAACGGACTCCATATTGACGATTTCGGCAACGGAGATCAAATCGTGATCGTTAATGCCGGAATCACAGTCTACGTGAAAGGGTGAAGCAGCAGCCGGATATAAGCAGCGGAAAGCATCCGTTCAAGACGTAAAGGACTGATTCTGAGAGACATGTACAGGCTTGATCAAAACAAAGCGGCAGAGACGTTTCGGAAGTATACGGAAGCGTATAATCCTGCTGACCCGAAAATCAAACTGAAAATCAACCATACCTATCGCGTGGCAGGGATATGTGCAAAGATAGCGGCCTCAATCAACGAAGAAAGGAACCTGGCCTGGCTCTGCGGACTGCTTCATGATATCGGCCGATTTGAGCAGGTAAAGCGCTATCATACCTTTGTGGATGCGGAGTCGATCGATCACGCTGAGCTTTCCCATGCACTGCTGTTTTCTGAGGGGCTGCTCGAAGCATTTGCTCCGGATCTTTCATCTGCCGATAAAGGAATCCTTGAGAAGGCTGTAGCGTATCACAGCCTGTATCGTCTTCCGGCAGACCTGACCGAAAAAGAACTGACCTATTGCCAGATCCTGCGCGATGCGGATAAGATCGATATCTTTCGGGTGAACTGCGACACACCGCCGGAGGAAATCTATAATGTAAGCACAGAAGCACTCAAGACGGCGGCGGTCTCAGACGCTGTGAGGCAGTGTTTTCTGAATCGCACGGCTGTCCGTCGGGATCTGCGCAAAACGGCAATCGACTTTCTTGTAGGACACATCTGTCTGGTTTTTGAACTGGTCTATCCAATCAGCAGGCAGATTGCAAAGGAACAGGGGTTCGCAGAGAAATTGCTGTCCTTTCAGTCTGAAAATCGAGAGACTGCAGCCTGGTTTGCATACATGCGAAAGCATATCTGGGACGAATGAAACCTTGTGAAGATGCGGAAAAACACCGTTCGCTTTGTCAAAGAAGGCGGAGCGGACGCCGTCAAGCCGGAAGGCGGAGATGTATGGCAGACCTGCCGAAAAGGGAGAGGGAGTAAGCACATGATGAAAAAAGTGATGACAATGGCACTGAGCCTGATGCTCCTGCTGGGGGCAGCATTCCCGACGGCCAATGCAGAAACTGCGTTAGCATCTGAGTCTGACCGCGAGAGGATGACCGACGTCCGGCTTTCCATACAACGGGAAAAGCAGCTCATGCAGGAAGCCGGCCTGAATCTGGATGAGTGGGACTCTGTCCTGGCGGAGAGAAAGCGGGAAGCACTTCGGCAGCCTCTCACGACAGAAGCTTTGAGAAAGGCGGATTCGAGAGCCGAGATACTGGAAGAAGACGGCCGGATTTTTTACATCGGTCCCAACAGTGCGTTTGCATCGGTGGAGAGCGCTGCCGACGCTTTTGGACTTGCCTGTCAGATGCTGACCATGCTGGGAGGAACGGAAGAGACGGACCTGCGGTTATGGTCCAAACTGGGCATCAACGGACAGACAGTCTGGTCCTTTCAGGAGATCGCTGACAGCGAAACAGTTCTCGGCAGCACACTGAAAATCGCCCTGGATGAGAACAACGAAGTGACGGCCGTTTTTTCCAACATCCTCCCGTACGATCATGAGAATCCGGAAGAGAGAACGCCGACGGTCTCCCGGAAAGAAGCGGAGAGAGCAGTGCTTCGCCACGCGATCGGCGAAAAACTGCTTCCCGAATTCTCCGAAAGGACAATCCGCTGCCCTGCCGGGATGGCGGAAGCGCTTGACCTTGAGAGCGAAAATGAAGAAATTATCCCCGAGCAGCTTCTGTGGGTCATATATACAAGCAACAGCGGAGCGGATTCGGAGAGTTACCCTTATCTGGCACACTATGTGAAGCTGGACGGTACCTGGCTGTTCAAGCTTTCCGTGAAACAGCCCGGAGATGAGGAATCGCTCTGCGGGTTCCGGAAGCAGGATGTCTTTGCAGACATGACGGCGGATGAATTTACAGGCGAAATCAGCGACATGAACGGCAGGGTCCGAACGGTTACGCTCCCGGTCATGAAAAACAGGAAAACCGGAGAATGGGCTCTGGGCGACGTGAATCGCCGGATTGCGGTTGCGGATTTTTACGAAGCGGCTTATCAGGACGACCATCCGCTGCATCTGGTAACCGATGCAGGCAGCAGCGGCTGGGACAATGAAGACCTCTACATGTACTATAACTATCTCCGCGCCTGGGATTTCTACGCCGATATGGGATGGATCGGCCCGGATGGACAGGGGACAGATGTTATCATCCTCAAAGGACTTGCTTACCGAAGCCATACCCCTTATGAGAACGCCTGCAGCATCGGCAGTGTGGAGGCGTATCAGATGTTCGGCTATGCTGCGTACAAGGAAAACGGCACCCCTCTCGGACTGGTAAAAGGTCTGGATGTGATGGCACATGAATACACCCATACCTTTACAAACACTGTCATGAATGAAAATCTGTACGAGAACGACCAGGGCGCTATCAACGAGGCCATGTCGGATATCATGGGAAATCTGGTAGAGTATATCTGCCAGGACACAGATGACAGCAAATGGCTTTTGGGTGAAAACGCCGGATATGTGATCCGCAGCATGAGTGAACCGCGATCCAAACAGCAGCCTGCCTGTGTCTGGGATCTGTACTACGGGCCGCATACGCTGGTGCCGAAAACTTCAAATGACCGCGGCGGTGTGCACTCCAACTCCTCGCTGCTCAACCGCATTGCCGCGCTGCTGTGCCTTGAGCACGGCATGAGCTATGAAGAGGCAGTCTCTTTCTGGATGACGGTCGCCATGGGCATGACGCCGAAAACCGACTACCGTCAGATCCATGCGCTCTTGGACTGGGCAGCTGATGTCTCCGGCAACGGGGTTTACCGGGAGGCAATTGACCGCTTAATCGCGGAAGAGCGTCTGGACATGGCTGAGCGTCCGGTCAGCTTCCCGGAAGGGCAGAAGATGGCCATCCTGAAGCTGCCGGGCAATGAAACCTTTGAGGATGACAACTGGTCGATGATCGCTTTTCAGCTGGACAGCTGGACGCTTGGAGAACTTGGATCTGCGTTTGTCAGTCAGCTCATGCTTGGCCGACGCGACCCTTCTGTATGGGAGGAGAGCCTGCAGGAGATTCTTAAGCATGTGACGCTGGACGGAAATCAAATCCGTGTGGACGACGAGAAATCGAGCAACGAATTTGCAGAATCTGTGCTGCATGTTCTGCGGGGAGAAGGACTTCTCCTGCAGATGATGTCATGGGAAGAAAACGATACGGGTGAGATTCCTCTGGTGGAAGCCGAGGACTATCTGACGCTGCACATGCTTATAAACATTTCCGCAGGCGGATCAAAAATCAGCGGCCTTACGGTGCTGATCGGCACACAGTGGGTCGACCTGATGAATCTGGAGAAGTCGGATATGATCCGGCTGATTCCGGGGCTCCTTGCGAATGCCGCACAGAGAAATGATGCCGGTTCAGGAGAAAAGATCAGCTATCTGCCAACGGACGGCCTGGAAGCGGTACGCCTTTCCGAAACCGGCATGCTCATGGCTGCGGCCTGATCATCCCCGGACAGTCAGATGCATCATGATATTTCTGCTGCATTCTCTTGCACGATGACGTCCGGCGTGTTAAAATCTTTTATATCCGAGGAAACCAATATCGCGTAAATCTGACAGAAAAGGAGAATCCAATGAAAAGAAAAAGCTATCTGAGCATCATCCTTGCACTGGCCCTGCTGCTTTTGCTGAGTGTTTCGGCATTTGCCGATGATGCGGCGGCCAGTCCCAGACAGCAGCTGCAGCTGATTGCCTCCCAGATCGACAGCCTGAAACAGACCAACACTGAAAATCCCTGGTACTATACGGTTACCGATCTGGATCATAACGGGCGTCTGGAGTTTGTTGCGGCATCACAGCATCCTCACGACCGCTCGACCAACCTGAAAATCTGGTCGGTCAGCAAGGACGGCACGTCCCTGGAAGCCTGCCGCCTGGATAAGGCTGAGGATGAATCCTTCCCCGACATCATGACAGATACGGTGGATACCTATCATGTCAAGGATACTGACACATGGTATTATATGGTTTATGACAACGTGGTGATTTCGGACTACGAGGTCTATACCGTCAAAACAGCGGTCAATCTGAAAAACGGAACCGTCGGCTATGACGCCTATGCCGTTGAGCATACCGTGGCAGAAAATGGAACCAAGAACGTTACGCACACAGATACCAACGGAATCTCCATCTCAGCGGAACAGTATAACGGTTCCGGCGCCAATGCCTTCGTCGGCGCAGACAGAAGCAATACGGCCTTTGAGTGGCTGACTGCCGATAAGATCAACGATCCGGATCGCCTGACGGAGAGCTTTGAGGTGTTCCTTGGCACCAGAGAACCGACTGAGATCTTCCCGGTGCCGAAGCCTGTGGCTTTGGGAGGCACGGGAACGGCTGCGCCGGCCCCGAGCCCCACGCCGATGCCGGTTCCAACACCGCAGCCGCAGCCGCAGCCGGTCACGCCTACCTATCTTACCATTACGAAGAACCCCACCAATGAAAACAGAGCCGTAGGCGGCAATGCTATTTTTGTTGCCTGCGCAAACGCTTACGAGTCTCTGAACTGGACCTTTGTCTCTCCGGACGGCGGCCAGTATTCACCGGCCAGCTTTGTTTCCGGATCCGGTGCTTCCGTCAGCGGTGAATACAGCACGACCATAACCGTTTCCGGAGTGGAATCCTGGATGAACGGATGGGGCGCCTACTGCACCTTCTATTTCCAGGGACAGTCAGCCACAACCAGTACGGCATACATTTATGTCAGCGGCAATCCGCCTACGCCTCCGACTCCGCCGACGCCCAGCTACGGCTCTATGAGCGGTTCGGCCTACGAGGCCGGCGGCGGCTTCAGCATTAATCTGCAAAACGGTACCCAGGTCTATGTCGACGGCTGGAAGTGCAGCGTAGAGGGACAGTTCTATGACGGATGCTCCGCCATTGTGTATTACACCGACTATCCCAGCTCCTCCAACATCTACCAGGTGAATATCTTTGGCAACCAGGGCCTGCTGCCTGACCCGACGCCGGTACCTTCTCAGGGCAGTATGAGCGGCTCGGCCTATGAGGGCGGCGGCGGATATGCCATCAACCTGTCTAACGGTACCCAGGTTTATGTCGACAGCTGGAAATGCAACGTGGAGGGGCAGTTCTATGATGGCTGCTCGGCCGTGGTCTATTACAACGACTATCCCAGCAGCGACAACATTTACAGCTGTGATATTTACGGGAATATGGGACTGATTCTCCCGGATGAGAACGATAACCAGTACACCACCATCGACGGAGTGGATTATCAGCTGCATGTCGCTTACAACGACGACGGCAGTACCTATAACACGATCACCTGTCCCAGCTGCGGAAGGGAAGTGTCCATGGCCTACAGCGACTGCCCGTACTGCGGATATCCGATTTACGGATGAACAGGGTACAGTCGGTTCATCGTCTGATCATACAGGAATAAGCAGAAGAATCTGAATGGTGCTGTTCCCCTCAGACCATACAGCGGCGGCTGATAACAGCCGCCGCTTCTGCAAGGGCTTTGAACGCATATGCATGCGGCGTATACAAAGGAGATGATTTCCATGCAGACACTGATTGAGCTTTACGATGAACGACCGTTGGAAAACGTACTCGGGGTTGAGATGTTCCGGCCGGAAAGGGTGATTTATATCTGCCCTGAAACAGCTTCCTCTGACCAGACAATGCAAAACAAACTGAGGCAGTTTTTCCGACATCGGGGGATGAAGGTCGAACTTGTATTTCTGCATGCAAGCGTATATGATGCGGAGGCCGTGCTGCGCGTTTTCCGAAAAACACTGGCGCAGTATCCTGACGCATCACTGGACATCACCGGCGGAACCGACGCGGTCCTGTTCGCAGCGGGTCTGCTCAGCGCTGAAAACGACCTGCCCGTTTTCACCTACAGCCGCAGACAGAACCGTTTCTATAACATCCGGAACGCCGGCTTTGCCATGAACGTTCGCTGCAGCATAGCCTACAGTGTTGAGGACTGTTTTCTGATGGCCGGCGGCACCATGCGCCCGGGCAGGGTGGACAACAGCATTCTTGTCCATTATATGGAAGATATCGAACCCTTCTTTCACGTGTATCTGAAACACCGAAAGAAGTGGAGCAAAATCATAACCTATCTTCAGCGTGTCTCGCCGAGTACGCCGGAAGGGGATTTCTCCCTGGAAGTGAGCGGAAGGTATTCGGTAAAAGGTGAGCGGGCGGCCTTCATCAACGCGCCGGAAGAGGCACTGCGAGATCTGGAACAGATCGGTTTTCTGACGGACCTGAAAATCCAAGAAAATGAATCCGTCTGCTTCCGGTTCCGCGATACGCAGATTCGTACGTGGCTTCGGGATGTGGGCAGTGTACTGGAACTTTATATTTACAAGGCATGTCTGGATACCGGTCTGTTTGATGACGTGATCACGAGCGCGGTTGTGGATTGGGAAGGCACGAGCGGACGCGATGCCGTAACCAACGAACTGGATGTCATGTGTACACGAGGGATTATTCCGGTTTTCATAAGCTGCAAGACGGCTGCCGTGAGAACGGAGGCACTGAACGAACTGGCCATTCTGCGCGACCGCTTCGGCGGAAATATCGCGAAAGCCGCAATCGTCACAGCAGAAAAAGGCAGAACTGCTTTGAGGAACCGTGCATCTGAGCTCGGCATAGACGTTATTGACATAAACGACCTGGCAAACGGCCGTGTACATAACCGCCTTCAAAGCATGATGCGTGCGGGCAGATAAAAAACTCCGGTGCCACAGGCACCGGAGTATATACTGCGATGAAACAGCTTTTGTTATTTGATCAGATTCAGCACCAGCGTCAGAATAACAAAAGCCAGCGCGAACCATTTGGTCGCTTTTGCAAGCTTTGCATCCAGCGTCTTTGCCTTTCCTTTGGAAAGAAAGGTTTCGGCGCCGCCGGAAATGGCACCGGACAGACCGGCGCTTTTTCCGCTCTGCATCAGAACGATGACGGTCAGGGCAACACCGGAGAGCAATTGAAGAACTGCAAAAACAATGGTAACGGCAGACATAACAGGGTCAATCCTTTCTAATCATGAAACTCGTTTGTTCATTCAATCATGCAATAAAGCTATGAAAATATAACATAAACAGCCGCGAATTGCAAGTGCTTTTTTGCGCTGTTCGAAAAGCCGCCGCTGCCAGATCCCCCGCTTTCGCCCGAGGAGCATAAAGGCAGAGAAAAAACTGCTCTCAATCGGCAGACATGCAATGTTCATAAAGAAAACTTGATTTTTCATTCATGTTCTACTATTATAGTGCCAAACCTGTCTGTGATGACGGATTGTTTTCAATTAGAAAGGAGCAAGATTATGGGTCTTATTCATGCGGCGATCGGTACTACCAGCGGTGTTTTGGCGGACCAGTGGAAGGAATATTTCTATTGTGAGGCACTCGACAACAATACACTGGCAGTCAAGGGAAAGAAAAAGACCTCTGCGCGCAGCAGCAATCACGGCAATGACAATATTATCTCCAGCGGATCCCTGATTGCCGTTGCCGACGGTCAGTGCATGCTGATCGTCGAACAGGGCAAGATTGTAGATGTGTGCGCCGAGCCGGGAGAATACCAGTATGATGCGTCTACTGAGCCTTCCGTATTCTCCGGCAATCTGGGCGATAGCATCATGGAGGTCTTCAAGGTAGTCGGAAAGCGCTTTACCTTCGGCGGAGAGGCACCCAAGGATCAGCGTATTTACTATTTTAATACCAAAGAGATTCCCGGGAACAAGTACGGCACGCCTTCTCCGGTTCCCTTCCGCGTGGTGGACCAGAATGTCGGTCTGGATATTGATATCTCTGTCCGCTGCTTTGGCGAGTACAGCTTCCGGCTGTCAAACCCCCTGCTGTTCTATACCAATGTCTGCGGCAATATTTCCAACGACTACAAGGTCGATCAGATTTACGGGCAGATGCGGACCGAACTGCTGACCGCACTGCAGCCGGCCTTTGCCAGAATCTCGGAAAAGGGCGTCCGCTATTCTGCGCTTCCTGCCCACACGACCGAACTGGCCGACGCACTGAATCAGGAGCTGTCTGCCAAATGGTCGGATGTCCGCGGGATGGAGATCGTCTCGGTCGGCGTTTCCAGCGTGAAGGCCAGCGAGGAAGACGAAGCCATGATCAAGGAACTGCAGCGGAATGCCGCGTTCAAGAACCCGAACATGGCTGCTGCCCATCTCGTCGGTGCTCAGGCTTCTGCGATGCAGGCTGCAGCTGCCAATGAGAACGGCGCTGCCATGGGCTTTGTCGGAATGGGTATGGCACAGGGCGCCGGAGGTGTCAATGCCCAGTCACTGTACCAGATGGGTGCACAGACAGCTCCGGTGACTGCAGCCGACAGCTGGGTCTGCCCGAACTGCGGAAAACCGGCCACCGGTAAATTCTGCGCCGAGTGCGGCACAAAAAAGCCGGAAACAGCAGCCGGCTGGACCTGCCCGAGCTGCGGTACGGTGAATAAGGGTAAGTTCTGTGCCGAATGCGGCGCCAAAAAACCTGCCGGCGTTCCGCAGTACCGCTGCGATAAATGCGGATGGGAGCCGAAAGATCCCACAAAACCGCCGAAGTTCTGCCCCGAGTGCGGTGACCCCTTCGACACTGGCGATGCTGTTTGAATCATGCGGGGTACCGGGCGAATTCTGAGCTTTCTGATTCTGCTTTGTGCTCTGGCTTCTGCTCTTTGCGCATGCGGACAGGCTGCTGACTCCAGCGGCCTGTCCGGCAGCTATGATCTGGCCGGAGCAGCGGATGACGGTCTTATTCTGACAGACGAGGCTGCAACCGGCACGCCGCTGCACTTTCGCCTGGATCCCGGCGGAACGGGGATCGTATCAGACGGCGAGAGGACAGGCAGGGTCACGTGGTCTGAGAGCGAGGGCTTTGTCATGATTGAGGGCGGCGGTATTCTGCTCGGCGGAAGCGTCGACGGGGCCGATCTGCTGCTGAAGGCAGCAGGCTCCGACACA
This sequence comes from uncultured Eubacteriales bacterium, assembly GCA_900317375.1. Taxonomy (GTDB): domain Bacteria; phylum Bacillota; class Clostridia; order Oscillospirales; family Oscillospiraceae; genus Limivicinus. The sequence continues at coordinate 49,221 of ONGJ01000001.1, forward strand.
GTTCTCCGCTTTGTGCCTGTCGACGCGTCAAGCCCCGATGCAGTGGAAGAGAACAGCGCAGATTCGGCAGAGAATATCGGCGCGGAAAATGCGGATGTCTTCAGCTGGTACGGCTGGTGGAAGATAACAGAGTCAGACGGCAGCATGCCACTGAGCTGGTATGACTGCTGCGCGCGCCTCAGACGGATTCAGGATTCCGCCTATCAGCTGACGGTATGGGATGAGGACGGAAGTGCGGCTGAACCGCTTGCCTCCGTTACTTTTCGAGATGAGGGAGACGGACATCTGATTTCCCTCTACGGAAACTGGATGTTCGACGATATCGATTTCGGCGAATGGAACATAGACATACCCAGCGAGGTCCTCTGCATGGAGAACCTCAAGCATGACGCCAACGGCACGGCTTTTACCTACAGCTTTTATCTGAGAAGCTGGGGCGACCGCTGGAACAGCAGCCCGAAAGAACAGCTTCCGTTTTATTTTGATGACTGGTATCTCGTCCTTCTGAAGGAGAAAGCGGATATGCCGGACCGCATACCCGCTGCAGAACTGGAAAAGGAACGGGAAACCATCCAGGGATAGGAGACGGCAATGTCTTCTCAATTGACCAATTACCAATGCCCGTCATGTACCGGACCGCTTCATTTTGACAGTGAAAGCGGAATGCTGCAGTGCGACTACTGCGGCAGCCGGTATTCTGTGGATGAGATCGAAAAACTCTATCAGGATAAGCTGAGTCAGGCAGAACAGGCTGCTGCTGAGGTGGCTGCCGACTCCGCGGCGAGAGAAGAGAGCGCGGAAAACGTGCTGAGCTCTGACGAGGAAAGCTGGAACGCCGAGGCGGACGGGATGAAGCTGTACAATTGCCCTTCCTGCGGAGCCCAGCTGATCTGCGATGCGACGACTGCCGCAACCAGCTGCCCTTACTGCGGGAACCCAACCGTCATACCCGGTCAGTTCCACGGGATGCTGAAGCCCGACTATATTCTGCCTTTCCGGATAACAAAAGAAGAAGCCATATCGGCACTGACAAAGTATTACCGCGGAAAGAAAATGCTGCCCAAAACCTTTATGGTGCAGAACCATATTGAAGAGGTCAAAGGCATGTATGTTCCGTTCTGGCTGTTTGACGGTACGGTCTATGCGGATATGGAATACCGCACAACCCGCGTCACCAGCGTCCGTCAGGGCGATGAGCTGATTACATCGACCGACAGTTTTGACGTTCGCCGGGCAGGAACGGTGAGATTCAGGCACATCCCTGCAGACGGCTCGAAGAAAATGCCTGACGAGCTGATGGATTCTATTGAGCCCTTTGACTTCTCCGAGATGAAGCCCTTCTCCACGGCGTATATGCCGGGATTCCTGGCTGATATCTACGACGTGGATGACCGCGAGAGCTATGAACGTGCGAAGGACCGCGGCGTGCATACGGCCGAGCAGCTCATGGACCAGACGGTCAGCGGATATTCTTCCGTGGCTCCCGTCCGCAGACAGGTACGGATGAAGCAGGAAAAAACCGCTTATGCGCTTCTGCCTGTCTGGATGCTCAGCACCCAATGGAACGGGAATAATTTTCTGTTTGCAATGAACGGGCAGAGCGGAAAATTCATTGGGGATCTTCCCATTTCTAGGAGGCGTTATTTTGCCTGGTTTTTCGGCATTGCTGCACCACTGGCAGCCTTGCTCGCCATTGTGCTGCGCTCCCTGTGAGGAGGAAATCATGAAGAGAACGCCTTTCGCTTTGACCGTTGTTCTACTGCTCCTGTTCTCTCTGGTGCCTTTGTCTGCTTTCGCGGCGAACGAGACCGAGACTCTGCCTTATTTTGTATCGGATGCGGCCGGTCTTCTGACTGCACAGCAGCAGCAGGACCTCGAATCCCAGGCCCGTGCGGTATACGAACAGTACGGCTGCGGCGTTTATGCCATCACGATTGACGATTTCCGCAAGTTTGGCTTCAGCAGCATCGATGCCTGCGCCGAAGGCTTTTATAAGCACTATCAGATGGGAATCGGAGATGAGCATAACGGCATTCTTCTGCTGCTGAGCATGAATGACCGCGACTATGCCCTGAAAGCATATGGCAGCGCTGCCCACACCGCCTTTACCGACTACGGCTCCTACCGCCTTGCCGAACGCTTTCTTGATGATTTCAGGCAGGGTAACTGGTATGACGGATTCTCGGACTATATCGGCACCGCAGGAGACTACCTCGCCCGCGCCGCAGCAGGAGAGCCTGTGGATGTGCCGCAGCAGGAGAGCAGCAGACTTGTTCCGGGAGTAAAAATCGCCATGATCATCGGCATCCCCATCCTAATCGCATTCGGCTGCTGCGAGGGGATGAAACGAACGATGAAACCCGTGAAAAAGCATACAAACGCTGACGAATACCTGATTCCGGGCGGCATTCATCTGGATATCAAACAGGATGTCTTCATCAACCGCAGTGTGACCCGTACGCGAATCGCATCCGAAAGCCGTTCTTCGTCCGGCGGCGGGGGAGGAACGACGATCAACAGCGGAGGTTTTTCCGGCCACAGCGGCAAATTCTGATCTTCACAAGGACTGCCTGGAGGCAGTCCTTTTTTCTCTTGTATTCTCATCCGGGATTTGGTATTATAATACAAGTATTTATGGGAGAGACAGAAATGGACAGCACACTTCAGACAATTTGGAACGGCTTTGATTTCTCCTATCTTCTGGAAATTGTGCTCGGGATCATTCCCTCGCTCATCTGCATCACGCTGCACGAGCTGGCACATGGTTATACGGCTTACCGTCTCGGGGATGACACGGCAAAAAATGCCGGCCGTCTGACGCTGAACCCGCTGAAGCATCTGGACCCGATCGGCCTTCTGATGATGCTGGTGTTTCATTTCGGATGGGCAAAGCCCGTGCCGGTCAACATGCGGAATTTCAAGAACCCAAAGCAGGGAATGGCGGTTACAGCCCTGGCCGGCCCGGCCTGCAACCTGATCATTACGCTGGTTTTCCTTGCTGTATACGGTCTGCTGTATTCGCCGCTTTCAAAAGTCGGGTTCGGCGAAACGCTTCTGGAACTGCTGATGCTGACGGCCTATATGAGCCTTGGCCTCTGCCTGTTTAACCTGGTGCCGGTTCCGCCGCTGGACGGTTCGAAGGTCCTGTTCTCGCTGCTGCCTGACAGTGCCTACATGAAGCTCATGCGCTATGAGCGTTACGGCTCGCTGCTGCTTTTGCTGCTGGTGTGGTCGGGTATTCTCGGCAGGCCTTTCAGCCGCCTGATCCAGACGGTCTTCTCGTGGCTGTTTCCCATCGCCGAGGCCGCATTTCATCTTGTAAACGGATAAACACCTATGGAAGAGAACCCACAATACCATCTGCAGGGCATCGTCCGCGAGAAGGACAGCATGCAGGATTTTGAAGGTCCGCTCAGTCTGATTCTGATGCTCCTTCAAAAAAACAAAATCGAAATACGCGATCTGAAAATCTCGGATATTCTGGACCAGTATCTGGATTATCTGGTCCGTATGCAGAAGATGGATCTGGACATCGCCAGCGAGTTTGTGCAGATGGCTTCGCATCTGCTGTACCTGAAGACGCGCGAACTGCTGACAACGGAAGAAGAGGTCAGTGAACTGGAGCTCCTGATGGAGTCTCTGGAACAGCTGCAGGCGAAGGAGCGGTTCAGCGTTCTCAGCGGGGTCATCCCCGAGATGAAGAAAGCCTCAGAGACCGGCCTGCTGTATTTTTCAAAGCTGCCGGAGCCGATCAAACAGACGAATACCGATTATCCTTACCGCCATGAACCGAAAGACCTGCTCAGATGCATGCTGACCCTCTGGACCCGCAGCGGGAACACCCGCCCGGAAATCGAAGCCCGCTTTCTGGCAGCCGTGCCCACACGTGTAACCTACAGCATCCGCGATAAAGGACGGGAACTGATCCGCCGCCTTCGGAGCGGCCCGCTTGCCATGACCGATCTTTACATCGGATGCCGGTCCGGATCCGAGCTTGTGGCAACGTTTGTCGCCGTGCTCGAGCTGTGCCGCTCCGGCAATCTGCTTTTGTCCCGGCAGGAAGGGGAACTGACGGTTGCCTGCGTCGGTGATGAGCAGGAGCTGGAAGCTATTCTGGATAGTTTTGAGGAAGAATCATGACCGATTTGAAAAGTGCGCTGGAGGCCGTGCTGTTTGCAGCCGGAGACCCGGTCCCGATCGCGAGGCTCTCCCTCTCCTTTGCGATTCCTCCGGAGGAGATTGAGTCAGCGGCAATGAAGCTGGCGGAGGAATATGAACGGGAAGAACGCGGCATCCGCCTGCTGCGCATGGAGGACCGGCTTCAGCTTTGCTCTGCACCGGACTATGCTTCCCTGATTACCAGAACACTGGAGCAGCGCAGACCGCCCATGCTGTCTGCGGCAGCTCTGGAAACGCTTGCTGTCGTTGCCTATTATCAGCCGGTGACACGGGCTGTTATTGAGAAAATGCGCGGGGTAGACAGCAGCTATACCGTCTCTTCGCTGCAGGAGAAAGGCCTGATTGCAGCTGCCGGCCGTTTGGAAGCACCAGGGCGCCCGACGCTGTTTGCGACAACCGATCTTTTCCTGCGGGTAATGGGTGTTTCCGCGCTTTCCGAGCTTCCGCCTCTGCCTGAGGTACAGGGGACGGAGGGCGTGGAGCAGCTCCGAAAAAGCATTGCACGCCTGCAGAACGCGGAGGAAGCGCAGCAGACGCTGTTTTCCGAGAACCCGGCAGTGGAAGAAGAACAGGAGGCCTGACCGGTACCATGGTATTCTGGATTATTCTTGGTATCCTTGTCCTCCTCATCGTGCTGATCATGCTGATTCCCGTCGGTTTTGATATCCGGTATGAGGACGATATCATCCGCATTTCACTCAAGGCTGCCTGGCTGAAACTTCAGCTGATTCCCAAGAAAAAGAAAACAAAGGGCGAAGACAAGCCGAAAAAAGAAAAGAAGCCGAAGAAAGAGGACGAACCCGGCGCAGAAAAACCAGAAGGAAAGAAAAAAGAGCTGTCATTTCCTTTTAATTTCCAAGAGATCGTGGAACTGCTGAAGGCAGTCATACAGAACCTCGGAGGCTTCAGCAGGAAGGTGTCGGTTGACCGCTTCGTTCTGCACTGGATCTGCCCCGGCTCATGGGACCCATACCTGATGGCGAGAATCTTCGGCCTGGTCAATGCGGAGCTTTCCGCGCTGGCCCCGATATGCATCGAACGCTTCCGCTGTCATGACAGCAACGTGTGGACAGACATCGACTTTGTACGCGAAGACATGAAGTTTGAATTCTGCCTGGTCATGACGATCCGCATCGGCCAGATTGTCGTGACAGGGCTGAAGACATGGAAAGACCTGCTGCGTATCTACCTGCGCAGCAAAAAACGCAGAAAACAGGAGAAAAAGGAAGAGAAGCAGGCTCTTGAGAAATGGCTGCAGGAGCATCCTGAAGACCGCGCCCTGCTCGAACAGGAAGAAATCCCCAAAAGCGCCTGAATCTGACAGCAAGCTTTCAATTATACATGAAAGGAATCGTTTCAATGGAGAACAACAACCCGATCGGTGAACTCATGAAGTCTACCATGGACAATGTCCGCAGCATCCTGAAGGTGGATACGGTTGTCGGTGATCCGATCGTCACGCCTGACGGCATCACGCTCATCCCGATCTCCCGCATCAGCGTCGGCTTCGGCGGCGGAGGCGTGGAATTCTCGTCCCAGAAAATCGGCCAGGCTCGCCCCTACGGCGGCGGCAATGCCACCGGCGTCAAAATCGAGCCGATCGGTTTTCTGGTAATCAAAGACGGCGTGATCCGCATGATCAATGTGACACCGCCCGCCAATACGACCGTAGACCGCCTGATCGACCTGGTGCCGCAGGTTATGGACAGAGTCGACAGCTTCATCGAAAAGCAGAAAAACGCTGAGTGATGACCTGCCGCCTGCAGAAGCGCATTGCCGAATCCGGGCTGATGTCACGGCGTGCGGCGGAGGAAGCCATCCGCGCCGGACGCGTGACGGTAAACGGCCATCAGGCGGTGCTGGGGGAGAGCTGTTCGGATACAGACAGCGTTCTTGTGGACGGCAGACCGATTCCGGCGGCTGAAGACAAGCAATACTACATGCTGAACAAGCCCCGCGGATATGTGTGCAGCCTGCATGACGAGAAGGGGAGACGGTCGGTCAGGGAGCTCCTTCCGAAGTCCGCCGGACGGCTTTATCCGGTCGGCCGTCTGGACATCATGTCGGAGGGCCTTCTGCTGATGACCAATGACGGGGAACTGACCCTGCGACTGACGCATCCCTCCGGACAGGTGCTCAAGACCTACCGGACGACGGTCGGAAGCGGTGATCTGGCGGTGAATTTTGAAAAATGCCTGAGCAGACTGCACCGTCCCTTTGTCTTGGATGATACAGAAGTGTGCGCGAAGTCAGTCGAAGTCATCAGCCGGAGCGACGATACCGCCGTGCTGGATATCACGGTAGGGGAAGGCCGCAACCGGGAAATCCGCCGTATGTGCGAGATGGCTGGTCTGCAGGTACTGCGCCTGGTGCGGATTGCCGAAGGACCGCTGCTGCTTGGCCGGCTTCCGACCGGTGCGGTGCGCAGGCTGACAGAAGAGGAAATCTCGAGCCTGATGAAAGAGCAGAGAGAATGACAGCAGACGTTGTTGTAATCGGGGCCGGTGCGTCCGGCCTGATGGCTGCCCTTACGGCGGCAGAACAGGGCGCATCGGTGATTTTAGCGGAAAAGAACAGAAAAGCCGGTCGCAAGCTTCGCATTACCGGAAAAGGGCGCTGCAATCTCACAAACGACTGTGATGTCAAGGAGGTACTTGCCCAGATCCCCGGGGACGGCCGCTTTCTGTACAGCTCACTGACTGCCTTCCCTCCGACGGCTGTTATGCAGTTCTTCCGTGAAAACGGACTTGAGCTGAAGACAGAACGCGGCAGGAGGGTTTTCCCATGCTCGGACAATGCCAACGACGTGGCCGATCTGCTGGAATCGATCTGCAGAAGGCGGGGCGTACGCATGCTCTGCAGCAGAGTGACCGGCATCACGGTACAGGACGGTGCCGTTCAGAGCGTGCTGACCGATACGGGAAAAATCTCGTGCCGCAGCTGCATTGTCTGTACCGGCGGCCTGTCCTATCCGCTCACCGGCTCCACCGGCGACGGCTATCGTTTTGCCGAGAGTGTCGGACATACGCTGACCCCGCCGCGGCCGTCGCTGGTACCGCTTATATGCCGTGAGACATGCTGTGAACGCATGCAGGGACTGTCGCTGCGGAATGTGGAGCTTCGCGTCTATGAAGACGAGAAACTTCACTGTCGTGAACAGGGCGAGATGCTCTTTACGCATTTCGGCGTATCTGGGCCTCTTGTTCTCTCCGCCTCGGCCCGGATGCGCCGGTTCGGAGCGTCATCATACCGTCTCGAAATCGACATGAAACCCGCATTGGACGAGAAAACTCTCGACCGACGCCTTCTGCGGGACTTCGAGAAGTATCAGAACCGAATCCTATCCAACGCACTGACAGATCTGCTGCCGCATGCGATGATTCCGGAAGTCATTGCGGCAGCCGGTGCCTCGCCTGATCTGCCTGTTCACTCGCTGACACGGGAGATGCGTCAGCGCCTGATACAGACAATCAAGGCGTTCCCTCTTACGGTGATCGGCCCCCGACCTGTCGAGGAGGCAATCGTAACTGCCGGCGGCATCCGCACCAAAGAGATCGACCCGCGCAGCATGCAGTCGCGCAGGACGGAGGGGCTGTTTTTCGCGGGAGAAGTTCTGGATCTCGATGCTTATACGGGGGGCTATAACCTGCAGATCGCCTGGTCCACCGGCCGCATGGCCGGAAAAAGCGCTGCGCAATACGCACAGCGCCATTTTACCGAAACGGAGTGACGGAAATCATGAACACGGGTCCTATTGCCATTGCCATTGACGGCCCCTCCGGGGCTGGAAAGAGCTCGCTGGCACGCCGCTGTGCCGCAGCCTTCGGCTTTCTGTATGTCGATACCGGCGCTATTTACCGGACAGTCGGCCTTGCAGCCTATCGAAAGGGAATCGACCGGAAAGACAGCGAAGCCATCGAAAAGATGCTGCCGACGATCCGTATCCGCCTGAAGTACAATGATGCCGGGGAGCAGCGCATGTTTCTTGACGGGGAGGACGTCTCCGACGAAATCAGGAAACCGGAGATTTCGATCTGCGCATCGGACGTTTCCGCCCTTCCTGTCGTGCGCAGCTATCTGATGCAGATGCAGCGCACGCTTGCAGAGGAGAACAATGTCATCATGGATGGAAGGGATATCGGTACGGTCGTTCTGCCGAATGCCGATCTGAAGATCTTTCTGACCGCCTCTGCAGAGGCCCGAGCCAGGCGCCGCATGCTGGAGCTGCAGGAAAAGGGAATGCCCTGTGTATACGAAGACGTCCTCAAGGACATCCGATATCGGGATGAGCAGGACAGCTGCCGGGACGCAGCCCCGCTGCGGCGTGCGGATGACGCCGTCCTTGTGGATACGACCGAACTGAATTTCGACGAGAGCTTTGCCGCGCTCAGCCAGCTGATCATCGAACGATTCTGCCTTCAGCCTTTCCCGGAGGGGGAAACAAAAGAGGCATGAAAGAGCTGCGCGTTGCGAAAAGCGCCGGATTCTGCTTCGGCGTCAGCCGGTCGGTGAAAATGGCGGAAACCATGCTTCAGGATGGGCCCTGTGCAAGCTTCGGAATGCTGATCCACAACGAGGATGAAATCCGGCGTCTCACGAAAAGCGGACTGCGGACCGTGGAATGCGTTGAGGAAGTAAAGCCTCAGGAGCGCGTGCTGATCCGCGCCCACGGCGTTCCGCCCGAAACCATTGCAGCGCTTCAAGCAAAAGGAGCGATTGTACAGGATGCTACCTGCCCAAAGGTCATGCATATTCACCGTATTGTGGAACAGGCCGGCAGGGAAGGGCGCTTTGTCATTATCATCGGCATGAAAAAGCATCCGGAAGTGGACGCCATCCGTGCGCGCTGTGCCGAATGCACGGTACTTGAAACTGCGGAAGAGACGGAAGCATGGATCGAAAACCACCCGGAACTGTGGGATCGGCCGATTACAGTCGTCGTTCAGACCACGCAGACGAAAAATAATTTTGACAAATGCCTGAATGTCGTAAAAAAAAGATGTACAAATGCAGAAATTAATGATACAATATGCTTTGCAACATCTACGCGGCAGGAAGAGGCCGCAGCGCTGTCTCGTGTTTGTGATGCCATGGTCGTGATCGGCGGGCGCCACAGTGCAAACAGTGTGCATCTTGCGGAGATATGCCTACAGAACTGTTCCCATGTTCAGTTCGTTGAAAGACCGGAGGATCTGGATTTTTCAAGGCTAAAAAGCTCCCCGGTTGTCGGGCTTACTGCGGGTGCATCTACGCCTGCGTGGATCATTAAGGAGGTAACAGACAAAATGAGTGACGAGATCAAAATGGAAAACATCCAAGAAGAAACAGCCGTTCCGGAAGCGGTAAAGGAAGAGAACGCTCCCGTCGTCGAGGCCGTTGAGGAAGCGGCCGAGGCAGCGGTCGAGGTCCCCGTCGAGGAAGCGGCGAACGCTCCTGCTGAAGAAGCCGCGGATCAGGAACCCAGCTTCGATGAGATGCTGGAGGAGAGCCTGAAGAATATATATAACGGAGAAAAGGTCAGCGGTACTGTTGTTTCCATCACCGGAACAGAGGTCAGCGTCGATCTGGGCGCCAAGTATTCCGGCTTTATCCCGACATCTGAGTTTACCGATGCCGGCGTCAAGGTTGAAGACGCCGTGAAGATCGGTGACCCGATTGAAGCCATTGTTGTCCGTGTCAATGATGTGGAAGGGACGGTCATGCTTTCCAAACGCCGTCTCGACACCGCCAAGGCCTGGATCGAAGTGGAAGAAGCCGTTGACAGCAATGCTGTTCTGGAAGGCGTAGTGACGGAAGAGAACAAGGGCGGCGTCGTTGTCAACGTGAACGGCGTACGTGTGTTTGTGCCCGCAAGCCAGACGGATCTGCCGCGCGATGCCGAGCTTTCGCAGCTGCTGCGGAAACCTGTCCGTCTCCGCATCACCGAGGTCAACCGCGGAAGAAAGCGCGTCGTCGGCTCGATCCGGCGCGTAGCACAGGCTGAGCGCCGTGAGCGTGTGGAGAACCTGTGGAACGAGATGGAGGTCGGAAAGAAGTACCACGGTGTGGTGAAATCCCTGACCAGCTACGGCGCCTTTGTGGACATCGGCGGCGTAGACGGCATGGTCCATGTTTCCGAACTCAGCTGGGGCCGCATTCACCAGCCTTCCGAAGTGGTCTCCGTCGGCGATGAGCTGGATGTCTATGTGATCCAGTTCGACCGCGAGAAGAGAAAGATTTCGCTGGGCTACAAGGATCCGGAAGCAAACCCCTGGACGATGTTCACAAGCCGCTATTCCGTCGGCGATACCGCCGAGGTAAAGATCGTGAAGCTTATGAGCTTCGGCGCTTTTGCGGAAGTGCTCCCCGGGGTGGACGGTCTGATCCATATCAGCCAGATTGCTGACCACCGTATCGAAAAGCCGGATGACGTTCTCCGTGTCGGCGATGTCGTTGAGGCAAAGATCACGGCAATCGATGAGGAAAAGCATAAGATCTCGCTGTCGATCCGTGCGCTTCTGAATGAGGCCAAAGCTTCCCAGATGGCTGCCGAGTCGGAAGAGGCTGATGAGGATGACGGCGCCGATACCCTCGTGTATGAGGTCTCCTCTGAGGGAGAGGCCGTCGGTGACGCCGAGGCGTTTGAGACCAAGGAAGAGGTTTGATTCCCTGACAATAAAAGCATCCACCCGTTTTGATCAGCGGGTGGATGTTTTTTAACTGTGTTTAGGAGCATGACCGTCATTCTACGGCTGTCGGTTCCTCACTGGTGGGATATTCGTTGGCCGGAACGGGAATCTGGGAGGGGTCCTTGGGTTTGTTCGGATCTTCAGAAACGCTGACAGCAGGCGTTGCAAGAGCGGCCTGCGCTGCCCCTGCGTCACCGGTCGGGCCGGAAGCGGAGACAATAACATCGTCGTCAGCAGAAGTCACAGCCTGTGAGGAGGAAGAAAGCGAGGAATTGGCCAGGGGCGAATTCTCAATGGCATTGCTCGGCCGGTCAGCGGATGCGGCAGCAGAAGAGGATGAGGAAGACACAGCAGGCTTCGATGCTGCAGCCGGAGTCGGAGTCGAGACCGGGGTCGGCGTCGGTGACGGGCTCGCTGCGGGAGCCGGAGAAGCAGACGGTGCGGCAGATGCGGCAGGCTTCGCAGCGGATGCGGCTGCAGGATCCTCAGCGGCGGTCTGTTCCGTCTCCGGTTTTTTTACTGCAGCGGGGTCCTCGCTGCTCAGATACTGTGAGAAGATATAGCCCTTCTGATCGCCGACCTGGACATGGGTCCACTCGCCGGTGACCGCCAAAACCTGGACCTGCTGACCGTCGTTCAGACTGTCAATCACCTGGCCTTCCAGAGACGGCGCCTTGCGGAAACGGACCTCGGTACCCTTTACATAGGCATAAACAACCGTCTGCATGGCACTGACCTGCCCGGTTGTATCGGAAACAGGCTCGTCCGGAACGGGTGAAAGATAGAAAAGAACCAGGTTTTCGGCGTTTTCGGAAAGCGTCAGATACTGTCCTTCGTCAACCGTAACCTGCCGGCTGCTGTTCGGTCGGATCGTCACTTTCATATACTCGGACTGCCGGGTACTGTCTTCTTCCTCCTCGCCGCTGTTTCCTGCGGAAAGCTCGGAGGCGGTTTCGATCTCGGCATCGGACTCTTTCAGCTTTGCCAGGTCTGCACCTTCCTTGATGATCTCCACTTCCACCGGAATCGAGTTGTTGTTGAGAATGTTGTAGACGCCGTACGGGATACGAAACTGAACGGCGTCCGATGCACCGGAGCCTGACCTTGGTTTGGTGCCGTATTTTCCGGGGTCGTTCCAGGAGAGCACCAGATAATTCACCGGCGCCTCATTGCGGTCCACTGCGGCCTCCTGCTTCTTCGGGAGGATCAGGACAATGACGAGAAGGAGGACAACGGCGGCGATGGCAACAAAAATCCAGGGACTGGTTTTCCAGATGTCTTCCGACATGCGCCTGAGCTTTTTCGTACTGATACGTTTTTTTGCGGGAGCTTCTTTTTGAAGCTCCTGTCTGCTTTTGACGGGTTCCGGGGCAGGAGAGCCGACCCTTTCGGCAGGCTCGGGCACAGACCCGCCCATCTCACGCCGACAGATCCGGAACAGCGCATCCAGAACCGTGACGGAACGGATGGCCGCATCCGGCTCGTTGACTTCCAAACCGAGCTCCAGAGCGATCTGCTCCGGCGTTTCGGATTTGAGATCGGGAAATACCGCCCTGCAGAGCTTCGCCGCGGGAAGGATCGCAATTTCGCCCTCATAACCGAAACGGTCAAGAAAGGCGCGAAGCAAACTCAGATCCACAGGCTCGGAGATCACACTGCTTCCGATCAGCAGACGGGAGAGACCGGATGCAACCTTCCCCTCGGAATACGCGGAATCCTCCTCAGCGTCCCGGTCAATCGGCACCACCGCTTCGTTCGTGATCTCGCCGTCCAGAACATGCATCATGGAAAACGAAGAAATATCATCGGCAGAAGACAATTCCGGATCGCCCTGAACTGCCAGGGTATAATAATCATTCAGCGCAAGAATCTCATCCGCATTCGTGATCTGACGAAAATGAATCATCGACCGCAGCCTCCTTTGAAAATGGGATTCCAGTCAGAAAGAAACCCCGAGCAGATAGATCAGAAATCCGAAAAGAACCGCAAGAGAATAAAGAAGAACCGTTATGCGGATATTCTCACGCATATCCGGATTTACGCGAAACAGAATCAAAAGACCGACGCCGGCACCGTCCAGGAGCCCTGCAATCATATGACTGGCGGGAAGGACGCCTTTCAGGTACAGCTGCGTCAGAAGAACAGAGGCGCCGCAGTTGGGAATCAGGCCGATCAGCGCGGAAAGAAAGAGCCCTGCAACCGGTCTGGAAGAGACAGCCCGGGTGATCACGTCCTCACCGAGAAAGCCGAAGGCGAGATTCAGCAGCAGCGTAATCACAAAGACAAAGACAAGGATATTCCCTGTATGCTTCAGAGCGGACAGGACTATGCTCCCGTTTTCACAGTGACAGTGCTCCTTTTCGCAGAGACGTTCGATCAGAAAGTCCCCGCCGTCTTCCGGCTGACCCGTTTTTCTGCTGGACAGAATATGACAGATTCCGTCAATGACAAAACCGCAGAGAATGCCGATCAGCATTTTCGTTATGAGGATCTTCAGAATCCTGGCAACCGGGACTGCGGAGGAAAGCATGATCGGAAGCATCTCATCCGAGGTGGAGAGAAAAATGGCAATCAGGGTGCCGAGGGAAACGGCACGGCCGGCATAGAGATTGGATGCCGCAGCCGAAAAGCCGCACTGGGGAACCGCGCCCAGAATGCCGCCCCAAAAAGGCCCCATCCAGCCGGCGCGCTTGACAAAGCGGCGGATACGGTCCTCGGTATGGCTTTCCAGATACTCCATCGCAAGATAGGCTGCGAAGAGAAAGGGAAGGATCTTCAGCGTATCGATCAGGGCATCCAGGAAAGCGTCAAGCATGAAATGTACTCCTCGGGAGATGATAACAGCATTATACGTCAGAGAAACCGGCATTGCAAGCAATAGATGGCACAATTCAGAAAAGCTTCAGGAATATGCTTGAATTTTACGGCAGACTATGCTATATTGTAACAAACCAAGTGCATTGCGGATGTAGTTTATCGGTAGAACTCCGGCTTCCCAAGCCGATAAGGTGGGTTCGACTCCCATCATCCGCTCCAGAAGGATGCTCCCCGGGCTGGATCAGCTTGGGGAGCATATTCGAGTTGAAGAAAAAGGCACACCTGTCTGTGCACAAAACCGGCGTTTCCGAGGAAGCGCCGGTTTTTCAAAACCGTATACCGTGCCATGCTGAACCGGGAGGAGAAAAATGGAAAAGGAAAAAATGCATGTCGGCATCATCGGTGCCGGCGCAATCAGCGGCATCTATCTGAGGAATATGACCACTCTGTTCTCCGATACGCTGAAGGTCGTCAGCATCGCTGCAAGGAATCTCGAACATGCCGAGAAGCGTGCAGCGGAGTTCGGACCGGAGATCAAAGCCTGCAGTACAGACCAGCTGCTGTCAGACCCGGAGGTCGACATGGTTGTGGTGCTGACACCGGTCGGGACGCATGCGGAGCTGATCCGCAGGGCGCTGCTGGCCGGGAAGCATGTCTACACCGAGAAGACCATTGCCGACAGCCCTGAAAAAGCAGCTGAACTGCTGAAGCTGGCAGACGAGAAGGGCCTTTGGCTTGGGGCTGCGCCCGACACCTTCCTTGGATCTGCACTGCAGACCGCGCGGAAGGCAGTGGACGACGGCCTTCTCGGCGAGGTAAACTCCTTTGCAATCTCGGCCAACCGGTGCAACAGCGTTCTGCTGAGCATCTTTCCCTTCCTTCGCCAGCCGGGTGCGGGAATCCTGTATGATTACGGCGTCTACTATCTGACTGCACTGGTCAGCCTCCTCGGACCGATCGCGCATGTCGGCGGCATCACAGGGACGCCCTACCCCAGGCATGTAAACATTGTGCCGGAAACTCCCGATTTCGGGAAGGAGATGGACACACCGAATGAAAGCCAGGTGTCTGCCGTTATCAAGCTTCGAAACGGCATTACGGGAACGTTCCATATCGATGCCGATTCCAATATGCACGACCAGGCTTTCTTCGCAATCTACGGCACAAAGGGCATTCTCTATCTGACCGATGCCAACGCTTTCGGCGGTACGGTACGATTCCTTCCGAACAGCACGGATTTTGAGACTCCGAACCAGCCCGTTGAACTGCTGCCTTTTTCCTCCTTCAGCGGGAATTCACGAGGGATCGGGCCGAAGGACCTTGCCGATGCGGTCTGTGAAAATAGGGCATGCCGCGCGTCCAAGGAAATGGCATACCACGTGCTGGAAGCGCTGACTGCTGTTCTCCGCGGCGGAGAGATGGGAAGCTTTCAGAGCGTTCTGTCGAGCTGTGAACGCCCGGAGCCTCTGCCGGTTTATGCGATCGGAGCGATGAACATCGGACACGCATCCTTCAATATGAAGGACGCAGATGAGATGATGCACTTTTACCGGGATGTCCTCGGCATGCGTGAGCAGTTCAGCCTCTCCTGGGGAGACCTGATCAAGCTTCTGGGCATGAGCCACGATCACGCGCTGAAGTTCGGAGACGGGGAGCAGGCGGAAGCGCTGCGCTGCCGGATGGAGGAACTCGAGCCTGTTCGGGACAAAAAGTGGCTGAGCTATCTGAAGCTTGCGGAAAGACAGTATGTCGAGTTCTTCTGGCCGGAAGGCGGAGAACTGCGGGAAATCCGCGATCGCTGGTCCAATGCCGGTTTCTGCAAGCTGAATTTTGAGGTTTCCTCGATAAAAGAAATACGGGACTGCCTTGCCGCCAATGGTGTCAGACTCGATGAAGACATACACAGAACCGTGGACGGTTCCCTTGAGATCACGGTACACGACCCGGACGGAAATGAAGTGCAGTTTACGGAATATCCTGAAACAGACTGCGCAAGGATCTCCATGCCGCCGGTGCCGAAAGGCCACAGCTGTTCCCGCGTTCTGTATACGACGCAGGTCGCCTATCAGGTGAAAGACGCCGTCAATATGGACCGCTTTTACCGCCTCGGCCTCGGCTTCCGTAAAGTCGACTCTCTTTCCTTTGCCGATCTGATGGCCGCCGAAGCCGGCGAGGGAGAGCCTGACCTTCGCGCCCGTACGCAGCTTGGGGCCCTTCGCGAAAAGCCCTGGATTGATTATTACGAGGTTGCTCCGCATCAGTATATTGAGCTTTTCCATGCGGAAGGGAAAACGCTGAAGGAGAACCGGCATCTGGATGAAACATGCGGTTACCAGCATCTTTGCATTGAGGTTGCCGATATCCGGGCAGCATGGGACGCCGTGACACGCAACGGCCTCGTGCCGGACGAACCGATCCGTTACGGGCCTGACGGCGCTTATCAGTTCTGGCTGACAGACCCGGACGGCAACCGGCTCGAGCTGATGCAGTACACCGACGAGGCGCTGCATCTGAAATAAGAGAAAACCGCCCATGCACCGGTCGCATCAGCTTGATTTTCTGTTGTAGTCCGAACGGCATTGTGATATGATGATAAACACTTCTGCAGACGCGATCCATTTCAGGCAAGGGGAGGAAAGGCATGCGTGACTTTGCCGTCTACTATATTCTGGCAAACTGCGTGAGCATTCTGCTCTTTGTCATTCTGCTGCTTTTCGACCGTTTCAACGTTGACCGGCAGGAAAAACAGATCAAGTTTGACCGCGCCCTGATTGCCTTCATTCTCTATTTTCTCACCGACTGCTTCTGGGCGGCTCTGATCGCAGGCATGATCCCCAAAACCCCTTTCAACATGGTCTGCAATGTTTTTCTGATCTACCTCTTCATGACGGCCATCAGTTATTTCTGGCTGGATTACGTCCTCGCCGTGGAGCAGATCCCAGGCCGGGACAGTGCGCGCAGCCGCTTTCTCATGCTTCTGCCGTTCCTGCTTTCCACGGCTGCGCTGATCCTGAATTACCTGCTTGCACCCGACATGCTGTTTGATGAGCAGCTCGATACCCGCCCGCTTTTCGGCGTTTACCTCGCCGCGGTCCCGGACCTTTACCTGATTCTGATCCTTTTTTATACCATTCGCCGTGCGCGAAGCGAGAAAAACCCGTCCGAAAAGCGCAGTCAGCTCTTCATCGGACTGCTCCCTCTGATGTGCCTCATCGGCGGACTTGTGCAGCAGTTCTGGTATCCCTACCTGCCGATTTTCTGCAGCGTATCCATCATTCTGATGATGAGTTTCTATATCCGCTCCGTACAGGATCAGGTCTCGCTTGATCCGCTGACCGGCCTCAACAACCGCGGACAGCTCACCCGGTATTTCTCACAGAGGGGAAACCACCGGACGGAGGATCGGCGCACAGTGGTTGCGATGATGGATGTGGACCGATTCAAGTCCATCAACGATACCTTCGGACACGCCGAAGGCGACCATGCCCTCGTCCTGATTGCCGAGGCACTGCGAAAGGCTGTATCGAATCTGTCGGTCCCCTCGTTTCTCTGCCGTTACGGAGGCGACGAGTTTACGCTCATTCTTCATCCCGAACTGCAGGAGGAACCGCAGCGGCTGATCAGCGACTTCCGCAAAACGCTGGATGAGCTGCTCCGGGGCGCAGGGACACCGTATCCGCTGGCCGTCAGCCTCGGCTATGATGAGTTTCACGCCAATCAGGACAGTCTGCAGAGCTGCATCCAGCGTGCGGACCGCAAGCTGTATCAGGACAAGGCGGAACGCAGAAAAGAAAAAGCTGAGCAAATCGCCGGCGGGTGAATCAAACATGGGGGACAGTTCTTTTTCCGGCACCCCGGATAATAAACGGAACGGTCTTCCTTTTTGCTATTTTTCGGAAGGAGGCAGGGAAATGAAGACAGCTCGACCCTTTCCGCAGGCTGTAATCTCAAAAAAAGGTTCTCAGCGGATTCGAAGCGGTCATCCATGGGTCTACGCTGAGGAAATCCTGCAGTGTTCGGATGGAACCGAAAACGGAGAACTGATCGATGCCGTTACGGAAGGCGGCAGGTATCTGGGTACCGGCATGCTCAGCAGCCGGAGCAAAATACGGATCCGGCTGCTGTCCCGCAACGCAAACGACTGTTTTGACGAGGCGTTCTGGCGGCGGAGAATCGAATATGCCTGGCAATATCGGAAAACCGTCATGGGTGAGGATATCGGCTGCTGCCGTCTGATCTTCGGAGAGGCGGACGGATTCCCCGGATTGACTGTGGACCGCTTTTCCGAGCTTTTATCCGTCCAATGCCTTTCATACGGACTGGAGATCCGCAAGGAGATGCTGTATCCCATCCTGCTGGATGTCCTGCGGCGTGACGGGCAGGACATCCGGGCAATTTATGAAAGAAACGACAATCCGCTCCGCGAGAGAGAAGGGCTGAAGCAGGAGAAAGGCTGGTTTTCGATCCCCGGCGAGAAGGCACCGGATTCGGCCGTCACAAGCATTGTCGAAAACGGCATCCGCTACCGTGTGGATGTGGAAAACGGACAGAAAACCGGTTTCTTTCTGGACCAGAAATACAACCGTCTGGCAGTATCCCGGATCGCAAAGGACAAACGGGTACTGGACTGCTTCACGCATACAGGGTCGTTTGCGATGAACGCTGTGAAGGGCGGCGCCATACACGTAACGGCAGTGGACATCTCGGAAAACGCCATTCAGCTTGCCCGGGAAAACGCGGCTGAAAACGGGATGTCGGATCAGATGACTTTTCTGACGGCGGATGTGTTCGAACTGCTTCCCAGGCTTGCGGAGGAGGGAAAAGAGCCCTACGACCTGATCATACTCGACCCGCCTGCCTTTACAAAATCCAGAAAAACAGTCTCGAATGCTCAGCGAGGGTATAAGGAGATCAATGTCCGGGCCATGAAGCTGCTGCCGCGCGGCGGCTACCTTGCCACGGCGAGCTGCAGCCACTTCATGCCGGCAGAGCAGTTTGAGAAGATGCTGATGAACGCCGCACAGGATGCCGGGGTGACACTGCGGCAGATTGAGGCACGTCAGCAGGCGGCAGACCATCCCATTCTGCGGACAATACCGGAAACAGAGTATCTGAAATTCTATCTGTTCCAGATCGTGTGAGCCTTCAGAGGAGAGCAGCTGTGAGAAATACCCTTATCGTGCTGATGATCACGGCAGCGGTGATGATCTGCACCGGATGCGGGCCTGCAGGCAAAGCTGCGGATCAAGCGAAAGAATGGACTGACACCGCGGAAACTGAGACGGCAGCTCTGCCGGCATTAGCGGCTGAAAGCCCGCAGCCGGCAGAAAAAATGTCCGGTGTCATGAGCTTTCAGGCATTTCTGGCGGCAGAGGACGACAGCCCCGTAACGGTTGAGGGATATGTGCAGGCAAAGGAAGCGCGGCGGGACGGATGCTGCGGCCTCTATATGCAGAATGAAGAGGGTGCCTATTACCTGTCCAGGCTGCGCTGCTCTCAGCAGGAATACGATACGCTGAAAACCGGCCGGAAAATACGGGTAAACGGGTATAAATCCCATTGGAACGATGCCATTGAGATTTCAGATGCTTCGTTCACACTGCTTGAAGGCAATCTGATTGCCGAGGCAGAGGATGTGACTGCGCTGATCGGAAGCGATGCCCTGCGTCGGCATCAAAATGAAAAGGTCGCCTTTTCCGGCATGACCGTGGAGGTCATGCCGGACGGGCACTCCGTATGGTACAGGGGCTGGGATAACACCGCGCCTGCAGAGGAGGACAGCGAACTCTGGTTTCGGGCATCCTCCGCGGGGACGGTCTGCGACTTTACCGTCAAACCGTCTCTGTGTGAAAACAGAGACGAGGTCCTTGAGACACTGCAGCAGCTGCAGGCCGGCGACAGGGTCGACCTGACAGGATTTCTGCGCTTTTATAACGGCGCTCTGCCCCGAATTACCGCCATCACGCAATCAGAAGGAATGTTAACAGAAGCGTCTTGATTTCGGCAGGGTTTTCGGGTATGATACTGCATGCTGTGCCGAAAAGAAAGGATGCCGGATTCCGGGTGCCCGGCCTTCAGACTATGCATTTTTGGGTTTGTTCAGAAATGGGATATCGTTTCAAAATCCGTAAAACCGTGCTGTGCGGTTTTCTCGCCGCATGCGTGCTGTTATCCTGCATGCCGTACGCGCATGCAGAAGGGGAGACGGCCCCCCTGATCGACGCCGAAGAGCTTCAGAGCAGGGTTGATGCCTATTTCAGCAAGATGGGAATTCTCCCCGAACTGGTCTCTGTGGGATATGTTTATACACCGACCGGGGAATGCTGGTATCATAACGCCGACAAATGGTATTATTCGGCGAGTCTGTACAAGGTCCCGCTGATGATGCTGCTGGCGGAAAGGGAAGCGGCGGGAGAACTGACGCAGGAATCGCTGCTCTATTCATGGCCGCTGTCCCTGGTTGAAGAAGAGGTACTGACCAATTCGAATAACGACATTGCCTATTCCGTGATGCTCTCCATAGCCGAACCCTTTGCATGCAGAAGCATGTTTCAGCGTTATTCCGCCATACCGGAAGAGGAGTATCCCTGGGAGTTTGCAAGCTACAGCTATTTCTCGGCACGGTTTATGACCGATGTGATGAAGACGCTGTTTTCCGAGCCTGAACGCTTTCCGCATGTGGTGGACTGTCTGAAGCAGGCGCAGCCGGGACATTATTTTCACCTGGTTCTCGGAGATGATGTTCCCATCGCACAGAAATACGGATACTATCATGACGATGAAGACGGGAGTGACTGGACCCACACCGCGGGGATTTTTTATACGCAGAATCCCTTTATTCTGACCGTCATGACCCGATACGGCGGGATGGGGGAGAGCATTATCGGGGATCTCGGCGCCCTGTTCTTCGAATATACCGGAGAACTGGATAAGCGGCTTGAGCAGCGGGAAGAGAAGGCAGCGGAGCCGGCCTCACAGACGGCAGCCCCGGCAGAGGAACTGCAGCCCGGTATACCGGAGCACGGAAGAAATCGCTGAACAGAGAAGGGCAGATTTCATGAAAGATCACAGAAAAAGAATAACCGGATGCCTGGTTCTGCTCCTGTGTCTGAGTGTTCTTCTTTCCGGATGCGGAAGCAGCATGGGCTACGGCGTCAAAGCGATCGAAACACTTGTTGAGCAGGAGTATTCCA
Organism: uncultured Eubacteriales bacterium; assembly: GCA_900317375.1. Classification (GTDB taxonomy): domain Bacteria; phylum Bacillota; class Clostridia; order Oscillospirales; family Oscillospiraceae; genus Limivicinus. The sequence goes on from ONGJ01000001.1 coordinate 70,078, forward strand.
TGGCGTTTCGCAATGATGACCCGACGGCCTATTATATCATCGGTGCCATACAGGCTCTGGATCAGGAAGGAAAGCTCGGAGAGCTCTGCATGAAGTGGTTCGGGCAGAGAATTATCAACTATCCGAAGACGGACATCCGGCTCGAAAATCTTCCGGAGACGGAATACCGGGATTTCATCATCGGCCTGGACATCAATTCCTTTCCTCTGGCCTATGCGGCAAACGGAGAGTACTGGGGCTTTGACGTGGAATTTGCCATCGCGGTCTGCGAAAAGCTCGGCTGGCATATCAAAATGCAGCCCATCGAGAAAGAAAATGTATACATCGAGCTTTCCTCCGGAAACATTGACTGTGCCTGGGGCGGAATCGCACTGGATCCGGACGAAGTGGAAAGCCGTGTTTATTCGCGCTACGGACCCTATGTGAAAAACGACATAGTGGTTGCCGTCAGGGCAAACAGCAACGGGGTAAACAGCATGATGCTGAACGGGAAAAAGATGGTCATGCCATCCACACCCGAAGCCATGGATGCGCTGAACAGCGATCCGAAGCTGGCGAAGCGGCTGGGACAGATTACCCGTCTGGCCGGAGGCACGACAGAGTGCTTTTCACAGCTGTACGCGGGAAAATGCGACGCTGTCCTGACCGACAGCACAGCGCTGTATTACTTCAACAGTCATTAACGGAAAACAATGAGCAGGCCGAACGATCGCGGGCATGAGGCGAAAGCCTGTGCATGAGGAAAGTCCGGGCTCCACAGGGCAAGGATAACGGGTAACACCCGCCAGGGGCGACCCTCGGACAAGTGCAACAGAAATAGACTTCCTGCGCTTCGGCGCAGGGGATGGTGGAAAGGTGAGGTAAGAGCTCACCCGTCGCATGGAGACATGTGGACGCTGTAAACTCTATCCGGAGCAACACCGCGGGAGAACAGGAGGCCGGCCCGGCCGTTCTCAGGAGGTGGCTTGAGTCTGCCGGCAACGGCAGACCTAGATAGATGATCGTTCTCGACAGAACCCGGCTTACAGGCCTGCTCATTTTTTTCAAAATCCTCCCCGACAAGGGGAGGATTCCTATCAGAACATCACCGTTTCAGAGAAAAGCAGGAAATGAAAAACTCCGGCAGGGGAGAAGAGATGAAGGAGAACCGGATGACCTTAGAATCATATCTTGAAAGTATTCGATCGAAAACAGTTGCTGTTATCGGCATCGGCATTTCCAACATGCCGCTTTTGGAACTGCTCTGCCAAGCGGGAATTGCGGTTACAGCCTGTGACAGAAAGAGCAGGGATGAACTCGGGAAAACAGCTGAGAAGCTGCAGTCGCTCGGTGCGACACTGCAGCTGGGAGAGGATTACCTGGAGCATCTGGAACAGGACCTGATTTTCCGCACACCCGGTCTGATGCCCTTTGATGAACACCTGGAAGCCGCGAGGCGCCGCGGCAGTACGGTCACGTCTGAGATGGAAGTGTTCTTCTCGCTGTGTCCGTGCCGGATTTTTGCCGTTACGGGCAGCGACGGCAAGACGACCACCACCACCATCATCTCAGAGCTGCTGAAAGCGGCGGGTTATACCGTACACCTCGGCGGAAACATCGGCAAGCCGCTTCTCTGCGAGCTTCCGAACATGCAGGAGAAGGATATGGCGGTTCTGGAGCTGTCCTCCTTTCAGCTGCATTCCATGACCTGCCGCCCGCATACGGCGGTCATAACCAACATCTCACCGAACCACCTGGACAAGCATAAGGATTTTCAGGATTATATCGATGCCAAGCGCTCGATCTTTCTGAACCAGCAGGCAGAGGACCGGCTGATTCTCTTTGCCGATGACGAGCATTCCGCCTACTATGCATCGCAGGCGCCCTCCCGTGTTTCCTGGTTCTCGGATACCAGAGATGCAAGGCCGGGCTGCCTCTGCAGAGAGGGAAGAATCCTGTGGGTATCGGAAGCGGGTGAAGAGCGCTATATCATGAATGCGGATGAGATCCGTATTCCGGGGCAGCATAACGTCCGAAACTATCTGGCGGCTTTTGAAGCCGTGAGGGGGCTGGTTTCGCCCGAGCTGTGCCGGGAAACTGCCAGGGCCTTTGCCGGGGTTGAGCATCGCCTGGAAGAAGTACGTGTTTTCCGCGGCGTGCGATATATCAACGATTCCATCGCCTCCAGCCCGACACGGACGATCGCCGGCCTTCGGGCGCTGAAAACCAGACCCATCATCCTGCTGGGGGGCTATGACAAGCATCTGCCCTTTGACAGCCTGGGCGACGAAGTCTGCAAACGGGCAAAAGCCGCCATCGTTGCGGGAGACACTGCGGAACGAATCATCGAGGCCATCGAAAAATCAGGCGACAATCACGGCTTTCCCGTCTACCGTACAGAGAACATGACAGAGTCCGTGAAGCTGGCGTCCCGGATCGCAGAGGCAGGGGATACGGTGATCCTTTCGCCCGCCTGTGCGTCATTTGATCAGTTTCGCAATTTTGAAGAACGCGGACGCTGTTTTAAGAGGCTGGTGATGGAGCTTGAATGAACAAATTCTGAAACTGGGGGAGCAGGCGGAACTGCGCTGCAGAGAGCGCTTCCGCGAGATTGACCGCGCGACGGAAAAGAACACCGAACGGGTGCTTAACGCCTTTCGTACAGCGCGTGTTTCGGAAGCCTGCTTTGCCGGTACAACCGGCTACGGATATGATGACCTCGGCAGAGAAACCCTGGACCGCATTTTTGCCGAGCTGATGGGAACGGAGACGGCGCTTGTACGGATCGGATTTGTAAACGGCACACATGCCCTGACGGCGGCGCTCTTCTCCCTGGCAGTGCCCGGACAGCACCTGCTGTCGGCAACCGGTCTGCCCTACGACACGTTGCAGGAGGCCCTCGGCATCCGCGGCAGTGCATTCGGCTCTCTGAGAGCCTACGGGATCGGGTACGATCAGGTCGACCTGCGCCCTGACGGCAGCGCGGATCTTGACGCGCTGGCTAAGGCCGCCGCAAAACCCGGTACGGCTGCCGTCATCCTGCAGCGTTCGCGCGGATATGCGGAGAGAAAAGCGCTGTCTGTCGATGAGATCGGTGAGATCGTAAAAACGGTCAAGCTCGTGAACCCGGAGATTGCGGTTATGGTCGATAACTGCTACGGAGAATTCACCGATATCCGGGAGCCGGGACATGTCGGGGCTGATCTGATGGCAGGCTCGCTGATCAAGAACCCGGGAGGCGGACTTGCGCCGAGCGGCGGGTATATCGCCGGCAGGAGCGATCTGGTCGAGCGTGCGGCCATGCGCCTGACCACGCCGGGAATCGGCGGAGAATGCGGCGCCAGCCTCGGCTGCAACCGGCTTCTGTTTCAGGGACTGTTTCTGGCTCCGCACACGACGGCGCAGGCATTGAAGACCGCCGTATTCTGTGCGGCGATGATGGAACAGATCGGAATCCGCAGCTTCCCGGGTGTAGACGACCGGCGATCAGACATCATACAGACGGTCTGCCTCGGGAGCGAAGAAAAAATGCGCCGTTTCTGCAAAGGCATACAGAAGGGCGCTCCGGTGGATTCCTTTGTAACGCCGGAACCCTGGGCAATGCCAGGGTATGACGATCCCGTTATCATGGCCGCAGGAAGCTTTATTCAGGGAAGCTCCATTGAACTGTCAGCTGACGGCCCCGTCCGTCCGCCGTACGATGTTTTTATGCAGGGCGGACTGACCTATGAATCCGGAAAGCTCGGCATCCTGATGGCGGTTGAAGAATTGCTGGCAGAATGAGAGCGGTGCCTGTACGGCACAGAAAAACCATCCCCCTGCCTGACGGCAGGGGGATCCGTTTCAGCCTCTGGCTTTGATCTCGCGGCAGATGCGGGCGTACTCCTCTTCGTCCAGGATATAACGCTTCCGGTAGAGGAGATAGGACGCAAACATGAGCAGGCAGGGAACAACGGTCATGACCAAAAGCAGGCCAAGACTCTGCCCATGCTGGACCCCGGTCAGAAGCTGGGTGATTTCGGCACCCTTCTGCTCGGCGGTAATCTGGCCTGCGTTGGCAGCCTGCTCCAGATCTGCAATGCCATTGGTATAGTGAATGATATTGAAGACGATATAGGTAATATTGGCAATTGCCACCGTCAGGGCGGAGGCCAGCTTGGTCAGAAACGGACGGAGAGAGGAAATGATGCCCTCATCTCTGGTTCCGTGCCTGTACTCGTTGTATTCGACCGTGTTCATGATGGAAATCATCATGATCAGATAAAAGCCGTACTGACCGAAATTCGCAAGCATATAGCCGAGCGTCAGAAGGATGAACTTCAGGTTCCCGCCATGCATCGCCAGGCCCGGGAGGAGCATGACCACATAGCCGATCCCGGAGATCAGCATCAGGATGCTCATCAGCTTCTTCCGCGGCAGATGGCGTGAAATGACCGGATAGAAGATCATCAGAAGGGCGGTGACGGCCATCCCGAGCATCTGGAAGGCTGTAAAGAAGATGCCGTTGTAGCCGAACTCGACATAAATATAGGTCTGACCGATCCCGGAAAGGACGATGCCGTTTCCGATCTGCTGCAGCAGAAAAATCAGGGCGATCCAAAGGAGCTGGTCATTGCCAGTGATGGTCCCGATGATTTTTTTGAAACTGACCGGCGGAGCGGGTTCGTTGTCATAGTTTCTCTGCTCGATCACGCCAAAAACGGTAAAGGCAAGAAACAGCGGTCCGAGAATGGCAATCAGGAGGGCAACGCGGCCGTAAGCGGTAACGGCGTTGCCGCCGATCGCCGCATCACCGGCCGTCAGCATCGGAATAAAAGCAGCGGCAAGCATGCCGCCGATGCCCGCGAACAGCGTGGCACGCGAGGTGTAGCGGTTGCGGGTATCGGCATCCGAACTGAGGGAAGGAACCATGCCCCAGTAGGCGATATCGTGCATGGTATAGGTGATGCTGTACAGGAAATAGATGATCCCGAAAAACCAGACAAAAGCCCAGCCCTGGAGGCGGACGTTGAAGGCCAGATAAATGACCACCGAAGTCGTCAGAATGCCGACTACCAGCCAGGGCTTGAACTTGCCCCAGCGGGTGCGGGTCCGCTCAATGATGTTGCCCATGACCGGGTCGTTGAGGGCGTCAAAAATGCGGGCCGCGACCATAATTGCCGTAATTGCGGACAGCTGGGCCGCCGTCAGCTTATGCGTGAAGAGGACAAAGGTGAGAAGATAGCTTGTGACCAGGTTGTACATCATGTCCCGCCCGACAGTCCCGAGAGGGAACATGATCAGATTTCTTTTCGTAATCTGTTCTTCGTTCATGAACCAATCTCCGTTTCCATATAATAAAGATATCTTACCATTCCCAGCCAGGGAATGCAATCATTTTCGTATGTGACTTGCAATCACCGCGGAACCGTGATATGATCTATCCACAAAATCACATTCAAATCGAAAGGAGAAATTCTTTATGGCAGAAGTTATTTTGAATGCAGGGAATTTTGAAAGCGAGGTTCTGAAATCCGAAATCCCTGTATTGGTCGATTTCTGGGCAACCTGGTGCGGTCCCTGCAGAATGCTGGCACCGACCGTTGCCAAGATAGCAGAAGAGAAGGAAGGGCAGGTCAAGGTCTGCAAGCTGGATGTCGACGAGGTGCCTGCTGTGGCGCAGCAGTACGGGATTTCCAGCATTCCCACGCTGATGGTGTTCAAAAACGGCGCAGTCGTACACACGGCCGTCGGTGTTCAGCCGAAAGCAGCCATCGAAGCCATGCTGGCCTGATACAAAAAAAAGGGGAACTGAGGCGTGTGACTCAGTTCCTTTCTTTTTGCCTGATCAGGACCAGATTGCTGAATAGAAAGTTGCTGTATCGGTTTACATAATCCTCATAATCATCAATCCGGATATAATAGCTGCGTCCCCATGAGGCGATTTTTACCCACTCATCCGTCATCTCCAGGGCGGTAACGTAGTGCCCTGTGACGTCGGCAGCAGGAAGAAAACGGCCGTCGGATGCAAGCCGGTAAAAGACCAGCCTGTTTTTCTGCCAGACAAGAGGAAAATTCGGGCCGACCGACAGAACGACGGGAATATCGTGCCGCAACATGTCTGCCATACGCGCAAACAGCTTTCTGCCGGAAGCTGCCCAGACAGCCACATACGGGAGACGGCGCTCAAGGAACATCCGATTCAGCCCGAAGGTCAGCAGAAGACCGTTGATGCCCCTGGGATAAAGCAAAGGGAAGTACCGGCGCTGCAGCTTTTCCAGCCCGCGGATATACTCCTGACGCGTAAGAGGAAAAGAAAAATCTTTTTTGTGCTTTTTCTCCAGGTAGAGAAGAAGGTCATAAGCAGCGACGGGACCGCAGCCGCAGCGCCTGACAACTTTGTGATCCGACCACATCTGACTTCCCCCGAGGGAAAAACCGCCCGGGAGCGCAAATGACGGGTACGGACCGCGCAGCTTTGCCTCCACAGGCTCAGCGGGCCAGAATCTTTTTCAGCTTCGCGTAGCGGGGAAGACCGTCAACCTTGGGAATCTCGGTTTCACCCTGAATCAGCGGCAGAACATAGTCGATGAAGTCGTGCGTCAGGCCGTTCTGATCCGGCGTGATCCACTCCAGAGGAACTTTCTTCTCATAGTTTGCAACAGAAGAAAGGGGGAGAAGGGTATACTTGCAGTGATAATCCCCGTCGACCGTCTCACGCTCGAAGGCAACCATATAACCGGTGGAGCCGGCAATGGCTTTCTCAACGGCAATCCGGCCGGCACTGCAGGCCTCTTCCACATCACGGGCGGAGGCAAGATGCGCACCGCAGCGCTGAAGCAGGCTCAGCTCGATCCCGCGGACCTTGGCGCCGGTATGCTTCTTCACAACATCGGCCAGCAGGGCAGCCAGGCCGCCGAGCTGGGCGTGGCCGAAGCCGTCCGTCGCAGAGGTCTTGGCCTCAGAGACGAAGCTTCCGTCCGCATAGTGAATGCCCTCGGAAACCGCGACAAAAACCTTGCCGTTCTTCTGATAGATGGCGTCAACATCCGCAAGGAACTTGTCCATGTCAAAATCGCACTCCGGCAGATAGATCAGATCCGGGCCGGAGCCGTAGGCGGTCGCCAGAGCAGCGCTGGCAGCGAGCCAGCCGGCGTGACGGCCCATAATCTCGACGATCACGATCATGCCGTTGTCATAAACGCGGGCATCCTTGTTGATCTCCATGCAGGAGGTGGCAATATACTTCGCCGCACTGCTGAAGCCGGGGCAGTGATCCGTTCCGAAAAGATCATTGTCGATGGTTTTGGGGACACCCATCACACGGCACTCATAGCCCACCGATGCCATATAGCGGCTGATCTTGTTGCAGGTATCCATGGAATCGTTTCCGCCGTTATAGAAGAAATAGCGGACGTTATACTTTTTGAAGATCTCCAGGATGCGTTTGTAGTCCTTGTCATCCTTTTCCGGATCCGCCATCTTGTAGCGGCAGGAGCCGAGTTCGGAAGAGGGGGTATGCAGAAGAAGGCGCAGTTCTTCGGGATCCTCTTCATCCATGACATAAAGCTGGTCATTCAGGACACCCTGAATGCCGTGGGCCGCCCCATAAACCTTCGTAATCTCAGGGGCATCCAGCGCAGCACGGATCACGCCGTAGGCACTGGCGTTGATGACCGAAGTGGGACCGCCGGACTGACCGAAAATGCAGGAACCGATCAACTTTTCAGACATTTCTTTTCTCCTTGATTTTTTTTCTAAAATTTTTAATAGCTTATTGATTTGAACCGGAAATGAGGATATAATAGAAAAGCGAATTTGTAAATATACTTTTTATACAAATTTTGTAATTGAATTAGAGGAGAGTAAAGATTATGCCACTGGTAACAACGAAAGAAATGTTCGAGAAAGCGTATAAGGGCGGCTATGCCATCGGCGCCTTTAACGTAAACAACATGGAGATCGTTCAGGGAATTACGGAAGCAGCCAAGGAACTGAATGCGCCGCTGATTCTTCAGGTATCGAAGGGTGCCCGGCAGTATGCCAACCATACCTATCTGATGAAGCTGGTGGAGGCCGCCGTCATTGAGACGGGTCTTCCGATCTGCCTGCATCTTGACCACGGCAACAGCTTTGAGCTCTGCAAATCCTGCATTGACGGCGGTTTCACCTCGGTCATGATCGATGCCTCGTCCAAGCCTTTTGAAGAGAACATTGCCCTGACCAGACAGGTCGTCGACTATGCCCATGACCATGGCGTGGTCGTCGAAGCGGAGCTGGGAACGCTGGCCGGCATCGAAGACGAGGTCAACGTCTCGGCAGAGGACAGCTCGTACACCCGTCCGGAGGACGTGCAGGAATTTGTCCAGCGCACCGGCTGCGACTCGCTTGCCATCGCGATCGGGACCTCGCACGGCGCATACAAATTCAAGCCCGGCACGGATCCGAAGCTGAGACTCGACATCCTGGAAGAGGTTGAAAAGCGCCTTCCCGGATTCCCGATCGTTCTTCACGGCTCGTCCTCCGTTCCGCAGGAATTTGTCAAAATCATCAATGAAAACGGCGGCAACATGCCCGGCGCCATCGGCATTCCGGAAGAGCAGCTGAGGCTTGCGGCACAGAAAGCCGTCTGCAAGATCAACATCGACTCGGATCTGCGTCTGGCTATGACGGCGAGCATCCGGAAGTACTTCAACGAGCATCCGGATCACTTTGATCCGCGCCAGTACCTCGGACCGGCGAGAGATGCCATTCGCGAGATGGTAAAGCATAAGATTACCGACGTTCTCGGCTGCGACGGCAAGGCATAAGCAGGGAAGAAGCATTCCGAAAGGAGGAGGCATCGGGTGAGCCCTGAAAAGACGCGCGCGAAACACAGCGCGGAAAAAAACATGAAATTACAGGGCAGCTTTGAGGTCGCGTTACCGATCCGGCTCGGCATTGCCGCGGTTCTGGTAATCATCTCTGCGCTGTTCAAAATGCCTGTCCTTGTTCGTTATATTCTTCTGATCCTTTCCATTGTGGTTGCAGGGTACGACATTTTCCTGGCCTCCGTTGACGATATCGCCGCAAAGAAATACTTTTCCACATCCATCGTCATTCTCTTTGCGGCGGTTCTGGGCTTTGTCATCGGCTTCCCAACGGAGGCGGCGGTGATGGTCATCCTCTATCAGCTCTCCGGCATCCTGATCGACTATACGCGCAAACGCGCTCTGCAGTCTGCAAAAGAGCTGGTTAACGTCCAGGAAGAGGATGTCAAGACAAGAATTGAGGAGATCACCGCAGCCGAGAATGCCGGAGAGACCAACCTGCAGTTTACGCTGGAGAAGAGCGCAGCCTTTGTCCTTCGCTGTGTCGCCGTACTCGCCCTGCTTTATGCGCTGCTGATGCCCTTCGTGACGGGAATCAGCTTCCGTGTTTCTTTTCATCGGGCGCTGATGATTCTGCTGGTTTCTTCGCCGATGTCTGTGGGTGTGTCCTTTCCGGTTGTCGGAATCAGCGCGCTCTATTACAGCGCCAGAAACGGGATCCTGTTCAACAGCGCCCGTGTGATGGAGCAGGCAACCGAACTGAATGTCGCCCTGTTTGACAAGGCCGGCGTTTTTTCGGAAGAAGCACCGCATGTGATCGGTCTGCAGTCGGATGTCCTGGATAAGAAAACGTTCCTGAATTTTCTGGCGCATGCCGTCTATTATTCGGATCAGCCCTTTGCGAAAGCCATTTCCGATTATTACAATCAGGAATATAAGCTGGAACTGATCAACAACTTTGAAGAAATACCGGGCAGCGGGGTCATGCTTGAGATCGGGCATGCTCCGGTGGTCCTGGCAACAAAGAGCTATTTTGATACCCACGAGATCGCCATTCCGGACCGTAACAGTTCTGACGGCATTTCCTATTATATGACCATTGCCGGCAGGTATGTGGGCCGGGTTGTCATCTCGTCCGAGATCAACCAGGAGGCAGAAACCCTCGTTGAGGAAATGAACCGCGCTGGTTTTACCAGGAACATCCTGCTCACCGAAGACGGGAACGAGCAGAGCCAGGCGGCAGCGGAATCGCTGCATTTTTCCGAGGTCGTCGGAGAATGCGATGTTGACAAAAAGCTTCGTCTGATCAGCGATATCAGCCAGACCGGGAAAAACAAATGCGTTTTCATCTATGCCAACGGCATCGAGGGACACAGCGCCGCAGCGCTTGACATGCGGGTGAGCCGGAAAGGGAAGTATGCCGATGCTCTGGTCATCCCGGAGTCGTATCTGAACATTCCTATGGGTATTCAGATCTGCCGCAGAATGCTGGAGCTGCTTCGTGAGAATGCGATCTTTGCCATCGCTGTGAAAGCCATTCTGATTTTCCTCAGCTTCATCGGTTACAGCACGCTGTGGTTTGTCGTTTTCATTGATACGGTTACGGCACTGGCAACCCTGCTGAATGCGATCCGCGTGACAACACCCTCGCTTCTCGCAAAAAGCAAGGATAACGATGACGAGGACTGAAAAGCAGGAAAGAAGAAGGAATCCGAGATTTCGGATTCCTTTTTTTATTGACAGACAGACATCGGTCTGCTATACTGAATTTACCAGTTGATTCGCATAATATAAATTAAACGAACTTACAAGGAGGGAAATCATGAACCTCGATCAAATAAGCGATGCGCCGGATATCCTGATGGAATTCCTGGAATACCACTCTACGGTGCGCGGTCACTCCGACCAGACAGTCATGGGATACTATCTCGATCTGAAAATTCTGTTTCGCTATCTGAAGCGCAGGCGCAAACTGGTTGACCCGTCGGTTCCGTTTTCAGAGATTGATATATCGGATGTCGATCTGGACTTTATCAAAAAGACAAAAATCGAAGAGCTTTACCGGTATCAGTCCTTTTCACCGGAGATGATCAACTCTTCCCAGTCGCTGTCTGCCGCCAGCCGCTGCCGGCGTACCTCGTCGGTAAAATCCTTCTTCAATTATCTGACTGTCAAGCGGCATCTGCTGGACAGCAATATTTGTCAAGAACTTGACATGCCGAAGCGTCAGCAATCGCTGCCGCGCTATCTGGAGGAATCCGAATGCGAAGCGCTGCTGCACGTCTGCGACGGTCCTTACGGCCTGCGGGACTACTGCATGCTGATGATCCTTCTGTGCTGCGGCCTGCGCGTATCGGAGCTGGTATCGCTCAATACAACAGACATCTATGAGGACCATCTGCGGGTCATCGGCAAAGGCAACAAGGAACGCGTGGTCTTTTTCGCAGATGGCTGCCGCGAGGCAATCGACGACTATCTGGCGGTCAGAAACCCGGAAAAAATCGTCCCGGAAGACAGAAATGCCCTGTTTATCAGCCGGGATAACCGGCGGATCAGCGTCCGGGGCGTACAAAAAATGCTGGAAAAAAAGCTGAAAGCGGCCGGACTGGATGCCAGCCGCTATTCCCCGCACAAGCTGCGCCATACAGCGGCCACGCTGATGCTGAAAAACGGCGTGGATACCCGCGCACTGCAGGAGGTTCTCGGCCACAGCAACCTGAATACCACACAGATTTATACGCACCTGGACAACGCAGCCCTGCGTGAGGCGGCCAAAGCAAACCCAATCGGCAGAAAAAATCACAAATCCTGACGTTTTTTTCCTAAAACTGAGGAAATTGCCTGGCTGATGTTCTTTACAGAGATCAGGGTAAAGTCATCGGGAACCTGCGGGCTCTCCCGTCCTCCGGACGGGATCACGCATTTTTTGAAGCCGAGCCGATAGATTTCCGAAAGCCTTTGATTCAGAGCGCTGACCTGACGGAGTTCTCCGGAAAGACCGACCTCGCCGATCGCCGCTACATCGGAGCCAAGCGCCCGGTCCAGATAGCTGGATGCAAGAGACAGAACGGTGGCCAGGTCCGCCGATGTCTCGTCGATGGTCAGGCCGCCGACAACGTTGATATAGGCATCGCAGGAGCCGACGGGAATGCCGCCGCGCTTTTCCAGCACGGCCAGAAGCATGGCGGCGCGGTTATAGTCAACGCCGTTGCTCCTCCTGGCGGCATTGTGCCCGCCCTGGCTGACCAGAGCCTGGATCTCGGCAAGGATCGGCCGGCTTCCCTCCATGACACAGGTGACGCAGGTTCCGGAACAGTTTTCCGGCCGCCCGGAGAGCAGCATCTCGGAGGGGTTTTCAACGCATCGGAGCCCCGAGGCAGCCATTTCAAATACACCGATTTCGTTGGTGGAGCCAAAGCGGTTTTTGGCCGCGCGAAGAATGCGAAAGCTTGTCTCGCGCTCGCCTTCAAAGTAGAGGACGCAGTCGACCATGTGCTCCAGAATCTTCGGTCCTGCCAGCATGCCGTCCTTCGTGATGTGGCCGATCAGAAAGACGGTGATCCCCCTGTCCTTGGTCATGCGCATGATATGCATGGTGCATTCCCGAATCTGGCTGGGGCTTCCGGGGGCCGAGGCGATCTCTGCATCGGATACCGTCTGGATCGAATCGATAATAACGACATCGGGTGAAAGCTCTTCCACGGCTCGGCGAATGGCAGAGAGGTCGGTTTCGGCAAAAACAAAGAGGCTGCCGTTTTCGACCCGGAGCCTGTCGGCGCGCATTTTGATCTGGCGTTCGCTCTCTTCGCCGGTGACATAAAGAATACTGCGTTGAGAAGGAATCAGACCGCACATCTGAAGAAGCAGGGTCGATTTTCCGATGCCCGGCGAACCGCCGACCAGAACCAGCGACCCGCACACGGCACCGCCGCCGAGAACGCGGTCCAATTCGCTGATCCCGGTGGAAAAACGAAGCTCAGCGTCGGTTTTCAGTTCACCGATCCGCTGCGGACGGTGAACCGACCCGTCACGCTCGGCATAGCCGCCGCTGCGGCTGCCGGAACCGCCCTTGCTGGCCGGATCCAGACGCAGTTCTTTCAGACTGTTCCACGCGCCGCAGCTGGGGCACTTCCCTGCCCAGTTTGCTGTCTCGCTGCCGCATTCCGAACAGCAATAGACCGTTTTTGTTTTCGCCATGGGCTTTGCACCTCAAGTTTGTGAATAATCAGGCAAATTGAATCAATTGCCGATGTCTCCTGCTGCGCACGGTTTCCACCTCAGGGAATGCCTCCTGCAGCTGAAGCTGAAGCACGGAAAGCACCGGGTTTTCGGTACAGAAATGATCGCCGTCGATCAGGTTCAGTCCCAGCTCCTGCGCCAGAAGGAAGTCGTGATACTTCAGATCGGCGGTGACATAGGTATCGCAGCCTTTTTGCCAGGCATCGCGTATGGCAGAGCCGCCGGCACCGCCCATCACGGCAAGCCGCCGGACCTCACGCCCAGCATCCAGAAAGCGCAGGCCGTTGGTCTGCAGCTTTTCCCTGCACATCACGAGGAAATCCGGCATGGGAACGGAGCGACTGTATTCACCGATTCTTCCGCAGCCAGAGCTGTCCAGCGCCTCCAGAGGCTCCGTGCCGAGAAGACGGATGAGAACGTCATTCACCCCGCCGTCAGCGATATCCAGATTGGTATGAAAGCTGAGTACGGCAATCCCGGAGCGGATCAGCGCATAGAGCTTTTCCGTTTCCGGAGAGCAGGTCAGATTCCGAATCGGGTGAAAAATCAGAGGATGGTGCGACACAATCAGCTGCGCACCGATGTCTCTCGCCTCGGAGACAACCGCATCGGTGACATCAAGGGCCAGCAGCACTTTGGATACGGGGACTTCCGGCGCGCCGATCAGCATGCCGGAATTGTCAAACTCCATCTGCAGGTTCAGCGGTGCCAGTGTCTGCAGATACCGATAGATTTCTTCAACGGTCGGCATTGTTTTCCAGATCCTCCAATTCCAGCAGAATATTCTTATAAAACCGAAAGGCCGGGCTGTCTTCCTGTCCGGCTTTCTGCATCCCTGCGGTTTTCTTCCGGAGGCGCGCGCGCTCATGCTGCAGCAGAAGCCTGCGATCATCGCCCAGGGAAACACAGGCCCGGTTTCCCGTCAGATACTCTGCATCGGTATACGCCCTGTCTTTCCCGGGCGAGGCACAGAACATCTGATAGACATGCTCCCCTTCTGCGATCACTGCCTCACGGGTGATTTGAAACGCATTGTGAACCAGCCAGAAGCGGAGCACCTCCGCATGGGTCATCGGCTGAAGAACGAGGCGGTAAGTCCCTGAAAAAAGCCATTCTGCCCGATCAAGAATACCGCAGATCGTATCCCCGCCCATGCCCGCAATCAGAACCGTGTCAACTGCATCCGGCGGACAGAGCGCAAGCCCGTCACAGCAAAGAAAGCGTATGCGGTGTTCAACGCCGTGCTCACAGGCGGCTAGCCGCGCCATCTGAAGCGGCGCTTGAGCGATATCGGAAGCAAGGATATTCCCCTGCCACGCGCTTACAGCCAGGCGGATCGGGATCTGCGCATGATCTGTGCCAACGTCGATGAACCCGCGCCCCTCCGCGGGAAGCAGCCGAAAGAGCATATCCAGTCGTCTGTTCATATCTGTCTCCTTTAAAAAAGGGCCGGTCAGCCGGTCCTTTTCTTCAGACGGTCTCCAGATATGCGGTCAGGTAATCGAGAAACTCGTCCGGGTCGACACCGTGGGATGCACAGGCCTGTTCCAGGGTTTCACCGCTTGCCATCACGCAGCCGATGCAGTGCATGCCGATCTCCTGAAAGAGCGGCATTGCCTCCGGACAGTTTTCCACAATTTCGCCGATGAGCGTATCGCGGGTAATCTCCATGATGACTGCCATCCTTTCCGTGGATAAAAAAACGGGATGCATCTCTGCATCCCGGTAAAAAAACTTGTTTACGCCTGCTCTTTCATTCTTGCGAAGCACTCGCTGCAGTAAACCGGGCGATCGGACTTCGGCTCAAAAGGAACTCTCGCCTCGCCGCCGCAAGCAGCACAGACAGCGGTAAAGAACTCACGCGGACCGCGGGCAGCATTCTTGCGCGCGTCACGGCAGGCCTTGCAGCGCTGCGGCTCATTCTGGAAACCGCGCTCGGCATAGAACTCCTGCTCACCGGCAGTGAAAACGAATTCATTCCCACACTCTTTGCAAACCAATGTTTTGTCTTCGTACATTTTGAATCCTCTCTTTAAATCTGTTGTCCTGTGGACTGTATTTGCGATCAGTTGATACTGAAAACGCCGAAATAATTGGTACGCCTGCGCCAGCATCCTCAGAACGACAAGCATGATGCATCTGAGAGGAAGTATATGCTGTGTAGGGCAGTGAATCGAGCCGATCAAATGAAAGGGAACCGAACCTTCCTTCAAAAAGCTCAAGAAATATTATACAACACAATCATTCAAAGTCAATAGAGAATTTAAAGTTTGTTCATTCTTTTTTTGAGAAAAGAATCAGAATTCCAGCTGCTCATTCCCCGGGAAAAGCATGCCGAGATGCTCATAGGCTTTCCGCGTAACGCATCTGCCCCTCGGTGTTCTTGTGAGGAAACCGTTCTGCAGCAGGTAGGGCTCATAGACATCCTCGAGGGTGACCGCGTCTTCGTTGATGGTCGCGGCAAGCGTATCCAGGCCAACCGGACCGCCGCCGTAGTATTCCATGATGCTGCGCATCATCCGCCTGTCCAGCGCGTCCAGACCGCAGCGGTCCACCTCAAGGCTGACAAGCGCGGCATCGGCAACCGCCTTCGTGATGACACCGTCTGCGCGGACCTGGGCATAATCCCTCACCCGTTTCAGGAGACGGTTCGCGATTCGCGGGGTCCCCCGGGAGCGGGAAGCAATCTCATACGAACCGTCCGGCTCGATATCCACATGCAGAATCTCGGCCGTGCGTTCAACAATCTGCTGCAGCTCTTCCGGGGTATAAAGCTCCAGACGGAGCGTCACGCCAAAGCGATCCCGCAGAGGAGCGGTCAGCTGTCCGGACCGGGTGGTGGCGCCGATCAGGGTAAAGCGCGGCAGATCCAGATGGATGGCGTTTGCCGAGGGCCCTTTGCCGATAATGATGTCAATGGCAAAGTCCTCCATGGCGGGATAGAGAATCTCTTCATATGCCCGGTTCAGACGGTGAATCTCATCAACGAAGAGGATATCCCCTTCCGACAGATTGGTCAGCAGTGCGACAAGATCACCGGGCTTTTCAATGGCAGGACCGGAGGTGATGCGCATGTTGACGTTCATCTCATGCGCAATCACGCCTGCCAGCGTTGTTTTGCCGAGCCCCGGAGGACCGTGCAGAAGAACATGATCCAGCGGTTCCTTTCTCATCTTTGCGGCATTGATAAAAACCTGAAGATTATCCTTCGCCTTTTCCTGGCCAATGTATTCCTGTATCGTCCTAGGGCGAAGAGAGCCCTCCGTGCTGTCCTCGGGAAGAACGGCGGCAGTGGTGATCTGGGCGTGTTCCTGATCCTCAGAAAAACTGATACTCATACGTTAGACACCGTCCCTTCGTATCAAACCATGCTTTTCAGCACAGCGCGGATAATCTGGTCCGAACTCATGCCCGTCCAATCACCGCTGCGCAGAACGGGAGAAACCTCCGCCGTGCTGTATCCGAGGACGGAAAGCGCCGCCAGAGCATCGGACATCGCCCTGCTGTCAGCACTGCTGCCCGTCCGGGCGGGAAGAGGTTCACCGGCCGAGGCTGCAAGATTCGGCATCTCGGCGCCCAGCTTTTCCCGCAGCTCCAAAACGATCCTCTGGGCAATCTTTTTCCCGATGCCCGGGGCTGAGGTAATCGTTTTCAGGTCCTCATTGAACACGGCCATAATCAGGGTATCCGTGTTCATGGCGGAAAGCAGCGAAATGGCAGCTTTCGGCCCGACCCCGGAAATGCCGATCAGCAGCTCAAAAAAGCGCTTTTCCTGCAGGTCGGAAAATCCGTAAAGATCGTAATTGTTCTCCCCGATGGATTCGGAAATGTAGAGCTTCGCCTCCTGGCCACGCTTCAGCGCCGAAACGGTATTCAGCGAAGTGCTGATGAGAAAACCGATCCCTCCCACATCGAGCACAACACTGTTCTGGCCTGTTTCGTTGATGATACCCGTCAAATAGTAGAACATGATGTCTGATCTCCCCTGTTTGTCAAAAGCGAGCCGGAGCTTCTGGCATGACAGATCGCCAGCGCCACAGCATCCGCCGCGTCATCCGGTTTCGGAATATCCTTCAGACCGCAGAGCCGCTTAACCATATCCATGACCTGGTGCTTTTCCGCTTTCCCGTAGCCGGTTACCGCCTGCTTTACCTGCATCGGCGTATACTCATAGATCGGAACGCCGGCGCGCTCGCAGGCCAGCAGAACAGCCCCCCGCCCGTGAGCAACCGCGATGCCGGTCGTGATATTCCTGTCAAAAAAAAGCTCTTCCACCGAAACGGCATCCGGCGAAAAAAGCCGAATCAGTTCTCCGGTGTCTTCATAAATCCGGTTCAGTCGCGACGCTAGCCTGGTATGCGCCGGTGTCGTAATCACGCCGCAGCGTTCAAGAAGAAAGCGGTTGTTCTGATAATTCAGAATGCTGAAGCCGACCGTTGCGATACCGGGGTCGATTCCCAAAACGCGCATGCTATCACTTCCCTGCCGAATTTTAGCATATTTCCCGGCCGGGCGCAAGGAAAAGGTAAAACCGGCCCGAAGGCCGGTTTTTACGCGCCGGGATGCGCCTGCCGATAGACGTCTCTCAGCGAATTCGGTACCAGTTGGGTATAAAACATGGTGGAGGAGATATCGGAATGACCGAGCATCTTCTGCACAGATCGGAGGTCCGCACCGTTTTCCAGAAGATGGGCGGCAAAGGAATGGCGCAGCATATGCGGCGTGATGTCCTTCTTGATGCCTGCCGTCTGCTGATAATGCTTGACGATCTTCCAGAAGCCCTGCCGCGACATACGCTCGCCGCCGATATTGACAAACAGGGCGGTTTCATTCTCAGATGAGACCATCTCGGGGCGGACATGCTCGATATACTCCCTGAGAATGCTCATCGCATAAGGATACATCGGGATGAAGCGCTCGCGGTTCTTGCTGTAGCAGCGAATACTGCAGGCCGAAACCATCACATCTGAAACATTCAGCGCGATCAGTTCACTGACCCGGATCCCCGTCGCATACATCAGATGCAGCATGGCCTTATCCCGCAGGCCCTTCTTGTCAGAGGCCTTCGGCTGCTGAAGAAGCGTTTCCACTTCTCTGTTCGTGAGAATCTCGGGCAGCTTATGCTCGCTCTTCCCTGCCGTCAGCGCAGCGGCAGGGTTTTCGGCAATCAGACCGCGGTCCTTCAGGAAACCGTAAAAACACTTCCAGGAAGCGATATTCCTGGCGGTCGTAGCATTGGACTTCCCCGCTTCGTTCAGATTCTGCAGATAATCCTGCAAATCTGTTTTCGCAAGTTCGGCCAGAGCCCTGCCTTCAAAATACGATTCCAGCTGACGAAGATCCCGCATATAGGAACTGAGTGTATTCTCAGTGGCGTTTTTATCCTGAATCAGATACTGCTGAAACAGATTCAGATCGTTTTCCGAATGCGCCATGTTATTCCCTCTTTCAAGCTTGCATCCATAAACAGCAGAGATACAGTTACAATATATTACAAATCAGTCTGTTT
Source organism: uncultured Eubacteriales bacterium (assembly GCA_900317375.1). Classification (GTDB taxonomy): domain Bacteria; phylum Bacillota; class Clostridia; order Oscillospirales; family Oscillospiraceae; genus Limivicinus. The sequence continues at coordinate 88,594 of ONGJ01000001.1, forward strand.
TTCAAGCCTTTTCTGCCGCGTCCGGGTTGTTATGTAAACAATCTGTTTCTGTTAAACGGTAATTTGTAGCACTTTTTCACTTGAAATGTCACATATGATGTGTTCTGTCTTCTGATGATCCACAACATCTTGACGACAGAGAAAGTGCTGATATTATGTAAACTGAAATTTGGTAAAAAAATACAGCGCCTTTCGGCGCTGTATGAAAACGAACTGGTTTTATCTCTTCCTTTTTGCCGCTTCGGCCGCTTCCGCGGCTTCCATCTTATCGGTGGTAGAGATGGCCCACTTTTTCACCTGAAGACGAACGCGGTCTTCACCGGTTTCAAAGGTGACGGTGTCTTCCGTAATCTGGACAATCTTCCCGGTGATACCGCCGATGGTGGTGATGCCGTCACCGAGAGACAGCGCACTGCGCATTTCTTCCGTCTTTTTTTTCTTTTTATTTTCCGGCCGGATGATCAGAAAATAGAAGATGGCAAACATGGCCACCAGCATGATGATCATGGACATCCCGCCGCCTGCGGCCGGTGCTGCCGCCGTTGTCAAAAACAGGTTCATATTGTTACCTCCCAAAGAAATCGAATGTATTATACAATGCATTGGACCGCTTTGCAAGCGCTTAAATACGCTGATCCAGGATTTTTGAATAATTCTTTCTGTATTCTTCGAAGCAGCCCCGGTCCAGGCTTTCCCGGATTTCCTCCATCATGCGGTTATAGAAGAACAGATTGTGTGTCACGGCAAGGCGCATGGCCAGCATTTCCTCTGCCTTGAAAAGATGCCTGAGATATGCCCGGGAATAGCGGCGGCAGGCAGGGCAGGAGCAGCCCTCCTCAATCGGCCCCTCGTCCCGGGTGTATTTTTCGTTTTTTATATTCAGAACACCCTTTTTCGTGAACAGATGCCCGTGCCGTCCGTTTCTCGCCGGCATGACGCAGTCAAAGAAATCGACGCCTCTCGCCACCGCCTCCAGAATGTTGGAGGGAGTCCCGACCCCCATCAGATATCGCGGCCGGTCGGCCGGCATGTATTCCTCGACCGCCTCGATGGTGTCATACATCTCCTGATGGCTTTCACCGACGGCGAGGCCGCCGATGGCATAGCCGGGAAGCTCGAGTTCGGCAATCCGCTTCATATTGTCGATACGGATATCGTGAAAAACCGCCCCCTGATTGATGCCGAAAAGCATCTGCCCGGGATTCACTGCCCCGTCCTCGTCCCGAAAGCGCAGCCAGCTCTCTCTGCAGCGCACAAGCCAGCGTGCTGTCCGCTCTGCCGAGGCCTCCACATACTTTCTGGGAGAAGGAATCTTGACGCATTCGTCAAAGGCCATGGCGATATCCGAACCGAGATTGGCCTGAACCCGCATGCTCTCCTCCGGGCCCATGAACAAAAGCCGGCCATCGACATGCGAGTGAAAGCGGACCCCTTCCTCTTTGATCTTGCGAAGACCCGCCAGAGAGAAAATCTGAAAACCGCCGCTGTCGGTAAGAATCGGTCCGCTCCAGTCCATGAAACGGTGCAGACCGCCGAGATCCCGAATCAGTTCGTCGCCCGGCCGTACATGAAGATGATAGGTATTGGACAGGACGACCTGACAGCGCAGATCTGTGAGGTCAGCGGCAGAAAGCGCCCCTTTGATGGCTGCCTGCGTCGCGACATTCATGAATACCGGCGTCTGTATCTCTCCATGCGGCGTCTGCAGGGTGCCTCTGCGGGCCTTCCCTTCTGTTTTCAGCAGCTGAAAAGCCGTCATTCTGCCGCCTGTTCCTGCGCCATTGCGAGCTTGACAATCCGACTTGTACCGAGGCGCTCGGCGCCGAGATTCAGAAAGTCTTCCGCATCCTGCAGAGTGGAGATCCCGCCGGCCGCTTTCACCTTTACCTGAGGCGGACAATGCTCGCGCATCAGACGGACATCCTCGCGTGTGGCACCGCCTTTGGAAAAGCCCGTAGAGGTCTTGATGAAGTCTGCCCCGCATTCCGAGACAATCTCGCACAGCCTGACTTTCTCTTCCTCGGTCAGGAGGCAGCATTCGATAATGACCTTCAGAATCCTGCCCTCACTGGCTTTGCGGACAGCCAAAATGTCGTTTTTGACCAGGTCCCAGCAGCAGTCCTTGACCATAGAAAGGTTGATCACCATATCCACCTCGTCGGCACCGTTGCGGATGGCATCGGCGGTTTCAAACGCTTTCACGGCGGTTGTGCAGTATCCGTTCGGAAAACCGATGACCGTGCAGATTTTCAGCCGGTCGCCGACATAGCGCTTGGCGCCGGCCACATGGCAGGGCGGGATACAGACACTTGCACAGCGGTATTTGATCGCCTGATCACAAAGCTGCATGATTTCCTTTGAGGAAGCATCCACACGCAGAAGCGTATGGTCGCAGGTTTTCAGAATCTCTTGAAGTTCCATTTCTTTTCTCCCTTCTGACAGATGCTATGAGTATACTTCATTTTCCCTGTCTGTGCAAGTATCTCGGACGAAGTTTCGGAATACGCCCTGCTTTGCCGGCCTTTGGCAGCTGTGCACGAAAACACTTGACAAGAGCGTTTTTTGTGGTAAAATAGCAGACACCGACGCGGGCATAGCTCATCCGGTAGAGCGCCACCTTGCCAAGGTGGAGGTAGCGAGTTCGAGCCTCGTTGCCCGCTCCACACCCTGCTGCTGCGGCAGCAGGGTTTTTCTTTCGCGCCTGTGATGGAATTGGTAGACATGCGAGATTTAGGTTCTCGTACAGAAATGTGTGTGGGTTCGAGTCCCTTCAGGCGCACCATAGTATTTACCCCTGCCTGATCCAAGGTGTCAGGCAGGGGTATTGTTTTTTTTCAGTCCGGGAAGCGTTACTGCACTTCATAGACATTGAAGATATAGCTTCCCGACTTCGCCAGATGATACATGGTAAAGCGTCCGGAGTAGTATTGGATCGCCGATTGTCCTGCCGCTCCGGCATTGACAAGATACCAGCCGCCGTAGGCCGGCTCAAGTCTCCAACGACTCAGGCTTTCATCCTGGGGCATTGGCTGGATCATCAGGCTTCCTTTTGCCCCGGAAACCAGATACCGACCCCCGGCATCGGTAAACTGATACGACCCGTCTGCCATCGCATGTGCCGTAAACACCACGGCATCCTCTGGCAGCGGAGCAGGCAGAACCGCGCCTACAGCCGGACATGCGGCGGCGTCCAGCCCTCCATCTGTCGGCCGGGCTGTGAGCATACACTCTTGCGCCTCGTTGTAGATTACATATCTGTTTCCGTTCTCGGGAAGCGCCGCCAGCTTCGCGCCGACAGTTCCTTCAAAAGCGGGCAGCTCACCGGTTTCGGTGCGGCAGACGATCTGCCAGTGCCAGTCAAAATCAGCGGGCGTGACAGCGCCGTGTTCCGAGGTGCGCTGCCGGATATACTCCGTGATGATATCCTGGATGGCCTCTCCCTCCGCGTCCGTCAGCTGCGACCAGATTGCATCGTCTGCGCTGTAGTTCCGCAGCCCGCAGCATTCGTTGCCGAGGACATAATTGTTGACGGCCACAAGGTAGACCCCGTTCTCATCAAAGTCTCTGCCGTTATGGAAGCCCGAGATCACAACACGCTCACCGGCGGGTTTGGTCATGTCATAGTTGAAATTGACGCCGCCGAAGACGATGTTCGTAAACTGATCGCCCCGCGCATAGACAAAGGCTTCTCCGTCATGAAAGCGAGCCGTCAGATGGTCAGAGGCGTTTTCCTGCATCACGGCCCTGATCTGCGCTCCCGTCATGGCCAGCACCAACAGATTGTTGGAAAAGCGATACAGGCTGTACACATCGCGCACCGAGATATCGCCGGGCTGCACCACGTAACCGCCGGCGGCGGCTACCGCAGTCATTGACATATCCACGTCCGGATGTCCCAGGCCAATTTGGCTGAATGCCTCGGGGACGGCAAGGCCGTATTTCTTTTTGATCCGACGGGTGGTTCCGACCATCTGCGCCGCGCTGATAAGGTCGACGGTATCCGTCTGCTCCGTAAAATAGTTATCGTTCATGTCCCAATCCCCGGCTGCCTTGCCCGCCGGCAGGGTGACCTCCGCCTCCGCGATGTCCGCATAGGGCTGAAGCTCGGAGCGAAGCACCTCATCCGTCTCGAAGTCAGCGAGTGTCAGGTTCTCCGTACCGACGATCGTCCAGATCAGTGCGCCGGAAGCATTTTCCGAAAAACGGAAAACGCTCTTCGTCAGCTCCTGCCCGCCGCCGTTGACCACCAGGACCGACTCACCGGCGGCGTTTACCTCACAGGTGTTGGAGTAGGCCGCGGTGTGGTCGTGTCCGAGAATCAGCAGGGCGATATCGTCCGTCTCCCGAATCAGCCGCAGCCCCTGGTGCTGAGAATTCACACCGAAGGTCACCGCGCCGTCCGCACTGCCCAAACCGCTGTGACAGGACGCGATGATAAACTCACAGCCTTCGGCCTTCATCCGGTCGAGGTATTGCCGGACCTCTGCCGAGAGCAGCCATTTGTCATTACCGGGAAAGATAAACTGCAGGCCCGGATAGTTGATCGGCAGATCCCAGCGCGTGATATCCGTGTTCTCGATGCCCAGTATGCCGATTCTGTGATCGTGCCCGTTTACGGTGATGGTCTTGATCACATAGGGCGTAAAGGCGTTCTCCCCGGCGATGTGTACGCCGTCCGACCCATCGTAATACACATTGGCTGCCAGCACAGGTACGCCGCTGTCCTCCAGCCAGTCGTAGACGGCGTTCATGCCCCTCCACTCGTAGTTGAACTCATGATTGCCGAGCACAAACGCGTCATAGCCGATCCTTGAGAGGCACAGTGCCATGGCAGGCGGCAGGTCGGAGCTGCCGGCAAAGTACTGTAAGAGCTGTACCTGCGAGACGGGCGTGCCCTGGAACAGATCGCCGTTGTCGATCAGCAGCACGTTATCCGGCCCGAATTCTGCGCGAATCCGGTTGACCGCCGTGGACACGCGTAGCATGTTGTTTTTTACCGTCGACAATGTCAGCAGGTTGGTGTCCCAGCATTTCCCGTGCATATCCGTCGTGGACAGTATTGCGACATCCGTATAAGCACCGTCCGCCTGTCCTTGCTCGGCAAGCACGGAGGGCATCGCCGTCATCCTGTCGACCGTCTGGTTCATTGTGAATCTCCCTTCTCAAATGCCGTCCCATTTCGGGGACGGCATTTTCACGGTTCATCCGTTCGTTTCTGCATCCGGTTCCGATTCTTCTGCTTCGTTTTCCGGATGTGCTGCTTCTTCGTCATTCTGGGAGGCGGCTTCGCATTTCGGGTATTCGTCGACTGTCCAGCGATAGCTCCCCCAGAAATCCGTATCCGATTTCAGAAAGCCCTGCTCGAGGCCGGCAAACAGGTCGACATGGTAATACTGGCCGTCGATCCTGACGATATTCCAGCAGTGGTCCTCCCAATCCTTCTGGCCGTCGACAAGCATGCATTCCAGACCGCCGCGGCGGCAAAGCTCGACAAAGCCCAGGGCAACACCCTCGGGGTCAGCACGCTTCTGAACCAAAGCCGCGTAAACCGTCGGCGGACCGGCCGGATCACAGCAGGACGAAAGACTTTCAAAGGCGTCCAGGGCGACCGCATATTCATCGGGGTCCTCCTTCGTCGGGAAGACGATCGCATCCAGTTCTTCTTTCTCACGCCGAAAATCCTGTTCGGACAGATCATATGTCAGCAGAATCTCATACAGGCGCTGACTGGCACTGCCGGAAAACAGGCTGACAGAAACATGCGGTTCCTGCGGGGCAAGGCCGGGATGGGCGCGATAGACATCGGAAAAACGCAGGGCCATGCTCTCGGAGGTCAGGATGGAGCGATTGATGAGAATGGCCAGCCTCGACCTCCCCGAGCTGATCGCCTCGGCAATCCGATCGTCCAGGTCGGTCGCATAGGGCATCGAGATAATCTCTTCGACGGGCAGTGCGCCGGCGCTGTAGGACACCTTCAGCTTCGCCTCAGTGCGGGAAACAATCTGGGTCATCTCATAGGCAATGTTTTCCACACAGTAGGCGCAGAGGGCGTCCTCGGTCCTGACCTGCCAGCAGGCTGAAGCGAGATCTTCGTACGGATTTCCCGCGTAGGAGGAGTCGAAGACGATCGTTCGCTCGGAAGCGCCTGCAGCCACCGTATTTCGAATGGCATCTCTCAGATCACTGAGCCCGGTCACCGTTACCGTATCGCGGCTGCTGCTTTCCTTCCTGTCGGGGAGAGGGTAATCGGACTCAACGAGATAGGTATCGTCAAAAAAGCTGCAGCCGCTCAGAACGAGGGAAAGAAGCAAAACGGTGAGCAGGCGCATGAACGCCGGGTGAAGTGCATGAGAAGGCCTTGAGGCTGGAGATGTCAGATCCGGGAGCATCATAGGAGACTCAGCTGCTCCTCTCCCCGATCCTCCGGCTTCATTGCCACAGGGGCCTTCGGGATACTGCGGGCACGGTAGCGGGCGGGATCTTTCAGATCGTCCTCCTGCAGGGGCTGGAGGGAAAGCAGCTTCTTTTTGCCGCGCAGGGAGAGGACGGTAATCCCCTGACTGCTGCGGGTGGGCTTCAGCGGAATCAACGACGAGCTGACGACGAGAACACGGCCGTCATCCGTCAAAAGCAGCAGATCGGTTACCGCGTCAAGCGGCAGGATGCCGATCAGGGGACTTTTGTCCGAATAGGCATTGATCAGCTTTTTCCGGTAGGTCTTCGTCTGCCAGGCCGACATTGGGATCTGCGCGAGCTTGCCGTTTTCAAAGGCAAGGATCAGAGAACTGCTGTAATCGCCCGGATCGACCATGTCCAGAACGCTCTCCCCTTCATCCATCTTCAGCAGGGCGGGCAGATAGGAACCAAGGGTGGATGCCTTGGTGGCCTCGATCTCGGAGAGCTTCAGGCGGTAGACCTGCTGACGGTCCGTAAAGAAGAGCAGCTCGTGCGCATTGCCGGTCTCGAGACTCCGGCGCAGGCTGTCCCCTTCTTTGTATTTGTGCTCACCGCTCATGCGCAGGGAAAGCGGGGTGATCTTTTTGAAATAGCCCTCTTTGGACAGGAAGACGGTGACCGGATCGTCCGAAACCGGCTCGTCATCGTCAGACTCGGGCAGTTCGTCGGCATAGACGATCGTGCTGCGGCGCGGGGTCGGAAACTGGCGGTTGATTTTCGTCAGCTCGTCAATCAGCACAGCGCGCAGCTTGCGGCGGCTGTTCAGGATGCTCTCCAGAGAGGCGATGTCCTTCTCCAGGGATTCGATCTCCGCGGTGCGGCGCAGAATGTATTCCCGGTTGATGTTGCGCAGGCGGATTTCGGCGACAAACTCGGCCTGCGCCTCGTCAATGCCGAAGCCGACCATCAGATTCGGTACGACATCGCTTTCGAGTTCGGTATTGCGGATAATCTCGATCGCGCGGTCAATATCAAGCAGAATCTTCTGCAGGCCCTGCAGAAGGTGCAGTTTGTCCTTCTTCCCTGCCAGTTCATGGAAAATCCGGCGCCGGACGCATTCCGTACGCCATGCAATCCATTCTTCCAGAATCTCCTGCACACCCATGACACGGGGATTTCCGGCAATGAGGATGTTGAAGTTGCAGGGGAAGGAATCCTGCAGGGTCGTAGAACGAAAGAGCTTCTGCATCAGCTTTTCCGGATCCGTACCGCGCTTGAGGTCAATCGCGAGGCGCAGCCCGTTCAGGTCCGTCTCGTCACGCATGTCGTTAATCTCGCGGATCTTCCCCGCCTTGATCAGCTCGGCCACCTTGTCCAGGATGGCCTCGCAGGTCGTCGTATAGGGAATCTCGGTGATCTCGATCAGATTCTCCTTCTGCAGATAGCGCCAGCGGGCACGGATGGGAATACTCCCCCGCCCGGTACGGTAGACCGCCTCCATAGCGGCACGGTCATAGAGAATCTCGCCGCCGGTCGGAAAATCCGGGGCCGGCATCAGACTCAGCAAATCCGCCTCGCCGTCGCGCAGCAGGGCGATGGCTGCCGAGCAGACCTCATTCAGGTTGAAGCCGCAGATCTGACTTGCCATGCCGACCGCAATGCCGGAGTTGGCGGAGACCAGCACATTGGGAAAGGCCGTAGGCAGCAGGACCGGCTCCTTCATGCTGCCGTCATAGTTGTCGACAAAGTCAACGGCATCCTTGTCGATGTCGTCGAATACCGTTGTACAGATCTTTGCGAGCTTGGCCTCGGTATAACGGGAGGCGGCATAGGCCATGTCACGGGAATAGACCTTGCCGAAGTTCCCTTTGGAGTCCACGAAGGGCGTCAAAAGGGACTCATTGCCCGCGGACAGGCGGACCATGGTCTCATAGATGGCGGCATCCCCGTGGGGATTGAACCTCATGGTCTGGCCGACGATGTTGGCACTCTTGGTGCGCGCACCGCTGAGCAGACCCATCTTGTACATGGTATAGAGGAGCTTGCGATGGGAGGGCTTGAAGCCGTCGATCTCGGGGATCGCGCGGGAGACAATGACGCTCATGGCATAGGGCATGTAGTTCTGCTCGAGCGTATCGGTAATCGCCTGCTCGCTGGTCTCGCCGCGAAGGCCGAGGACATTCGGATTGTCTCTGTTTTTCGGGGGTTCTTCTGTCTTTTTCTTTCTCATGGGCTACCTCAGCTTAAGTCGGCCTGATCGAGGAAGTTGGCGCCGTACTGGGCGATGTGGTTCTTGCGGCCGTCGAGGTTGTCGCCGAGCAGCAGGTCGAACATCCGGGCCATCTCTTCGGCATTCTCGGGCATCACCCGGATCAGGCGGCGCGTTTCGGGATTCATGGTGGTCAGCCACATCATGTCCGGGTCGTTCTCGCCCAGGCCCTTGCTGCGGCTGATGCTGACTTTCGTGTTCTTCAGACCGGCAAGAATCTCGCTCTTTTCCTTCTCGGTATAGGCAAACCAGGTTTTGCCTTTGGCGTTGATCTCATACAGCGGCGACTCGGCAATATACACCAGGCCTTCGCGGATCAGGGTCGGTACCAGGCGGTAGAGCATGGTGAGGATCAGGGTCCGGATCTGGTAGCCGTCGACATCGGCATCGGTGCAGATGATGACCTTGTTCCAGCGCAGTGCGGAGAGATCAAAAGAGCTCAGATCCTTGGTGTGCTTGTCCTTAACCTCGACCCCGCAGCCGAGGACCTTGATGAGGTCGGTGATGATCTCGCTCTTGAAGATGCGGACATAGTCCGCCTTCAGGCAGTTGAGAATCTTTCCCCTGACGGGCATAATGCCCTGAAACTCGGCATCGCGGGATAGCTTGCAGGCGCCGAGAGCGGAATCGCCCTCGACGATATAGATCTCGCGTCTCTCCGGATCGCGACTGCGGCAGTCGACAAACTTCTGGATGCGGTTGGCGATGCCCACCTGACCGGTCAGTTTGTTTTTGGTGACGATGCGGGCGCGCTCGGCTGATTCCCGGCTGCGCTTGTTGATGAGGACCTGATCGGCGATCCGGTCGGCGTCGGCCTTGTTCTCAAGAAAGTATACCTCAAGCTGCTCCTTGAAGAACTCGGTCATGGCCGTCTGGATGAAGCGGTTGGTGATGGACTTTTTGGTCTGGTTCTCATAGGAGGTCCGCGTCGAAAAGCAGTTGGTTACCAGGACGAGACAGTCCTGAATATCCTGGAACTTGATGGCGGATTCGTTTTTCTGGTATTTGCCGGAGGCACGGATGTAGCCGTCGATGGCCGACTGAAAAGCGCTGCGCACCGCCTTGTCGGGTGCACCGCCGTTTTCGAGCCAGGAGGAGTTGTGATAATACTCGAGCAGCTTGACCCGGTTTGAAAAGCAGAAGGCACAGGAGATTTTCAGCCGGTACTCTTCTTTATCATCGCGGTCACGGCCTTTGCGCTCGGCCTGGATAAAACGAGGCTGGGTCAGGGGCGACTCCCCTGCCAGTTCCTTCACATAGTCGACGATGCCGTTTGCATAAAGGTATTCACGGGTCTCGAAGCCGCCGCCCGGCTTCTCCAGGCGCAGACGGAAGCTTACCCCGGCATTGGCCACGGCCTGACGGCGCAGGCAGTCGTCAAAATACTCGGTCGGGATATCGATGTCCGTAAACACATCCAGATCCGGCAGCCAGCGGATGACCGTGCCTGTTTTCCGCCGGTCCGCCGGGCTCTTTTTCAGCTCTTCGCCTTTTTTGCCGACAGGATAGCCGCGTTCAAAGCGCAGGTCATAACGGAAGCCGTCGCGGCGTACCGTCACGTCCATATAGCGTGAGGCGTACTGGGTCGCGCAGGATCCCAGTCCGTTCAGGCCGAGGGCAAAGCCATAGTCGCCACCCTCATCGTTGTTGTTGTATTTACCGCCGGCATACAGCTCGCAGAAGACAAGCTCCCAGTTCCAGCGCTGTTCGCGCGGGTTCCAGTCCAGGGGACAGCCGCGTCCGAAATCCTCAACCTCGATGCTGCGGTCCAGATAGTAGGTCAGGGTGATTTGATTGCCGTAGCCCTCGCGGGCCTCGTCAATGGCATTGGAAAGAATTTCAAAGACCGCATGCTCGCAGCCGTCCAGACCGTCGGAGCCAAAGATGACGCCGGGACGCAGCCGGACGCGGTCCGGGCCCTGGAGCTGGGAAATGCTTTCGTTGCCGTATTCGGGAGATACCGATGTTTTTGCTTTGGGCATAAAAAACTCCTATTTTAAAAGAACAGTTTCAGCAGAATCAGAAGCGCGATGCCGGGAATGCCGGCGAGGCCGGCAACCAGAACCCGCGGCCATGTGATCGGAAGGTAGAAATTGAAGAAGCCGCCGACAAGATTGACAAGAATCAAAAAGCCGATCCCCGCCCCCGCGTGAAGCAGGAACTTCAGGATGCCCTTGATGGGGGCAGCAAGGATTTTGACCCCGACGTAAATCATCAGGATCACGGCAGCGATGATGCCGATATCAGCAAGAAGATTGGCAGGCATGGGATTCCTTTCGTCAGATCGGCCAGGTAGGCAGCCAGCTGAATACCAGTTTGCTCTTCCCGTTGTCGACCGGCAGCCCGCAGAGCACCGGGAAAAAGAAGAGAAACAGGAACACGGACACGGCGGTAAAGGCAAGCGTCACGTATTTTCTGCGCGGGGAAGCCTTTTCCATGATCCAGAACAGATAGCACAGAGCAGGTACCAGAAACACGGAAGCGGCAAAATAATGATAGGCAAAGGTCAGGCGCGTGATGAAAACCCACGGCACAAGCTCTGCAAGATAGGCCGTCAGCAGAAAAGCGGCCGTACGGTCCCGCCGCGTGACCGCCTCCCAGAGAAGGACCGCCAGACTCATCAGACCGCCCCAGCAGATCAGCGGGTTGTTAAAGGCGGCGATGTCGATATGCCGGCCGTCCGGCAGATACTCGAGATAGTAAAGAATGGGCCGGATATTCAGGATCCACTGATACCAGCGCGAGGCATAGGGATGCTGGGCAACGAGCCGGGCGTGATAGTCAAACATAAAGGTCTGGTTTTCCAGCACCAGGCGGGTGTAAGGCTCGCTGAAAACCGGGAAACCCTTAACCCTGCCGTAGGGCAGATAGGAGAGATAATAGATCAGGCCCGGAATCAGGATAAAGAAAAACAGACAGAACGGAACATTCCGCAGGAAGGCAGCGGCGGGCAGCGGCCGCTTCTCCCGGGCGGCAAGGACAAAAGCCCGGATCCAGTGCCCGATCCACAGCAGAGCCAGCCCGGCGCCGGCATAAAAGCAGATCCACTTGCAGGCGATCCCGAGGCCGAAGCTGAACCCGCACAGGGCCAGATCCGCCGGACTGTCATCCGAAAGCCAGCCATACATGAAACAGTACATCAGCAGGACAAACAGCACGGAGAAGCTGTCGATGGTGGCGATGCGCGTCTGGGTGTAGTGCAGGAAGCCGGAGGCCAGCAGCACCGTGCCCAGCAGCGGGATCCGCCGTCCGCCATAGAGGCGCCTGAGGAAGATATACATGACCGGCAGCATCAGAACGCCGGTCAAGGTCCCGGAAAAACGCCAGCCAAAGGGCGTCATGCCGAAAAGAAGAATGCCCAGGGAGAGGAGTTCCTTCCCGAGCGGCGGATGCGAAAGCTCATAAGGCCAGATATCATGAAGATGCTCCCACGCGGTGCGGGCGTGGTAAATCTCGTCAAAATAGCTGGAATTGTGATAGGTCTGCTTCTCCGGGACGAGGTCACCCTCGTCATGCAGGTTTTCCTCGCTGCAGGAAAAGGCGATGCGCTCGCCCGCCCCGTCAAAAAGGACCAGTTCCCCGAGCCAGGGCGTACCGGACAGCCAGCGAAGGCGCAGGTAAGCTGCGGGAGAATCCAGCTCCAGATCCACCGTGTTCCACTTGAGGACGGAAACATGGTCCTGCCGGAAGGAAGCAACGGGAAGCCAGCCCTGCTGATCTTCAGAAACCTCAATCGAATACTCCCCCTGCCCGACGCCGGTAAACAGCATGAGTTTCGCCGGGGCCTCAGCGGAAGCGGGCATGAGAACAACGCTGCGGTCCGCCATGGGCACAAAGCTCTCCGGGGAGGCGAGATTGCCCAGATTCCAGAAAGCGAAAACCGCATAGACGGCCGTAACAAGGAAGACCCTGAAAGCCTCACGCCGCGTCAGGGCTTTTGCCTGGTCCCGCGTCCGCACCGCGGGAAGACGGCAGCGGTTCAAATCCGGCAGGAAGGAGAAAAACAGCAGCAGAAAGGCCAGACAGATTGCCGGAGGAATGTGACTGGCCTTCCACAATTCCCGAAAGAAAGCCTGCAAAGGATTACTCGTCTTCCGACCAGAGCAGGGCGCACTTTACAGCCTTGTGCCAGCCCTTGAGGAGAGCGATGCGCTTCTGCTCATCCATATGCGAACTGAAGACCCGATCCACAGACCAGTTGTTCTTCACATCGTCCAGACTCTGCCAGTAACCCACCGCAAGGCCGGCCAGATAGGCCGCACCCAGGGCGGTGGTCTCGATGCAGCGGGGACGGACCACATCGCTGCCGATGAGGTCTGCCTGGAACTGCATCAGGAAGTTATTGGCACAGGCCCCGCCGTCGACTTTGAGGTCGGAAATGCGGATGCCGGCGTCGCGCTCCATCGCCCGGACCACGTCATAGGACTGATATGCGAGCGATTCCAGCGTGGCACGGATCATATGCGCACGGTTGAAGCCGCGGGTAATGCCGACAATGGCGCCGCGGGCACGCTGGTTCCAATACGGGGCGCCGAGGCCGGTGAAAGCGGGCACAACATAGCCCCCTGCCGAGTCGCTCACACGCTCGGCATACTGGGCACTTTCGGAGGCGGTGGAAATCACGCTCAGTTCATCCCGCAGCCACTGAATCGCAGCACCGGCGACGAAGACGGAGCCCTCGAGGGCATACTCGACATGATCCGGGAAGCCGACGGCGATGCTGGTGACCAGACCGTTGCGGCTTTCGACAATCTCGCTGCCGGTATTCATGAGGAGGAAGCAGCCGGTGCCGTAGGTGTTCTTCATCGTGCCCGGCTCAAAGCAGCACTGGCCAAACAGGGCGCACTGCTGGTCCCCGGCGGCGCCGGCAATGGGAATCTCGCCGCCGTAAAGCTCAAACTCGGTCTTGCCGTACACGGTGCTGGAGGGCTTGACCTCTGGTAGCATGCAAGCCGGGATCCCAAGCAAATCAAGAAGCTCCTGATCCCATTTGAGCTCGCGGATATTGAAAAGCATGGTCCGGCTGGCGTTGGTGACATCGGTAACATGGACACGGCCGCCGGTCAGCTTCCAAATCAGCCAGGTGTCAACCGTGCCGAAGAGCAGCTTGCCGGCTTCCGCCCGTCTGCGCGCGCCGGGAACATGGTCCAGCAGCCATTTGATCTTGGTGCCGGAGAAATAGGCATCGGGAACCAGACCGGTTTTTTTGCGGATCATCTCGCCGCAGCCGGAGGCGACCAGCTGATCAACCGTCTCCGCGGTGCGGCGGCACTGCCAGACAATGGCGTTGGCAATGGGTTCGCCGGTCTCTTTGTCCCAGACGATGGTGGTTTCGCGCTGGTTGGTAATGCCGATGGCGGCGACGTCCTGTGCGCTGACATCCAGCTTGTCAAGGGCTGCACGGGAAACCTCGAGGGTTACATCCCAGATTTCGTTGGCATCATGCTCGACCCAGCCCGGCTGGGGATAAATCTGGCGGAATTCTTTCTGAACGGAGCTGCAGATATTGCCGTTTCTGTCAAAGAGAATGCATCGAGAACTGGTGGTCCCCTGGTCCAGAGCCATAATATATTGTTTCATCAAGGCCTTCTCCCCTCTATACCTAGTATATCTCTAAGGGAATATACCATCTGGCTGCCGGTAAATCAACAAAATTTCGGTATCAATTTGATTTTACAATTATGAAACATTATTACCGTAATTTATGAAACATCTTCCCTATATACTCAGACTTGCAAGTAACAGTTTTTCATCTTTTTCATTTTGTCCTCATCCATATAGAAAACGAAGCGGGGTCTCTCCGCTTCGTTTTCTTTTGGCTTGTCACATCAGGCTGCGCATGCTATAATACACGCGCTTTGGAATAAGGAGAACGTCCATGAAAATGTCATCTCGTGCACTTTTGGCGATCTGGGTCTGCAGGCTGCTGCGCACCGGGTCCCGGCTTCTGCACCGGGGCGGAACGGCTTTGCCGGGCAAAGCCGCGCAGAAGCTCTGCCCTGACCTGCTGTCACGCCTTTCCGACAATGTTACCACCGTCGCCGTGACGGGAACCAACGGCAAAACAACCTGTTCCCGCATGATCGAAGAGGCATTTCGGGAGGCCGGCGTCTCTTACTTTGCCAACCGCTCTGGCGCAAACCTCATGAGCGGCGTGATTACAGAATTTGTGATGAATGCGGATGCCTTCGGCCGGATGAAGAAGCAGACCGCCGTGATTGAATGCGACGAGGCAGCTGCCCGTACTGTCTTCGGCCAGCTGAAGCCGAGCGTTATCGTCGTGACAAACCTCTTCCGGGATCAGCTGGATCGCTACGGCGAGATCACCCACACGCTGTCCAACATCCGGGAGGGAATCCGGAGCGTGCCCGAGGCCGTCCTCTGCCTGAACGCAGACTGTTCTCTGACAGCCTCGCTGAAAGACGACGGGCTGCCAAACAGGATTGTGTGGTACGGACTTGACGCCGGCGCCGCACGCCCGCAGACCGGCACCCTTCTGTCGGATGCCAGCCATTGTATCCGATGCAAGACGGAGTACGAATACGACTATCATACCTATGCGCATCTGGGCGGCTTCCGCTGCCCGAAGTGCGGATACCGCAGACCGGACACCGATTTCGCCGTGGAGAGAATCCTCTCCATGGACGACAGCAGCAGCGAGATCCTCTTCCGCGATCCCTCCGGGGAGAACAGCCTGAAGGTCAACCTGCCGGCGGTGTACAATCTTTATAACGCCGCAGCCGCCGCAGCCGCCGCAGAGAGTGCCGGCATCCGGGCGTCCGTCTGCCGTCATGCCCTGTCTGATTTTTCCTGCGGCTTCGGACGGATGGAAAGCTTCCCGCTGGCCGGCGGAACGCGGATGATCCTGGTAAAAAACCCCGCCGGCTGCACACAGGCACTGGAATATCTCGCCGGGATCGAAAAAGACTATGTGCTGGTTGTGTGTCTGAACGATCACAGCGCGGACGGCACGGACGTGTCGTGGATCTGGGACGCCGGCTTTGAGATGCTGGAGCCGATGAAGGACAGGATCAGGAAGCTCTGGGTCTCCGGCGATCGGGCACAGGACATGCGCGTCCGACTCAAATACGCCGGGCTGCCGGATGAGCGGATGACGGTAGAGACAGACATGGGAAGGCTGGCGGAAAACCTGAAGCAGGAAAGCCTGCCGGTATATATCCTGCCTACCTATACGGCGATGCTGGCCCTGAGAGGGGAAATCGTCCGCCGCTGCGGCGGTGCGGAATTCTGGGAATAAGCGGGAAGGACGGAAACGCTATGGAACTGAATATCTGTCATCTCTATCCCGACGTCCTGAATCTGTACGGTGATACCGGTAATATCCTCTGCATGCGCCGGCGCCTTGCCTGGCGAGGCATCAACTCTGCCGTTCAGCGGGTACGGGTCGGCGAAAAGCTGGACCTCACGAACTGCGACCTGCTGCTGATCGGCGGCGGACAGGACTTTGAGCAGGAGGTGCTTCTGCCCGATCTGCGCGCCGGGAAGTCGGAAACCCTCCGCTCTGCCATCGAGGACGGCATCTGTGTTCTGGCCATCTGCGGCGGATATCAGATGCTGGGACAGTATTATGAGACCTGGCAGGGGGTGCGCTGTGACTTTGTGGGCGCGCTGGACCTGTATACCGTCGGGTCGCAGCAGCGGATGATCGGCAATACCGTCTACCGTTTCCGGAAGCCGGACGGCAGTGAGAGCACGCTGGTCGGATTTGAAAACCACAGCGGGAAAACCTGGCTCGGAGAAGGTGTCGAGGCACTGGCCAGGGTCGAGGTGGGCTACGGCAACAACGGTGAGGACGGCACCGAAGGCGTACATTTCAAAAACGTCTTCGGCAGCTACAGCCACGGTCCCCTTCTGCCGAAGAATCCGGCGTTCTGCGACCTGCTGCTGCAGACGGCGCTGGAGCGCCGTTACGGCAGGGCGGAGCTGGAAGCGCTGGACGACAGCGCGGAACAGGCGGCGCACGACGCGATGCTGCATCGCCTTATCAAATAAAAAAGCCGGCTCAGCCGGCATTTTTTATTGCTGAAGCAGCAATCTGCTGTTCTGTATGCGGGTAAGGTGCGCCTCGGTATCCCGGGCCCAGGTATACTGGGACATGTATTCGCCGCAATAGGCATTGACGGTCTTCTCGTCCCCGTCCAGAAAACGGTACAGGTCACAGTCCATCATGTCGGGCAGCACGCGGAGATTGCGGCTTTTGAGTTCAAAGAGGCTGCCGATGCCGTATTTCTGCAGGGTATCGCGCAGGGAGCGGATCACGACATCCAGCTGCTTCTGCATGGAAATGTCGTACTGGCGGTCCTCCCAAAGGGTGGCGAAGGCATCATGCCGGGTAACGCCCGCCCCCCGGCGATCCACCAGATAGGCCAGCAGCTCTTTTGATTTGGAACGGCGAAAGTCAAGCGTCCTGCCGTCCAGCAGGATTTCAAAATGACCGAAGGTCCGGACACAGATGCGCGAAGACCGGCAGGCCTGCTGTGACAACAGCGCATACTCCAGCTCCCGCTGC
>ONGJ01000011.1 GCA_900317375.1 uncultured Eubacteriales bacterium
ACTTCACGCTGGATGACGACAACGACACTATCTTCGGCATCGTCAACGGCAGCACCACCCTGCCCCAGACCATCGTGCTGAACCGCCGCGGCGAGGTCACCTACAACATGGCCCGTTCGCTGACGCCCGAGATGCTGGGCGCCCTGTACAAGCAGGCGGACGAGAGCGTACCCGCCGCCCCGGGCAGCGGCAGCGCCATCCCGACCCCGCCGGAGGCCCCTGCCTCAGCGGCGGAACCTGCTGCAGCCGCGCAGCCCGCAGCGATGCCCTCCCCTGCCCTGACGGAAGCCGCGGCATCGGAGAGCACGGAACAGGCCGCACCGGCGCCCGCCGCGGAAGAAAAACCCCAGCCGGAAGCCGCAGCAAAGGAAGCTGCCGGACCCTATCAGGTTCTCGTTACCGATGAAGCCGGTGATCCGGTACCCGGGGTGACGGTCCAGTTCTGCTCGGACAGCACCTGTGTCCTCGGCAAGACCGGCGACGACGGCATCGCCGCCTTTGACAGCACCGCCGGAAGCTATACGATCCACATTCAGAAAGTACCCCAGGGCTTTGCCAGGGACAAGACGGAATATACTGCCCCGGAAGAGCCCGGTCTTGTAACCATTGTGCTCAAAGCGGAGAAGGCGGAGACACAAAATGCCGATGCCCCTGCTGCAGGAACAGAGCCTGCTGAAGCGGCGCCTGCGCCCGAGACGGACGAAAGCACAGAAGCAGCGAAGGGCAGCGATCCCTTCGTGTTCGATGCGCCGAAGATCGGCTTCCACTTTGAGGTCCCCGAAAAATACCGGCATCTCAAGGGCACGCTGGATTGGAGCGGCAGCTATCTTGACGACGGGATCCTGCAGTTCACCGCAACCTATTACGCCATACCGAAGGACAGAATTGAGGAATATTTCGACTATATCGGCGCAGCGGTGCAGGCCATGGCAGCCGGAGAAGAGGTCCCCGAGGCCCCCGTCCCGGGGTGGGATAACTACGGTATCAGCACGGTTGCCTATGACGCGTTCAGCATCAGCTCGGACCGCGGCGAGGAAGAGCTCCGTAAGGAGCTGAAGGATCACAACGGCTGGCGCGAGGACAACTTCGGCTGGTTTGAAAAGATCGGCAGCGACGGCGAGTACAGCTTTTACATCGGCCAGTATGCCGAGCTTGAGGAAAACAAAGAAAAGCATCGTGAAGCCATGGGCGACTGCTTTGAAGAGTTTGAAGAGATCGTCACCGACCGGGATACCTTTCTCAGCGCACTGACGCTCAAAGCGCCGGACCAGCAGAAAACGAATCTGGAAATCGGCGAAACGGTCGCCTTCGAAACCACCGACATGGACGGTAATTCCATCAGCAGCAAGGATCTCTTTGCAGCCGGCAAGGTCACGATGATCAACCTCTGGGCGACCTGGTGTCACGCGTGCAGAGAGGAGCTGCCGGAACTTGCGGAGATCGCAAAGGAATACGAAGGCAAGGGCTGCCGGATTGTCGGCATCTGCCTGGACGCGGACGAAGAAGGTATTCCCGAGGAAGCAAAAGAGATTCTGAAGGAGGCCGGTGTCGAGTATCTGAACCTCGTCCCGCCCGAGGGCGTGGAGAATCTGCTGCCGACCATCTGCTACCCGACAAGCTTCTTCTTCGACAGCGAGGGCAGGCTGATCGCAGAGCCGATCCGCGGCGCCTATATCGAGGAATACCGCCCGGCGCTGGACAAGGCCCTGGATCAGACCGGCTCCTCAGCAAACGGGCCTGACGGCAAGGTCCTGTAAGAAATCATCCAACAATCCGCGCAGGAGCACCCTTCCGGGTGCTCCTGTTATTATTAGCATTAATCATTTGTCAAAAGATTTTTGTAAAATATACTTGACATTTCGCTTGTGATGTGATACATTCTGTCCAGATTCAAAATACAGGAGACAGAAAGGAAGCAAACATCATGGAAATTTCGGAAAAGGTTCAGCTCGGGCGTTCTGTCGGTCTTGCCGTCGGTGTACTCGTCGGTCTGGTGATCGCAGTTATTCTGCTGCGCTATATGAATCGGGACCACAAGGTCCGGACCGAGTATGACGAGATGCAGAAAGCCATCCGGAACCGGGGTTATATGTACGCCTTCTATACGGTCATCATTTTCGAAGCGCTGATGTGTCTGATTCCCTCTTTCGTCCGGATTCCGGCCGAGCCGATCATCGTCCACTTCCTGCCGATCTTCTTCGGTATCACCGTGCAGGCCTCGTACTGCATCTGGAACAAGGCCTATGTCGGTCTGAACACCAACATGCAGCGTTATCTGATCGTCGCCGTCATCGCCTCGGCCATCAACTTTCTCGCCTTCTTCATGGCATGGAAGAACGGCAGCCTGATCGTCGACGGCGTTCTGCAGGCCCCGTTTGTCAATCTCCTGTGCGCGGTGATGTTCGCCGTGCTGGGCATCGTCGGGCTGCTGCGGAAGGCAGCGGACAACAGGGAGACGGAAGAAGAATGAAAAACCTGAAAATGAAAGCGGCCAGAGCCGGCAAGGACCTCTCGCAGGATGACCTGGCCAGGCTGACCGGGGTCTCGCGCCAGACGATCAGCGCGATCGAGAAGGGCGATTATAACCCGACCATCAATCTGTGCATCGCCATCTGCCGGGCACTGGACAGGACGCTGGACGAGCTGTTCTGGCCCGAACCATGAAAAACTCCGCCCCCGGCGGAGTTTTTCTTTTATCGTTTCAGGTATTCCGATGAGACCGGGAAGTTAAAGTAAGTGTCCGGGAAGGGTTCATTCCGCAGCGAGAAATGCCACCATTCACAGAAGAGCGGCTCAAAGCCGTGGCGCAGCATGGCATGCTGCAGCGTCATGCGGTTTTCATACTGCTCGTCGGTGATGTCCCGGCAGTCCGGATGGGAAAGCGGGCTGAACAGGTCAAAGGGGCTGCCCATATCCAGCTCTTTTCCGGTCTGCATGTCCAGGAGGGTCAGATCCACGGCGCTGCCGCGGCTGTGGCTGGAGCGGCTGGCGATGTAGCCTTGGGAGAACAGCAGCTGCTTTTCCAGATCCGGATAGAAATAGGGCTTCATGCGGATATCCTGGTCCTCGATCCCCCAGAGCACGAACTGCTTCACCGCACAGGCCGGACGGTACGCATCAAAGACCTTCAGCCGGAGTCCCTGAACGATCAGCTCGGCGCTGACAGCCTTGAGCGCGCGGGCGGCCTCGACGGTCAGCAGCGCGCAGGGCTCTTCATAGCCGTCGATCCGCTCGCCGATGAAATTGTAGGTGGAATAATAACGGATCTCCTGCACAATATGCGGCACATAATCCGCCAGCAGCACAAAGCCCGACGGGTCCATGGAAGAATTATCTCTGTACTGTGTCCTCATGCGTCTCTTTCCCCTCTCATGCTGTTGCCATCTGCAGCAGAACCTGCTGCCTGAGCAGGCGCCGGATCGGCAGAGACAGTATAGCACAGTCCGCCGAAAATGAAAACCACCCGCTTTCGCGGGTGGCGTTCGTGTCTGACGATCAGAAGTAGACCTTCAGAACCGTTGCGGCAGGCAGGGGTGCGTCCTTATCCGTGCCCGCGGGAAGGTTGTTCCACGTGATCAGCTGTTCAGGCTTTACGTTCCAGTTGTTCTGGGCGTTGATCTTGTCGCAGAAGCTCTGGAGCGTGTCGCCGGATTCGGTCGGACGGGGCACCATGGTACCGCCGGTAACCTTGTTCATCTGTTCGTCATTAAGGGCTGTCTTTTCGAAATTACTCATTTTTATATCCTCCATTCATTATTGGTCTTTGTGTGCACAGCATATCACAGTCAATGTCACACAAGTGTCACACGGGTAAAAATAATATTATTGACCGGAAATCAGCCGTAAATCATACCGCCGTCAAGGCTGTCCGTCGTATAATCGTAAGCCGACCAGGAGCCGTCCGGGTGGAGAGAGATCCAGCTTCCGTCGTCGCCGAAGTAGGTCTCATTCCCTTCGCTGTCGACCGTGACATAAACGCCGTCCTCGGTATAGTAGTCCACATAGCCGTAGTTGTCGTCGATCGCATGATAGCCTATGCCGGTCTGCGGATCGTAGTAGTCATATCCGTTATCCGGCACAACCACGGTGGTGGTGGACCCGGAGGCGGGCTCGACCACGACGGCGGAGCTGCCCCAGACATCAAGCTGGTAAATGTTTTCAGCGGTGGGAGAATTCCGGTAATAGACCATGCAGCTCGCGCCGCCGCCTGCCGCACCGACCTCACCGGAGATGTTGCAGGTATAGCCGCCGCTGGAGTAGCTGGGCAGGTAGACCGAAGTCCCGTTCTGGAGATAGACCAGAAGGGTGGACTGGGAATCCCGGTAGGCCGTACCGCTCATGGAGCCATAGGTCACATTCCAGTCGGGCGTCTCGTAGTTCTTCCCGTTCACATAGATATACGCTGTACTGGTACGGGCGGTCTGGCCTTTGTAATAGAAGGTGCAGTAGGCACCCCAGCCGTTCATATCCGCCGCGACGTTGCCGACGCTGAGCGTGGTGCTGCTCTCGCCCGAGACCGGGGCATCAGCGAACATGTGGGCAAAGCTTGCGGTCGAGTATTCACCGCCGTCAGGGGAAACCATGGTCCAGGTCAGCGAGTCGAACACATTGGCGCAGGCCACAAACTGAGCCGTGCCGCCGGGCTTCTTGCTCTCATTGGTCGGGTTCTTCGTGATGCTGAGGTAGGTCGGCTGTGCCGGCTGAACAGGCTGCGGCTGGACCGGCTGTACGGGCTGGACCGGCTGCACGGGCTGAACCGGCTGGGCAGGCGTCGCCTGAGGCGCCGCCGCGGCATTCGGATCCAGGATGGCCGGACGCGGGATCTTGAGGGTCTCGGTCGGTGCCTTCGAACCGTCAAACACCGCAAAGCTGTCGGTCAGACGCGTGATGTTGTCGGCATCCGCGGCATTGAGCCATTCAAAGCTGATGCTGCCTCTCTCCTTGCCGGCCAGGGCGTTGACGGCAGCGGCATTGTACTGCTCGGGAGAGATGGACATGCCGTTTGTGTCGGTGTGCGAAACCTCGCGCACGCCGTTGGTCATCACGGTATGCTCGTAGGAATACGGCGTGTAGCTGAGGGCCCCGTCCTTCAGCGTGATCGAGGTCTTGATCGTGTAGACATCGTTATCCGCAAGGACAAGGGTGTCATTGAGCAGATAGTACCACGTATTGGCCTGGCCGTCGTGGTAGGTGTCGACGTTGTCCGTCAGGATGTCGGGGAAGGTCTCTTCCTCGAGGATGTCCAGCCTGCACGGGGCAAGGGAGGCGCCGTCCTCACTGACCTCCCAGACCTTCATGTTCGTCGAGCGGTCTGCAGGGTGCTGGGCCGCGGCAATAAACTCGAGCCTGCCGTTATGGTCCAGGTCGGTCACCGCATAATACCAGTTTTTCGCTGTATCATTCTGCTTCAGCGTGCTCATCTGCGACGAAATCAGGCTGATCTGGGAGCCGATATCGCCTGCCGCGAAAGCGGTGGCAGAACCGACGGCAGCCACCGTCAGCAGAAGCGCCGCAGTCAGAAGGATACTGAGCCAACGTTTCTTCATTTGCTTTCCTCCATTTTGCTTTCATCGGCTGCCATATGACGGCAGCCATTTCAGGTATTAAAACGCTTTCTGTCCAACAGATGTCCAGCACAGAGGCGTTTGAAATCTGAAGGAAGAGAAATGCCGAAATCAGTATAGCAGAAAACCGGACGCTGTTCAACCGATCGCGCAAGAAAAGCCCGGTTTCTCCATACAAGACAGGGCTTTTCTATGCGCTTGAAATGTGCTATACTGTGCCAAATCAGGAAAGCTGCTCAGATAAGCAGCGAAAGAAAGCCCGGAACGGAGGCAGAGATCATGGTGAAACTGTATGACGGCGGCGTTTATCTGGTAAACGGCGTCGATATTGTACCCGAGGCGGAAGCGGAAAAGATCCGCGTGCTGACCGGCAGGCCGGCAGATCAGGCCGAGGCCAGAAACAGCACGATGGCCTGGCGCGTCATTTCGGCGCACAACCGGTCCGGGGACCCGGAGCGGCTGTGTCTGCACTTTGACTCGATGACCAGCCACGACATCACCTATGTGGGCATCATTCAGACGGCACGGGCATCGGGCATGACGGCCTTTCCCCTCCCCTACGTGCTCACCAACTGCCACAACTCGCTGTGCGCGGTCGGCGGGACGATCAACGAGGACGACCACAAGTTTGCCCTGTCCGCAGCCCACCGCTACGGGGGCATCTACGTTCCGCCCAATCTGGCCAACATCCACAGCTACAACCGCGAAACGATGGCCGGCTGCGGGAGGATGATCCTCGGCTCGGACTCGCACACGCGCTACGGGGCGCTGGGCTGCATGGGTGTCGGGGAAGGCGGCGGCGAGCTGGCCAAACAGCTGCTCGGGCGCAGCTATGACCTTCCGCGGCCGGGGGTGGTCGCCGTGTATCTGACCGGTGCGCTGAAGCCCGGGGTCGGACCGCAGGACGCCGCCCTGAGCATCATCGGGAAGGTCTATGATAACGGTTATGTCAAAAACCGGGTCTGCGAATTCGTAGGGCCGGGCATTGCCGGTCTTTCCGCGGAGGACCGCAGCGCCATTGACGTCATGACCACAGAGACGACCTGCTGGTCGTCGATCTGGGCGACGGATGAGGAGACGAAGCGCTGGTATCAGCAGCACGGGCGGCCGGAGGCCTGGCAGGAGATGGCGCCGGGGCAGGTGGCCTGGTATGACGGCTGCGTGTGGGTCGACCTGTCGGGCATCGAATGCTCCATTGCGCTGCCCATGCATCCGTCGAAGGTCCACAGCATTCATGAGCTGCAGGAAAATGCACAGGACATCCTGCATCAGGCAGAGCTGGATGCAAACCGGCAGCTCAAGGGCGTCAGGATGGACCTGCTGAGCAAGATCCGGGACGGAGGCATCTGGGCGGATCAGGGCGAGATCGCCGGGTGTGCCGGAGGGACCTATGACAACCTCTGTGCTGCAGCGGGCCTGCTTCGCGGCAAAAGCATCGGAAACGGCACGTTCAGCCTGAACCTCTATCCGGGCTCGATGCCCATCCTGTCGGCACTTATAAAAAGCGGGCGAGCCGCCGACCTGATCACGGCGGGAGCGGTCCTGCGGGAATGCTTCTGCGGGCCATGCTTCGGTGCCGGAGACACCCCTGCCAACGGCGAGTTTTCCATTCGCCATACGACGCGCAACTTCCCGAACCGCGAAGGCAGCAAGCCCGGCGAGGGTCAGATCTGTGCGGTCGCCCTGATGGACGCGCGGTCCATTGCCGCCACGGCGGCCAACGGCGGGCGCCTGACGGCGGCAAGCGATGTGGAGGCGGACTGGAGCATCCCGGACTTTGTGTACGACGCGGGCATCTATGAAAAGCGCGTCTACAGCGGCTGGGGCCGGACAGAGCCGGAGACGCCGCTGAAGTTCGGGCCCAACATCAGGGACTGGCCGGAGATGCCGGTGCTGACGGACGACCTGCTGGTGAAGCTCTGTGCTTATATCACGGATCCGGTGACCACGACGGACGAGCTGATCCCCTCGGGTGAGGCGAGTTCGTTCCGCTCCAACCCCGAGCGTCTGAGCGAGTTTGCGCTCTCGAGGCGAGAGCCGCAGTACGTCCCGCGCAGCAAGGCGGTAAGGCAGCTTGAGCGCGACAGGCGGAGCGGGAATGGCCTGAGCGCAGAGGTTCTGGACATCTATCGTGCGCTGGAGGCCGCAGGCATGCAGGTTGACCCGGAAGGGACCGACATCGGCTCGGCCATCTATGCGAGGATGCCCGGCGACGGTTCGGCGCGCGAGCAGGCAGCCAGCTGCCAGCGGGTTCTCGGCGGCAGCGCCAACTTTGCGGGAAGCTATGCCACGAAGCGCTACCGTTCAAACTGCATCAACTGGGGGATCGTGCCCTTCCTGATCGAAAACCCGGAGGTCATCGGGCCGGAGGACTGGGTATTTCTTCCCGGGCTGAGAAAAGCGATCCTGGAGAAGAGAGACGACATTCCGGCCCTGGCCGTGAAGTCAGACGGCTCGGTGACGGCATTTCGCGTGTCGATCGGCGTGCTGACCGACGCCGAGCGGCAGATTCTGACCGACGGCTGCCTCATCAACTACTATAAAGAGCAAAACCGCCCGTAAGGGCGGTTTCGTTTTTTTCACTGCATCATCCGGGTACAGTATTCCCGGTATTCCTGCCGCGTCATCTGAGGCGAATAGCCGGCGATAAAGTCCCTCGCCTCGCGGGCGCCGGAACGCAGCAGGCGGTATGCCAGCAGGGCCATCATCTTCGCCGGCAGGATGTGGGCGACATCCCGGTCGGTCACGGCATAATCCGCCGCGTGGAGCGCGCCCGCGCTGCCGCCGAAGGTGAAATTCATCACCGGCATGACGGCACAGAGGTCCCCCACGTCCGTGCTGGCAGTGTTGCAGACACCCGCCGGCATGCCGCGCACATCGTAATCGCCGAGGAGCGCGGCCGCCTCGAACATCATCGGGGTCGGAGGGATCTCGGGACAGGGCAGATAGCCCTGCGTGTCCTCGATTTCGCAGCGGCAGCCAATGGCAAGCGCGCCGCCGCGGAAGCAGTTGTTGACCTTTTCGCCGACCTCCTCAATCACCGCTGTTTGATTCGCCCGGACCTGCATCTCGACAACGACACGGCTCGGCACGACATTGAGGGCCTGTCCGCCCTCACGGATGACGGGATGGACACGGACGCAGTCGGCCTCGCGAAAGGTTTCGCGGATCATTCCCAGCGCGGACAGGCCGAGGCAGGCGGCATTCAGGGCGTTGACGCCGTGATCCGGCGCTGCAGCCGCATGGGCGGCAACACCGTGCACCGTCACGGTCTTGCCGACGAAACCGTTGCAGGCAGAGTTTCCGAGCAGCAGGTCCGCACCGGAATCGCGTCCGGCCATGTGGGAGTGGGTGGTCAGGGCCATGTCGATATCGTCAAAGGCGCCGCGGTACAGCAGCTCGCTCTTGCCGCTGCTGCAGTGCACATTCAGATCGCGCCGCACGGCCTCGCGCACGCCGGCATCCTGGAACTCTTCCGCCGGGACGGCGAAGAAGGTCACCGTGCCGTCGAGTGTACGGCGAACCTCGGGGTCGGAGAGGGCCAGGGCCGCCCCCAGCATGCAGACCATCTGGGCATAATGCCCGCAGGCATGGGCATAGCCCTGGACACTCGCCGGATGGTCCGGGCATTTCAGCGCGTCCAGTTCGCCGATAAGCGCGATGTTCGGGCCGGTGCCGTTCCCGATGGAAGCGCGCAGGCCGGTGCCGGCAAGGCCTGTCCGGACGTCCAGGCCCAGGGACCGCAGAAACTCAGCCGCCGCGGCAGCGGTGCGATGCTCGTACCAGCCCTGCTCCGGGTGGGAAAAGAGATCGTCGGCAAGGACCTGCAGGCGCTGCGCGTTGTCATCGATCATCCTGAGAATGCATTGTTCGGTTTCATACATGGCAGAACACCTCCCGGGATCCAAGATCATTTACGGTCCTTATCATATCGGAATCGGCAGCAGATTACAAGGCTTGTCTGAAGGGGTAAGTCAAAAAATCTGTTGGTTTTTCCTGCTGCTGTCTGCTATAATACAGATGCGAAACCTGTTGGAAGAAGGTCCGTCATGAAGAAGGAACATATCGGTATTCTGCAGATGATCACCTGCGCCGTGCTGTGGAGCATTGCGGGGATTTTTCTCAAGTTGCTCCCCTGGAACGGGCTTGCGGCAGGGAGTCTGCGCAGTCTGGTCGCGGGCATCACGATCGCCGTGTATATGGCGCTGCGGGGTATCCCCTTTTCGCTGAACCGCGGGACGCTTCTTGCGGGCCTGCTGGCCGGAAGCGTCTATATCTGCTTTGCGCTGGCAAACAAGCTGACCACCGCGGCCAACGCCATCGTGCTGCAGTTTACCGCGCCGGTGTTCATCGTGCTCTTTTCGGCCGTGCTGTATAAGAAGGAGATCCGCAAACCGGATCTGGCGGTGGTGCTGGTGGTGCTGGCCGGCATCGCGCTGTTCTTCTTTGACCAGCTGGGGCCTTCGACGGTGCTCGGAAACTTCGTTGCCATTGCGGCGGGGATGTTCATGGCCGGAATGTACATGGCGGTGGATCGCCTGGAGCCGCAGGAGCGCTTCAGCGCCATCGTGATCGGCCAGGCCTTTGCCTTTCTCATCGGTCTGCCCGCGGTGATCATCACCAAACCTGTGATGAACGTCACGACCGTCAGCTGCATATTGATTCTGGGTGTGTTTCAGCTGGGTCTCTCCTATATCCTGTATGTCCGGGCAAGCGAGACCTGCCCCCCTCTGGCCTGCTGCCTGCTGGGTGCGGTGGAGCCGCTTCTGAACCCGGTATGGGTCATGATTTTTGACGGCGAGACGCCGGGCGTCTTTGCCCTGGTCGGAGGGATCATCGTCATCACGGCCGTCACGGCCTGGACCGTATGGGACGGGAAACAGAAAGCAATCGCCGCAGCGGCGGGAAGGGAGAGCCTGTGAGACTGCTGTATGCCGAGGACGAAAAATCACTGGCCAGAGCCGTATCGACGATTCTGACCAGAAACAACTATGCCGTGGATACGGTTTCGGACGGGGAAAGCGCGCTGGAATGGCTGGAGACGGGCAACTATGACGGCGTCATTCTCGACGTGATGATGCCGAAGAAGGACGGCTTTGAGGTGCTGAAGGCCATGCGGGCAAGAGGCGACCGAACGCCGGTGCTGCTGCTGACGGCGCGGTCGGAGATCGACGATCGGGTCGCCGGCCTCGACCTCGGCGCCAACGACTATCTCACCAAGCCCTTTGACATGAAAGAGCTGCTGGCCCGGATCCGTGCCATGACAAGGGTGCAGGGTCTGCAGACAGACAAGACGCTGAGCTTCGGGAACGTGACGCTGGACTGCTCCAGCTACGATCTCCGCGGCCCGGGCGGAAGCCATAAGCTTGCCGGAAAGGAATACCAGATGCTGGAGATGCTGATGCGAAACCCCCGTACGCTGGTATCCACCGAGGCCTTTATGGACCGCATCTGGGGCTATGACAGCGAAGCCGAACTGAACAGCGTCTGGGTCTATATCTCGACACTGCGCAAAAAGCTGAAGAGCATCGATGCCAATGTTGAAATCAGGGCACAGCGCGGGGTCGGATATTATCTGGAGGTCAGCGCATGATCCGAAAGCTACGGAAGAAATTCATCCTCGCGGCGGTCGCGGCGGTCTTTCTCGTCCTGCTGCTGCTGATCGGTGCGATCAATGTGCTCAACTTCCGCAGTCTGGTCCGCGACGCGGACAGCACGCTGGAAATCCTGTCGCAGAACGGCGGCCGCTTTCCGGGCCAGATGTTCCGGCCGGAGGATCAGCCGGCAGAGATGATCCCGCCCCCGCAGAGCATGCAGGCCCCCCCGCAGGATCCGACGGCACCGCCCAACCGGGAAGAGATTCCGGATACGGGCCGGAAAGGGGCATTCGGCGACCGGCGCGGCGGCTTCGGCGAGCTTGCGTATCAGTCCCGCTATTTCACGGCCAGTTTTGACAGCGTGGGAAACGTGACCGTCAACCTGGACAACCTCGCGTCTCTGACCGAGGACGAAGCCAGGACGCTCGCCGCGGCGGTCTATGCCCAGGGCCGGGAGAAGGGTTTTGCGGACGCTTACCGCTATCGTCGCACGGAGGCGGAGGAGACGGAGACCCTGCTGCTGTTTCTCAACTGCGAGAGAGAGCTGGGCACCTTCCGAAGCTTTCTGTATGCCAGCATCGGGATCTCCCTCCTCGGCGTTCTCGGCGTCTTTCTGCTCCTGCTGCTGTTTTCCGAGCGGATCGTGCGGCCGATTGCGGAGAGCTATGAAAAACAGAAGCACTTTATCACCGATGCCGGACACGAGCTGAAAACCCCGATCACGATCATCCAGGCGGATGCAGACGTGCTGGAATCGGAGCTGGAGGGCGAAGGAGAAAACGAGTGGATCGCCGACATCCGCCGGCAGACCCGCCGTCTCACCGCGCTCACCGCAGACCTCATCTACCTGTCCAAGATGGAGGAGGAAAACCTGCCGCAGCAGATGCAGGACTTTTCCCTGTCCGAGCTGGTGGAAGAAACAGCCCGGTCCTTTCAGGCGATCGCGCGCTCGCAGGGGAAGGATTTTCAGCTGTCCGCTGCGCCCGGCTTGCAGATGACCGGGGATGAGAAAGCCATCGGCAAGCTGGTTTCCATTCTTCTGGATAAC
This sequence comes from uncultured Eubacteriales bacterium, assembly GCA_900317375.1. Taxonomy (GTDB): domain Bacteria; phylum Bacillota; class Clostridia; order Oscillospirales; family Oscillospiraceae; genus Limivicinus. The sequence continues at coordinate 12,210 of ONGJ01000011.1, forward strand.
GCCATGAAGTATTCCCCGCCCGGCGGCACGGTTTCGACCGTGCTGGAGCGGGCAGGTCGAAACGCCCGGCTCACCGTCCGGAACAGCGCTTTCCGGATCGAGAAAGGAAACGCCGACCGTCTGTTCGAGCGCTTTGCGCGGGAGGACCGCTCGCGCAGCTCCGAGACCGGCGGCTTCGGTCTGGGCCTTGCGATCGCCAGGGCCGTTACGGAAGCCCATCACGGGAAAATCCACGCCGAGTCGGAGGATGGCGCCTCGCTGACGGTCACGGCAGAGCTGCCGCTCGCCTGACCCGCGCACAGCTCCCGCCGTATAACAAAGCTCCCGGACGGAGGACCGCCCGAGAGCTTCTTTTATATATCTGGTTTTCAGGTTTTGTCCGTCGGGGGCAGAAGCGTGGAGGCATTCTCCTCCGGGGCAGGCAGCTTCTCTGCCGCTTCAGCCGCAGCAGCCTGTACCACAGGCGGCGCAGCGGTCTTCTTTTTCCCGAGCATGCATGCCAGAACGCCGACGCCAAGGCAGCCGGCAACCATTTTGACAGCAACGCGGATGCCGGGAACTGCGGCCAGAATCGCCCAGCAGACGAGACCGATGGCGAGCTCCGCCCAATAGTTCCGGTCCTTCTTCAGAGCCTTCCGCCACAGAAGGACGCCGAGGAAGAAGCCGAGAAACACCGGCGCCGCAATCAGCGCAGCCACGACGACAAAGATCAGCACGAGCGCCGGACGCACGCTGACTCCCGAGACAAACAGAATGATGCTGGCAAGCGGCAGGGCGGCAAGGACCGCAAGGCCGATGCCGAAAGCCTTGGCAAAGGTGCCGAAGGGTTTACCGGTATAATCGGCATCCACCTTCTCCCAAAGGGGTGTGAGCCAGAGGAAGAAGTACGCAATCAGCAGCAGGCCGATCAATTTGAAAACGGTGGATTTCAGCTTTGCCAGAACGGGCGATGATTTCGGCTTCGGCGCCTCCACTGCAGGGGCATTGGCACCGGAATCCCCGCTGCTGTTCTGGGCATCCTGGGTATCCTGTGCGTCCTGAGCATCCTGCCCGTCCTGAGCATCCTGCGCGTCCGTGGCATTCTGCGTGCCTGAGGCATCCTGCGTGCCCAGGATACTCTGGAGGCCCTGGCTGTCCTGGTTGTCTTCATAAACCATGGCACCGGCAAGAAGGTCGGCAGGCGCGCTGATTTTCGCGCTGCTGTTGTACCGGAGGATGCCTTCGATCTCGGCATCGTCAGTGATTCGGATTTCTTCCGCTGCGAGCGTTACGTCGCCCCCCACATGGCCGCTGATCGAGACGCTTCTGCCGCCGGCCAGCAGGTCGCGGCCGACAGAGCCGCGGATGTCCACGGAATTGCCGGCAATGGCCAGGTCACGGCCGCAGCTGCCGGAAAAGCTGACCGCGTTGCCGCCGACAAACGCATCCCCGCTGTTTTCGCCGGCGAAGGACACCGTGTTGCCCGCTACGAAGGCATACTCGCTGAAACCGGCAGACGTCACCGTATTGCCCGCTTCAAAAAGGATGCCCTTGACATCGGCAGCGCTGTTCGGATTCTCACCGGCGAGGAAAACGGTGGAATCATATTCTCCGCTGATGTTCTGCTCGTCCCCGGAGAAGACAAACTCGGCAAAGGCAGCCGGTGCCAGAGAGGCTGCCAGCAGCAGAACAAGCAGCAGGCAGAGCAGTTTTTTTCTTTGTTTCATAGGAAACCTCCATCAGATACATGATCGTGTTAACAGTATAATCTCAGACTGCCGGTGTTGTCAAGGAAAACGCAAAGTCTCTGCTTGCTTTCTGCGGCATTCTCGTGTAAACTGAGGAGCACGACCGCCGAATCAAGGGGGACAGCAATGAGAATCCTTGGAATCCTGATCATCATAGCCGGCGTTGCTTTATTCTGTCAGCATCTGGTCCTGCCTTCCCTGATCACGATTGTGATCGGTTCCGTTTTCGCCGCCATACCGAAGAAAAGCATCCCCGAGGAAGAAGAGCCATCTGAAGAAATGAGGCCGTCCGGGGATGAGAACAGCGAGTATGTCCGTGTCGACACGCCGCTGAGAAAGGTACCCCCGGTGACCTCGGGTTTTTACCGGCTCACCTTTCCTGTTGACGGGGTTTTTGAACGGAATGACGACGGCAGTTCCCGTCAGGAGATTCTGCAGAGGCTTTGTGAAGGCGAGGACATGGCGGTTGCGGATGTCTGGTTTGACGACTTTATCTACGCGCACAAGATCCGCATCCGTGTCAAGACGCTGGAAGGCTGTGTCGGTCTGATCCGGCAGAGAGACGTTGAAACCGTCCGCGGTTTCTTTGAGAAGCCCGTCCGTATGGTGTATCTGGAAATCGGCAGTTCTGCAGACAGCAGCGGCGAGCGCAGATACCACGCGGAAGTCATCATCATCGCAAACCGGGAGTAAGATACAGGCCCGTCGGGAAGTCCCGGCGGGCCTGCCGTATTTTTTTGAGGGTGTCCTGCCGTTCAGCAGAGCGCGGACTCTCCCGGCTCGCTGCCGTCTGCCATCCGATGCAGCTGCTTTTTATCTCTCCTGATCCGGGAGGGGCGAATCGCGCGCTGGGGACAGACCAGGATGCAGAGATGACAGCCGACGCATCGGGCAGCATCCAAAACGGGCTTTCCGTCCTTTCCCATGCGGATGGCCTGATGGCCGCCGTCTGCACACGAGATGCTGCAGCGGCCGCAGCCGATGCATCGCTCACGGAAGAAGTGCGGGTAAACAACGGTATCGCGCTCAAGGACGTCGGTTGTCTCGCTGACGGATTCCAGTCCAAGGCCGCGTGCCTCGGAAAGGCTTTCGAAATTCTTTTCGGTCAGATACAGGTTCAGGCCTGCCTTCAGGTCGTCAATAATGCGGTAGCCGAACTGCATGACGGCCGTTGTGACCTGGACGGTACCCGCACCCAGGAGGATGAACTCCAGCGCGTCCTGCCAGGTCTCGATGCCGCCCATGCCGCTCAGGTGCATGCCCTTGAGCTTCGGGTTCTGACCCAGCTCGGCAAGGAAGCGCAGGGCGATGGGCCGGACGGCACAGCCGCTGTAGCCGCCCACGGCCGACATGCCGTGTACAGCCGGGGAAGAGACGTAGGTGTGGGGATTGACGCCGACAATGCTTTTGATGGTGTTGATGGCCGCGATGCCGTCCGCTCCGCCGTACAGGGCTGCCTCGGCAGCCGGACTCATCACCGCCACGTTCGGGGTCAGCTTGGCGAGTATGGGAAGCTTCGTGCCGTGTCGGGCGGCAGCGGTAAAGCGCTCGACCAGCGCAGGAACCTGCCCGATGTCCGAGCCGAGGCCGCCCTCCGCCATATTCGGGCACGAGAAGTTCAGTTCGATTGCGTCTGCTCCGTTATCTTCGCAGCAGCGGGCAAGCTCTTCCCACTCGTCGTCGTACTGGCCCATGATGGAGGCCAGAATAAACTTTGTCGGGTACTTTGCCTTCAGTGCGCGGAAGATCTCCATATTCTTGGCCACACTGTGGTCGGAAAGCTGCTCGATATTTTTGAAGCCGATGATGGTGCCGCTGCTTCCGGAAATGGCGGAATAGCGCGGTGAAGCCTCATGGATCTCAAAGGAGCAGATCGTCTTGAAGGCAACGCCGCCCCAGCCTGCCTCGAAAGCACGGGAACACATGTCGTAGTTGCTCGCAACCACGGAGGAGGAGAGCAGAAAGGGGTTTTCCAGCGGAACACCGCACATCTCGGTCCGGAGACGGTGTTCGTCCTCCGGCACGGGGACTTCCAGCTCCGGCTGCACCTCGTCATGCAGGCGGGTCATGAGAGACGCGATGGGGACCTCGCCGGGGCGGACACAGGCCTTCTCACACGGTGCCGGGCAGCCGATGCAGGGGTTCACCGCCGGGAAACGGGATGCCGCCGCCTTTTCATCGGCAAACCAGATGCTGCGCAGAAGAGCCGCGCAGTCGATCTTTCCGCAGGCGGCGCTGCAGGGCGCAGCGGCACAGAGTGTACAGCGGATCATATCCGAGCGGTACAGTTTTTGTTCGAACATATGATACCTCCATCCATAACACTGCGACCCGGGGATCGCCCTCTGCAGCTCGTGCTTTTGACTGTCGTCCGATTATTGCCGGTAGCCGGTAGAAAGATCGACAAGATTGCCGATCGGGCGTCCGGTGAGGTAGTTTGCAAGGTTTTTGTAGGCGATCTCGAGAACGCCTTTGTAGATTGAGGAATGGTGGAAATTCCCCGCAACGTGAGGGGTAATCATGAGCTTTTCCTCCTGCCAGAGCGGGCTGTCCGCGGGCAGAGGCTCGGTCTCGCAGACATCGATCGCGGCGGCGGCAATTTCTCCGCTGCGCAGGGCCTGCAGCAGCACCTCGCTCTCCACGGCGTCGCCGCGGCCGCAGTTGATGAAGACGGCGGTGTTCTTCATCGCGGCAAAGCGCTCGGCCGTGTAGAAATGAACGGTCTCTTTCGTGCTCGGCAGGACGGAGAGGATGACATCCGCCTCGGGAAGGACACGGTCGATCTCGCTGGTGAGAACAAGCTCATCCACGCCCTCGGGGCAGGGCCCGCTGCGCCGCTTGACGCCGATGACGCGGGCGCCCATGGCCTTGACAAGCAGGGCATAGCAGAGGCCGATATCGCCGAGCCCCACAACAAGAACGGTGGATTCGCTGAGCGAGGTGACCGGGCCGCGGTCCTCCCAGCAGGCACGGGACCGGGAGGCAGCATACAGGTGCAGTTTTTTGATCAGCATCATCGTGAGGGCGAAAGCATGCTCGGACACGGCCAGTCCGTAAGCGCCGGTGGCATTGCAGAGCAGGGTCTTTTCCGACAGGACGCCCGGGACCATATAGGGATCGGCGCCGGCAGAAAACAGCTGAAGCACATCCAGATTCTCGGACCCGGCGATCATGCGCGGCGGAACATTGCCGACGATAAAGGCAGCCTCGGCGACCTGATCCGGGGTGGCCTCTCCCGGGGTGGTGAAGACGAATTCGCAGGGGACGCCGGCAGCCTCGGCGATGCGGCGAAAGCAGGCCTGTTCGTTTTTTCCGGTTTCAAGGGCTATCAGGATTTTTTTCATTTTTCCGTTCCTTTACTGTTTTTTACTGGTTTTTTTACTGTTTTGATCTTAAACGCTGACAGGGACGATGTCAAGAAAGAATTGCAGGGAACACACGTTACTGTTCAGAGGGTAAGGAAACGCTTGAACGTTCAGTTTCGCAGATAGAGATTCGCATTGAAGCGGAACAAGCCGGGATCAAATGACCCCGGCCAGTTATTTCACTATTTCGTATAATTACCTTCTCAGCGGCATTTCAATCGACAGATCGCTCACTGCAAAGGAAGCACATGGATGGATATATCCATCCAGTTTATCCTGTGCCCGCCTTCCGTCCGTGTCCTCCGGAATAAAGACATCGCCTGAAAGCAGTCTGCTTCTGCACCAGCCGCAGATACCGCCGCGGCATCTGTTCGGGCCAGCCACTCCGGCGCGTTCAAGGGCAACCAGGATGTTTTCGTTTGCGTTGCAGGGAATCTCAAACACCCTGTCGCACATCTTGATCTTGAGATTGAAAACCTTATCCTTTGCTTCCATCGGATATCCGGAGTACTCCCAGGGTCTGCAGATGTTATCATAAAGCTCTTTCCGGTAGTATTTCCTTTCTATGCCAAGCTTCTCGGCCTCTCCGTCAAGGAACTGGTACATTCCCTTAGAGCCTGCGGCAAAGATGCTGTAGACACCGTCTCCGGCGTATTTCTTAATCAGCTTTGCAGTTATGAAACCGTGCTCACAGCCATCGGCTTTCTCTTCGCTCAGGACGTTTACAAGTCTGACCTTGTCCGTTCTTGCCATGATGGCATCAAATTCTTCCTGGAAGAGGATATCCGCCTTCGTACGGCTTCCGTATAGAATCGTCATGTCGAAATCCTCGTCGCCGTCAGCGATCGCGTTTGCCATGGCATAAACGGGCGTGATTCCGCTGCCGCCTGCAATGGCGATCACTTTCTTCGCGTCGCGGAGCGGCTCATAGAAGAAGGTTCCCTGCGGGCCGGAGGTCTCGACAGTGTCCCCCACCTTCCAGTTTTCATGAATATAGGCGCTCAAAAAGGCGTCCTGCTCCACTTTCTTTACGGTTACCTGAATTTTTCCTTCCAGCGTCATTGCCGGTCCGCAGGAAAGGGTGACCGGACGCGCGATCAGTTTCCCGTCGATCATCTGTCTGATGACTACAAACTGGCCGGCGCGGAAGAATGCCGGATTTTGGCCGTCATTCCTTCGAAGCGTAAAGGTCTTAACATCTCCCTTTCCGCGAACCTGGATATCTTCAATCGTGAAGAACTGGCTGAGAGGATGGCGGGCTGCTGCGTTCTGATTCGAAGCGTAGTTTTCGACAAGGGCAAGAGCCGGTGTGCTTTCGATGATCTTGTCGCGCTGGACCTTCATGTTCTTAAAGCGCAGCATATCCAGCAGACCAATGAAGCTCATTTTTACATTCGCCATTTACTTGCCCTCCTTTGCGTCCTGCTCCATCTCTTCCAGCAGCAGCATGGCCATATCGTTGCCGTTGAGATAGGTCTGATTGAATCCGTCGCCGCGAGCTCCCGCTGCGCCGCAGGTCTTGAATCCATGGATGGGCTGCTCTTTTCTCAGCGTCAGCAGGCGCGCTACCATGGTGTCCCAGTCATTGACTTCATAGCCATAGACCGTCCCTTGAGGTGTTCCCAGGAAATTGCAGAACGTCCAAGGAGACGCCATTTCGATTTCTTCAATATAATCGTGAATGATAATTCCGGTGTCTTTCTCGAAATTTGCCAGCACCTTCCGGAAGATCTCTGTTTTCTTTTTCGCGTAATCGCGCTGAGAAACCGATCCCCACACATCCTCCGTATAGGTAATCGTAAATGTCATAGCCGTTGTTCCCTTCGGGCTGGCCTCGGGATTGACAACATTGTAGATAACCACAACGCTGTGGGTGTTCAGGTCCATGCTCTTGGACCAGGCGAAGTTCGTTGTATTGTCCAGGACACCCGGCATGAAGATCGTATAATCCTTGATACCCAGTTCATCCACGCTCCTGTTCAGACCGACATAGGCTTCAAAGAAGCGCACGCCGTGCTTTTCGGCGTTGAGACGCTTGATCTCCCGCACGGGGACCTTGATCCGCTTATCCAGCAGCTTCGTATAGGCGTCCTGGGGGTTCATATTGGCAATCACATAATTTGTCTCCACAAAGCCCGAGTCTGTCTCTACGCCAATGATTTTTCCGTTGTCATCGGATACGACTTTGTGGGCTTTTGTGTTCAGCCAGACTTCCGCGCCAAGCTCATACAGTCTCCGGATTCCTGCCGCCGTTAGTTCGTGGGAAGTCCTCTTGCAGATGGCAGGATAGTATTTGATATACATCAGCATCATCCAGGCCTGATGGACAAAGCTCGTCCGCTCGTAGTCCGCTCCGATATAGGTCCAGTAGACATCCAGAATGTCGATAGCGTCTTCCGGCATACCGATCTTGCGCAGCACCTTGTTGAAAGGATACTCTGCCATCCGCAGGAAGTTCGGATACTTCTTCATGAACAGGCCTTCATCAACATAAGTGAAGCCCTTCTTGTCCACACCGTCAAGCATGTGGTCATTGAAGTAGTCGTATGCCGCGCTGCATTCTTCCGCCAGCTCGATAAATGTCCGAACGGGTTTCTCACAGCCGGGAACGGCCTCTTCCATAGCCTTGATAAACGGCTCTATGCCGCACGGAAAGCGAAGATCAAAATGCTTCCCGCTTCTCGTCGTTCCGATGCAGCGATACAGATCCGGCACCAGGCACCAGTCAATATTCAGTCTGTACTTCTCCATCAGGAGCTTGCCGGTCATAGCCCAATTGCCCGGATAGCCGAGTGAACAGAATTCGTGAAGAGATGCGTCAAATTCAAATCGTCCTCTCACAAAGCTCGTCGCGCAGCCTCCGGGAACATTGTGCTGTTCCAGAAGAAGGATTTTCTTTCCCGCCGTGGCCAGGCTCAGGGCGGCAGACAGTCCGCCGGTACCGGAGCCTATCACGACTGCGTCAAATTTGCTCATATGCATTCCGCCTTTCTTTTATATTTGTCGATTTGAGCTGATTCTATTTTATATGTTTGATAAACAAATCGCAAGATTTGTCTTGATAAAACCGCCTGTTTGGAGTACTATGATTCTGTGGTTCTGATTAGACCAGAGGTGATTATTGTGAGATTTGAAAAGATCGTAGCTCCGACTATCTCAGAGTTGTTTGAAACGAAAATGCAGCATTTGATTCTTTCCGGAGAACTGACCATCGGTGAAAAGCTTCCATCCGAACGGATCCTGGCGGAGGAAATGGGAATCAGCAAAAGTGCTGTTCATCTGGGCATGAGGAATCTGGAACGGACCGGTTTTGTAAGAATTGATCCCCGTCAGGGGGCTTACGTTGCGAACTGGGAGGAAAACGGGAATCTGGAAACGCTCACTGCTCTGCTGAAAACGAATGTTTTGAAGCTGGAGCCTGAGAATATACGTTCCCTTATTCTAGTTCGAGAATCCCTGGAAAGCGATGCCATGGAGGTTTTTTCCGGAAAGCACACGAATGCTGATATTTTACAGCTCAGAAGCTATGCCTGTGAGATTCGTGACGGAGCAAAAAGAAACCCGCCGATGAGTGTATCCTCAATGGCGGAATTGGCTTTCATGTTTTCCCATTATATCTTTCTTCATTCCGGGAATATGTTCTCTTCCCTGATTCTGAACTCCTTCAAACCGTTTACGCTCGGGCTCTGGGAGCAATGGATTCTTTCAATCGGTCCTGATGCCGCTGCTGACTATCTGGACAGAACGGCCATAGAATTAAGAGACGGGAATGCGGAAGCAGCAATCGGTATTGTTCATCAGTATAATTCAGATCTACTGGAAAAGATGTCACAACAATAGTTTTTTTAGAATAACGGCAGTCTCCGCTGGCCATTCCATGAAATGGTGCGAGACTGCCGCTCCTTTTCTCCCTTAAAACTGGAAATGCTCTTGCTGAACGCTGCAATTGCCCCTCATTTTGCTGTTTCAGCGCTCAAAGCATCACAAAATGCTTTTATTTTTTCGTTATTTTCTGCAGCTGGCTTTGCTTTTGGATCGATCAGAATCAGCTCTGCTTCCAGATCGTCTATTCCAAGTGCTGCTTTCAGTTTAGCGAACGCCTTTTCGGCACCTGCCCCGCTCTGACAGGCAAATGCAGCAATCCGCTTCCCTTGCAGGTTATTGTCCTTCACAAATGTGCGAATCGGGGGCGTCACATTTCCTGCCCAGACCGGAAATCCAAAGATGACACGGTCATAGGCGCCCGCATTGAAATCATACGGCATCAGCCTCGGCGTTTCTGCCATAACCGCGCTTTTTCCGCCCCAGAAGAATTTGCTAAAGCCGCTGCTGGGATAGTTCTTTACGGGATCGATTCGAAGTATATCAGCGCCAAGCTCTGAAGCGATCTTGTTTGCAGCATAATCGGTATTTCCTTCCAGTGAATAGTACACGATGATTGTTTTCATTTGTTCTCTTTCCCCTCCTGAGTTGAATCTACAGTCCCATTTTTGTCATGATATCTTCTGTGGAAACGCCTGGATGCGTTACATATAGCCGTACGATCTGTTCCGCCAGCGCAGTATCTATCCCATACTTTTCCACAGTCTTTTTTGTGCTGTGTCCTCTGACAAACTCCTTAACAACAATCTCTATCTGTGCGGCGATATCGTTCGCATCAACTTTTGGTGAAGGCTTGGGATGGGCAATATCGATTCTGGTGATTTCGATCAAGCCGGACAAGACCTCTGCTGTTGCCAGAGTAATCGGCTGATGGAATCGGCGCGGACCACAGCTTCCTGGATTAACGATTGTTGTTTTCCCCATCCGTGTTACGGAATACGCATGGCTGTGTCCGACCATGACAAGATCAAATGACCCCAGATCCGCCGGGAGATCCTTTTTCTTGTGTGTCATGTAGATGTGAAGCCCACATAGCTCAAAATCCAGATAATTTGCCAGATCCCCTGCCCATTCCTTATCGGCATTACCGCGTACCGCATACACGGGTGCAATCTTCCGGAGTTGGTCCAGAGTCGCCTCGCTGCTGATATCCCCGGCATGGAGAATGGCCTCAACTCCTGAAAGTGCCTCCATTACTTCAGTACGGAGAAGATTATGAGTATCGGAAATCAAACCGATCCTTGCTGCCATGGAAGCATCTCCCTTCATGTGATGCATGTGTTATTCATTATACCCGTCATATGTTTCCGCGTAAATACAATGTTTTGCTTTGTAAAGTTAATTTGCATCTGTGCTATTGAACAAGAATTGGTCTTTCTGAATTGATATCAAGCACCAAGGGCGCAGGCTTGCGAAAGCCTGCGCCCTTGCATTTGTTCATCGTCCTTTTTACCGCAGTTCCAATTGCTCGCCCGGATAGACGATCAGGCGGTTGGGGGTGTTGAATTGCTCGGCCAGATCCCGGTCGAACATCTCGCCCCGGTTGGAGGTGGAGTTGTGATACGGGATGTTGTGTTTTGCCTCCACCGGCTCGGCGCAGCGGGCCGCTTCTTTGAGACCCATGTTGTACACGCCGTCGCAGCGGTAGAAGGCGTAGTCGATTTCCATGTTGGCCATCTCCGCCATTTGCTTGGTAGTGGAAGTGCCCCCGGTCATATAGAGCTTCACGCCATTGGAAAAGGTCAGCACATATTATAGCGCTTTGTGTTTCTTCCGATATTGCGCGGGTGTGTAGCCCGTAGTATCTCGGAAGCACTGGATGAAGTAGTTGACCGTGTTGAAGGCCAGCCTCTCCGACAGCTCCTTGACACTCAGATCTGTAGATTCCAGCAGCACCTTTGCGCGCTCGATCTTGGCATAACGAATATAGAGAAAGAGCGGTGTTCCGGTTTCCTTCTTGAATTTCTCCGTCAGATAGTATTCCGTATAGCCTGTTAATGCCGCAAGATCGGAAATCTGGATCCGCTTATCCAGACTCAGCTCAATATAGTCGCAGCATTTCTGGATGGCAGGGCTGTAGCTGGGATTGACATGCAGGTGATGGACACGGAAGATAAAATCATGGTACATGGTCGAGGCGAGAGCTGACAACTCGCCGGCATCGTTACTGTTGACCGCCGTCTGGATGTAGGAATCTCCCAGCGCATAGGCAATCTCCGGGCTTAGACCTCCCTCCATGGCGGCCCGGCAGACCAGGGAAGTAAAGACGATGACACTGATGCGCGCCTGCTGCAGGGGATCCCTGCCCTGCACGCCAACGCCTGGGCTCATGCTGCTGCTTCTCGTCAGCATACGGTGGTAATTGATATCTCCGTTGCGTACCATCTGCAGCATGGCACGTTCGGCCAGATAGACCTTGGCGCGGTCGCGATTCTGCGTTGAAGCAAGCTCCGTCGTTTTCATGTTCTCCGACTCGGTATAGAGAGCGGAGACATCCAGCTGCTGGCGGGTCAGCATGTTGTGGGTCATGATGACGTAGCGGGCAAAGATGGCATGTGGGATCACAGGCAGATTTGGCAGCGCCTCGATCAGTGCGCTGCCCCAGCGTGCATCCTCCAGGCTGTCGCGATAAGGACGCAGCGCCTCGCGGAGCTGGGCTTCTGCCGGCGGGTGATAAAACACCGGCCCCATCACAAAAACCAGACTATTCTCCCGTTCATATTCAAATGAAACCGCCCAATGCATTCCGATCGGCGATCCGATGAGCTGCGGCACGGCCTCCTTTGAGGAGAGGTGTGCCATCGCCTTCTCCATACCGCCGAAAATCCGGAAGCCTTTCTCCAGCAGTGCCCGCTCTTCTTCGGGACAGGACGAAGCAATGTAACGCCCATCGTCTCTGAAACACCAGACATAGAATTTTTCGTTAGCCGGAATCGCAGATTCCAGCAGGAGCAGGTTCTGCTCTGCGTGAGTCATCTGTCCTTTTTCCATTTTGGTATCTCCCCCTTTTTTATTTTATCACAGTTTGTCTGAATAACGCAACATCTTCCGGAATAAGTGTAACTTTTCCGGAATGAGTGGCTTTACAGCCACTCTTTTTTTTCTTACAATACAGTCACAACAGCATAAAACCAAAAAATGAAAGGGAGAAAAACATTATGGCAAAAGAAAGACTCACCCAAAGCCAGATCGATGGTGTTGACTATCGCCGCGCCAAGCTCTGGCAGATCATCCTCGTTGCATTCAACGCCTTCAACGGCATGGCCGTGTATTTTCTGATCGGCCTCGCCAGCTACTCGGCCAGCATCGGCTACGGCATTGCGACCTTGGTGGTCGGCGGCCTGCTGACCTTCACCCGTATTTTTGACGCTATCACCGACCCCTTGCTCGCGTTTGTCTACGACCGTTTCAACACCCCCTTCGGAAAGGTTCGTCCTCTGCTGTTCATCGGCTGGCTGATTCAGTGCACCGGTCTCCTGTGCCTGTTCAATCTGTTCTCCAGCAAAGGCCATGGCATCCCCGTGTTCCTGGCTTGCTACATGCTCTATGTCATCGGCTACACCATCGTGAACATGACCGCACAGACCATCCCCGCGCTGATGACCAACGATCCGAAGCAGCGCCCCACCGTTGGCGTTTGGCAGACTGCCCTCAACTACATCACCCCGATGGCGCTGAACATCATCGTCTATACCAAGATCATGCCGGCGATGGGCGGCAGCTTCAACCAGGATTTCCTGAACGTCGTCTGCTGGCTGTGCATCGGTATTGCCTTTGTCGGAGTCGTTCTCGTCAGCATTGGTGTTTCTGAGTACGACAGGCCCGAGAACTTCAGGGGCATCGGCAAGACTGAGCGCCTCAAGCTCAAGGACATGGTCGACGTGCTTCGCCACAATAAGCCGCTGCAGAGCTATATCATATCCGCCTCCTCCGACAAGATCGCCCAGCAGGCCGCTGCTGCCTCCATCGTCAGCACGATGCTCAACGGCATCCTGATCGGCAATATGGGCCTGGCGACCACGCTGAGCATGATCGGAATGTTCCCCTCCATCATCTTCGCCATCATCGGCGCGCGCTACGCCGGCAAGCACGGCAACAAGGAGTCCATCGTGGCCTGGACCCGCTACAGCATCTATGCCAACATCGCCATGATTGTGTTCTTCATTATCATGAAGTATACTGTCGGTACCACGGCGATCTCCGCTTCGCTGGTTTTCAAGGTCATCTTTGTTGTCCTGACCTTCACCGTCAACGGTTTCGCCATGGGCGTCACCACTGCCAACACTGGCTTTATGGCCGACATCATCGACTATGAGCTGGACCGCAGCGGCAAATACATCCCCGCCGTTGTGACCGGCACCTATAGTCTGGTGGACAAGATCGTGTCCTCCTTCTCCGCTGCAATCGCTACCGGCTGCGTTGCCCTCATTGGATATACCACCACCATGCCTCAGCCCACTGACCCTCAGACGGAGGGCGTGTTCTGGATGACCATGTTCCTGCGCTACGGCCTCGCGGTCCTGGGCTTCATCTGCACACTGCTGGCCATGCGCAAGTGCAGGCTTGGCCGCACTGAGATGGTAGAGGTGCAGAAACGCATCGCCGACAAGAAGGCTGAGGCTCAGACCGAGCTCTTTGAGGAAGAACTGCATAAAGGAGATCCGAAAAATGCGTAAGATCACAACTCTCACCGAGGGATGGCGGTTTCTGAAAGCCGCCATCCCCGTCGATACCGCCATGGCCTATGCCGCGCAGGGCGAAGCCGTCACGCTGCCGCACACCTGGAACGCCGTAGACGGCCAAGACGGCGGCAACGACTATCACCGCGGAAGCTGCTGGTATGTGCGCGAGCTGACGGCAGAAGAAACCGCTGGAGAGCGGCTGTTCCTAGAATTCGGCGGCGCGGCCATGAGCTGCGATGTGTTTCTCAACGGCGAACAGCTCTGCCGTCACGAGGGCGGATACTCTGCCTTCCGGGTGGAGCTGAGCGGGAAACTTGCCGAAAAGAACGTATTGGCCGTGTGCGTGAGCAACGTGGACAATACGACGGTGTACCCGCAAAAGGCGGATTTTACCTTTTACGGCGGGCTCTACCGCGCGGTGAAGCTGATTGCTGTTCCGGCGGAGCACTTTGAACTGTTGAAGGACGGCACCCCGGGGATCAAAGTGACCCCGGTCGTGGATCTGGAAAAGAAAACGGCGACCGTCACCGTGGAGACCTGGCACAACGCCGCTTCTGTGGATATTACCGTAAACGGCGAAACGAAGACCGTCGAGCGCTCGGCGGAGTTTACGATTGAAAACGTGCGCCTCTGGGACGGTGTGGACGATCCCTATCTCTATACTGCCACGGCGAAGCTGCCCTCCGGTGATGAGGTCTCCGCGCGCTTCGGCTGCCGCGTCTTTACCTGCGACCCCGAAAAGGGCTTCTTCCTCAACGGCCGCAGCTACCCGCTCCGCGGCGTGAGCCGTCACCAGGATCTCAAGGGCAAGGGCAACGCCCTCTCCTATGACGACCACAAGGCTGACATGGACATCATCCGCGAACTGGGCGCCAACACCCTGCGCCTGGCCCACTACCAGCACGCGCAGGACTTTTATGATCTCTGCGACGAGAACGGCGTTGTGGTCTGGGCGGAGATCCCCTACATCACCATGCACATGCACGACGGGCGGCAGAACACGCTGGACCAGATGCGTGAGCTCATCACCCAGTGTTACAACCATCCCTGCATCGCGGTCTGGGGCCTGTCGAACGAGATCACCGCAGCCAGCGCCGTGAATGAGGAACTGCTGGAAAACCACCGGGCGCTCAACGAGCTGTGCCATCGGATGGATCCCACGAGGCTCACCACCATGGCGGACGTGTTCATGCTGGAGATCGATAGCCCCATCCTGGAAATCCCCGACATCAACAGCTATAACCTCTACTTCGGCTGGTATCTGGGCGAGCTGGAGCAGACCGATGAGTTTTTCGACGAATACCACGCGAAATACCCCGAGCGCGTCATCGGCTTTTCCGAATACGGTGCGGACGCCAACCCCGCCTTCCACTCCTCCCGCCCCGAAAAGGGCGATTATACCGAGGAATACCAGGCGTTGTACCACGAGCATATGCTCAAAATGATCGAGGCGCGGCCCTATCTCTGGGCGACGCATGTGTGGAATCTCTTTGACTTTGCCGCCGACGGCCGCGACGAGGGCGGGAAGCACGGCGAAAACCAGAAGGGGCTTGTGACCTTTGACCGCGCGCTGCGCAAGGACGCGTTTTATCTCTACAAGGCCGCCTGGAACAAGCGGGAGCCCTTCGTCCACCTCTGCGGCAAGCGCTATGAAAACCGCTGCGAGGACACCACCGAGATCAAAGTCTACTCCAACTGCAGTGAGGTGAACCTCTACGTGGACGGGACGCGCATCGGCTCTCAAACGGGCAGGACCGTGTTCCGCTTTGAAATTCCGCTGCTGGGAGAGCATCTGATTCGGGCCGAAGCCGACGGATGCAGCGACAGCATGGTGATCCGCCACGTTGCCGAGCCGGACGAGAGCTATATCTTCAACAAGGCCGCAGCCAGCGTCACCAACTGGTTTGATGCGGGCGAAATCGACCCGAGCTGCTTCTCCGTCAGTGACACGCTCGGCGCGATCCGCGCCAATCCCCAGGCCGGGGCGATCGTGGACGCCATGATGGCCAAGGGCGCTTCCGAGCGCGGCGACGTGGCCGACGCGGTGAAGGACAATCCCGCGCTGCAGCGCATGATGGGGCGCATGACCATGCTGAGCCTTTTAAAACAGGGCGGCGCGGATGAGGAATCCATCAAGCAACTCAACAGAGTATTGCAGGGAATCAAAAAATGAAGACTTACGTACAACAGATCATGCTGGGTTCCGTGACCTCGAATGAGGCGCAGGCCCGCGAGACGCTGCAAAAAATCAAGGCCGCCGGATACGAAGGCCTTGAGCTCAATTCCTTTATGATCCATCCGACCGGGCTGCTGGTGCGCATGCTGACGAAAGCAGCGGGTATGCCCACCGGCAAGGGCGGAAAGCTCGACTGGCGCGCGCTGCTTGTGGAGAGCGGACTCCGTGTTTCCAGCCTTCATACGGACCTCGGCAGCCTGGAGCGCGACGCTTCTGCTGTCGCAGTGGAAGCAAAAAGCTTCGGCACGGATAAGGTCGTAATCACTGGCATGTACCGTTTCGACTACGGCGACGAAAAGGCTTTGCGCGAGTTGGCCGGGCGGCTGAACAGGGTGGGCGAGGCACTGCTAAAAGAGGGCGTCGAGCTCCTGTACCACAACCACAACGTTGAACTGCTGCCGCTCGAAAGCGGGAAACGCGCTTACGACCTCCTGATTGATGAGACCGATCCGAGCTTCGTCGGCTTCGAGTTCGACAGCTATTGGTTCACCGACGGCGGGGCGGATTCGAAGTGCTGGATGAAACGGCTCGGCCGCCGCATGAAGCTCTGGCACGTCACCGACCGCGGCAGCCGACATTCCGGCGCCGCCATAACGCCGATCCTGAAGGCTGACAGCATGGAGCTCGGTTCCGGGAACATGGATCTGGACGGGCTGCTCGCCATCGCCCGGGAAAACGGTGTGGAGGACGTCATACTCGAGAGCCACAAAAACTGGATCGGCAAAGACCCGGTGAAGAGTCTGGAGCTCAGCGCCCAATGGCTTGGGGAGAGAAAGTGATATGAGTTTGCTGCGAAACCAAATGCTCGCCCACTGGCGGGCCCAATGGATCGATCCGGAGCTGCCCCACGAAAAAGACGAACGGCAGCCCGCCTCGGTGCTGCGCCGCCGCTTCACCCTCGACAGCACGGCGGATGCGGTGCTGTATATCACCTGCCACGGCCTGTACGAGGCGCGCCTCAACGGGCAGAGAGTGGGGGATTTCGTGCTGGCCCCCGGCACCGGCGATTACGCCAAGCGGCTGACGGTGCAGGCCTACGCGGTCTCCGATCTGCTGCGGCAGGGGGAGAATGAGATCACTGTCACCCTGGGTGACGGCTGGTACCGCGGCAGCGTGGGCATCGACGGCCTCCGCAATTACTACGGGGCGGATCTCGCCCTGCTGTGCCAACTGGAAATCGGCGGAGAGCCGGCCCTGTGCAGCGACGCAAGCTGGCAGGCCAGCCAGCAGGGACCGACGAGGGAAAACGATTTACAACAGGGGGAGAGCTATGACGCCCGCCGGGAGGAGATCACCGACTGGCATGGGGTAAGCGTGAGGGAGCACGGCTACGATAACCTCACCCCCACCGAGAGCGTGCCCATTGTGGAGCAGGAGCGCTTTGAAGGGAAAGTGTTCACCGCCCCCAACGGGGAGACGGTCATCGACTTCGGCCAGAACCTGGCGGGCTATACCGAGCTGCACCTGACGGCAAAGGCCGGGCAGACCATCACCCTCTGGCACGGAGAGACCCTGGACGAGAACGGCAACTTCACCCAGTCCAACTTCGACCCGGGCGACCGGAACAAAAACGGCATCCCCCAGAAGCTCACCTACCTCTGCAAAGAGGGGGAGAACGTCTACAAGCCCCGCTTCACCATCTTCGGCTTCCGCTACGCCAGGGTGGAGACGGATATCGACCTCAACGGCGCGCAGTTTACCGCCGTGGCCGTCTATTCGCAGATGGCGCAGACGGGCTTTTTCACCTGCGGCAATGAGGATGTGAACCGGCTGTTCCTCAACAGCCTCTGGAGCATGCGCTCCAACTTCTGCGATATCCCCACCGACTGTCCCACCCGCGAGCGCGCCGGCTGGACCGGCGACGCCGCTGCTTTTGCACCAACGGCGGTGTATCTGATGGACTGCTATGACGTGCTGCGCAAGTGGCTGGGCGAGTGCAGGCTGGCCCAGAAGGAGGACGGGCTGGTGCAGAACATCGCCCCCGTGAACAATAGCGGCAGCATGATCTCCAACATGCTACAGGGCTCCGCCGGCTGGGGCGACGCCTGTGTGCTGGTGCCCTGGGCCCTGTACGAGGCCTACGGGGACAAAAGCATCCTGGAAGAAAACTACGACATGATGAGCCGGTGGCTGGCCTTCACGGCAAAACGGGCGGGCAAGACCCGGCCCCAGAACCTGCTCAACCCCTGGCATAAATATCTGGTGGACGAGGGCTTTCACTTCGGCGAATGGTGCCAGCCCGATGTGGACAACGGCGCCGCCATGAAGAAGACCATGATGTTCGGCGCGCCGGAGGTGGCCACCGCCTACTTCTATCGCTCCGCCTCACTGATGGCGCAGATCGCGCAGATCCTGGACAGACCCGCGGACGCGGAGCACTACGCCGTCATTGCGGATAACGCCAGAAAAGCCTACCGCCGCTGCTGCACCAAAAACGGCAGTATCGACTCCGACCGCCAGTGCGAGTATGTGCGCCCCATTGCCTTCGGCCTGCTGGAGGGCGAGGAAGTGCAACGGGCGGCGGACGCCCTCAACACGCTGGTGGTGAAAAACGGATACCATTTGAACACGGGCTTTCTGTCCACGCCGGACCTGTGCCGCGTGCTGGCGGAGAACGGCCACGCGGACACGGCCTACCGTCTGCTGCTGCAGAGCGAGTGCCCCTCCTGGCTCTACGCCGTGAAGAAGGGCGCCACCACCATCTGGGAGACCTGGGACGGCGTGCGCGCCGACGGCACAGTACACGACTCTCTCAACCACTATTCCTACGGCGCGATCACCGGCTGGCTCTTTGGTGGGGTGTGCGGCATCTCCCTGAAGGCGGGAACGCTGACCCTCCGCCCCTGCCCGTACCGTGCGCTGGGCCATGCCGAGGCCGAGTGGCGCTCCCCGGTGGGGACGATCCGCAGCGCCTGGGCCTGGCGGGAGGGCAGACTGGTCTTCGATTTCACCCTTCCCATCCCGGCGGTGATCACCCTGCCAAACGGAGAAACACACAAAGAGGAGAAAGGAGAGCACCACTATGAAGTACTTCTGTAATCCCATCAATGTGAACTATCGCTATCAGTTCAACGCCGATCCCCGCAGGGGCGGCCAGCTTCAAATCTGCCGCGAGGCTGCGGACCCGTCCATGATCTGCTTTCAGGGTCGTTACTACATCTTTGCCTCCATGACGCTGGGCGTCTGGGTCTCGGATGATCTGGTGACCTGGGAAAACCACCGCCTGCCGGAGGAGCTGCCGCTCTATGACTACGCGCCTGACGTGCGCGTGCTGGGGAACTGGGTGTACTTCTGCGCCTCCAACCGCGAGCACAACTGTGACCGCTGGCGCACGAAGGACATCCTGAACGGCCCCTACGAAAAGATCGAGGGCAGCTTTCCGTATTGGGACCCCAACCTGTTCGCGGACGACGACGGGCGCGTGTACTTCTACTGGGGCTGCTCCAACATGACGCCCATCTACGGCGTGGAGCTGGACTCCAATACCATGCTGCCCATCGGCGAAAAGCGGGAGCTTGTCTTCGGTGATCCCTATCGAATCGGCTATGAGCGCATCGGCGAGGACAACAGCACACTGCCGGCAAGCGAGGAAGTTGTGGAAGCCAAATATCAAGCCTATCTCAAGGCAAGCTCCGTGCCGGAGGAGATGCTGCCTCCGGAGGTCAAGCCTCTGATCCGCGGTATGCTCAGCGACAAGCCCTATATTGAGGGCGCGTGGATGGACAAACACAACGGCAAGTATTATTTCCAGTACGCCGCCCCCGGCACCCAGTACAATACCTATTCCGACGGCGTCTATGTGGGTGAAAGCCCCCTCGGGCCGTTTACCCTCGCGGAGAATAATCCCTATTCCTATAAGCCCGGCGGCTTCCTGCCCGGCGCGGGCCACGGCTCCACCATGAAGGACAAGCAGGGAAACTGGTGGCACACCTCCACCATGCGCATCTCGGTCAACCACGATTTCGAGCGCCGCGTCGGTCTCTGGCCCGCGGGCTTCGATGAAGACGGCGAGCTTTTCTGCAACCAGCGCTGCGGCGACTGGCCGATGGCCGCCGAGGGCGATCCCTGGCGTGATCCCGCGTGGATGCTGCTGAGCGTCGGTAAAGCGGTGACGGCATCCTCCTTCGTCCCTAAGCATGAGCCGGAAAAAGCGACGGAGGAGAACGTGCAGACCTGGTGGCGCGCGGCCTCGAACAGCCGGGACGAGTGGCTGTGCGTGGATCTGGGCAAGATCTTCGACATTCACGCCGTTCAAGTGAACTTTGCCGATGATAAACTGGACATCCGCTGCCCGGGTGAGATCCGCCCCGGTTCTCAGGCGCGATACATCGAAGAGCAGGACTACGCGACCCAGTGGAAGCTGGAGGGCAGCTCAGACGGCGAGCGCTGGTTTATGATCGAGGACAAGTCCGATGCGCAGACCGATCTCAGCCATGATCTGATCGTCCGGGAGCATGGCTTTGCAGCCCGGTACCTGCGTCTGAGCGATATGGCGGTACCCTATGGGCAGAACCCCTGCGTCTCCGGCCTGCGTGTGTTCGGCTTGGGCGACGGCGAAAAGCCCGCCGCGCCTGCGTTTACCGCCGCACGGACGGGCGATCTGGATATGACCGTTATGATTTCTGAGAAGCCGGATGCACTGGGCTTCAACATTCTTTTCGGTGCAAGCCCTGAAAAACTCTATCATAGCTATATGGTCTTTGCTGCCGGATCGCACCGCATCGGCGCGCTGATCAAAGGAAGAGAATACTATGTTCGCGTGGACGCCTTCAACGAAAAAGGGTTCACCGAGGGCGCCTGTATCAAGCTAAGTTGAGAAGGAGACGACATGAGCTTTCCCAAGGTTTTTTTCATCGGAGCCGCCACGGCCGCCCATCAGGTGGAGGGCAACAATATCCACAGCGACTACTGGGCGCAGGAACATCTGCCACACACCAGCTTTACAGAGCCCAGCGGCATTGCCTGCGATCACTACAACCGCTATGAGGAGGACATCATGCTTCTGGCCGACGCGGGGCTGAACGCCTACCGCTTCTCTGTCGAGTGGGCGCGCATCGAGCCGGAGGAAGGGCAGTTTGACGAAAACGAGATTGAGCACTACCGCAAGGTGATCGCCTGCTGCAAAGCGCATGGCGTGGAGCCCATCGTGACCCTGATGCACTTTACCAGTCCTGTGTGGCTGATCCGTAAGGGCGGCTGGGAGGCCGAGAGCACCATCGAGTACTTCCGCCGCTACGCGGCCTATGTGACGGAAAAGCTGGGAGCAGAGCTTCACTACATCTGCACCATCAACGAGGCCAACATGGGTCTGCAGCTGGCCGCCATCGCCAAACGCTTCCAGCTCATGGCCCAGCAGGCGGCAAAGGCCAAAAGCGCCGAAGGAACAGTGCAGGTGGGCATGAACTTTGAAAAGATGATGGAGAACATGAAGTTTGCCGCCATGGAAAACGCCCAGGTTTTCGGCACGCCCCAGCCCCAGGTCTTTGTCTCTTCCCGCACGCCGGAGGGCGACGCACTGGTGTTCCGCGCCCATCAGGCGGCGAAGGAGGCGATTAAGGCGCTCTATCCCGAGATCAAAGTCGGCATCACCCTCTCCATGCACGATCTGCAGGCGCTTCCCGGCGGGGAGAAGTTTGCCGAGGACGCCTGGGATGAGGAATTCCGCCACTATCTGCCCTTTATCCAGGGTGACGATTTCCTCGGCGTGCAGAACTACACCCGTACCCAGTACGGCCCGGAGGGGCAGCTGCCCTGTCCGGAGGGAGCGGAACTGACGCAGATGGATTATGAGTTCTATCCGGAGGCGCTGGAGCACGTGATCCGCAGGGTGCATGAGGATTTCAAGGGCGATCTGATCGTGACTGAAAACGGCGTGGCCGTCTCAGACGACAGCCGCCGGGTGGAGTTTATCCGCCGCGCGCTTGCCGGTGTGGAGAGCTGCGTCAAAGATGGCATCCCCGTCAAGGGCTATATGTACTGGAGCCTGATGGACAACTTCGAGTGGCAGAAGGGCTTTTCCATGACCTTCGGCCTCATCGCCGTCGACCGCGCCACACAGATGCGCACGCCCAAGGAGAGCCTTGCCTTCCTTGGAACTTATACGAAGTAAATTGACGCTTTTTGCAAAAAAGGGGGTGAGGATGTGGAGAACGAGACTTTATATCGGGACAAGCCGGTCTGGACGGCGATCTGGAGCCTGGTGATTCCCTCTGTTCTGACCATTCTGGTCATGGTCGTTTACAACCTGGCAGACATGTTTTTCATTGCCATGCTGGGTGACGACACTCAGGTCGCAGCCGTGGCGGTGGTCGGTCCTGTTTTCAGCGTGGCCAATGCAGTGGCGACGACCATCGGCGCGGGCGGCTGCACGCTGATCGCGCGCACCCTCGGCGCAGGGGAGCGGGAAAAGGCCTCGTCGTTGGCCAGCCTATGCGTCTGGACGGCACTTGGCTTCGGACTCGTCTTTGCCGTTCTTCTTTTGCTTTTCTCCACCCCTGCCCTGCATATCCTCGGCGCGACAGAAGATCTGCTAACTTATTCCGTCCGCTATCTGCGTATCCTCGCGATCGGATCGCCGCTGATGCTGTTTTCTGTCTCGACAGCGTCCATCGTCCGTGCCGAGGGTGTCATTATCCCCGGCATGATGAGCCACATGGCCGGGACGGTGACAAATCTGGTGTTGGACCCCTTGTTCATCCTGGCCCTTCATATGGGCGTCAGCGGCGCGGCACTGGCAACGGTGATCGGCAATTTGGCGGCTTCCCTACTGCTCGTCCGATCGATCCGCGGAAACTGTGCGGTCGTTCGGCTCTCTCCAGCCTGTGCGCGCGGCATGCTGCCCCGGCTCCCGTCTGTCCTGGCAACAGGCCTTCCCAACGGTGCGAGCAGCATCCTCTCGGGTTTGGCCTCCACCTTTTCCAATCGGCTTCTACATAGCTACGGCTCCGGCGCGATCGCGGCCATGGCCGCCGCGGGGCGTTCGGTGATGGTGATCACCATGGTGCAGATGGGGATCTGTATGGGTGTGTCGCCCCTGCTGTCCTACACTTACGGGGCGAAGGCCCGTGACCGGCTGCGTGAAACGCTGGGAAAGACCGCGCTGCTGAGCTTTTCTTTCGGCCTGCTCTCTGCGGTCGGTTGCTTCTTCGGACGCGTAGCGCTGCTAAAGCTTTTTTTACAGGATCCGACAAACCTTGCGCTCGGCGGCAGCCTCATGATCTGGCTCATCGCGGTCAGTCCGCTCCTCGGGTTCTACTATCTCAGCACCAACTTCCTGCAGGCAACGGGTCACGCCTTCCAGGCCACGCTGGCTTCCGTGTTGCGGCAGGGGCTTTTGCTGATCCCGCTGCTTTATCTGCTCCACGCATGGATGGGGCTGACGGGGATCGCCGCCGCGCACACAGCCGCCGATGCACTCTCCGTTGTGGCCGCGGTTTGTATGGCGTTCAGAGCATACAAGGAAACGAGACTTTTTTGCGAATTATAATGTGATATAGAATATGTCGGTCTTCAGAAATAAGGAGGATATTCCATGCCGATGCAAATGGGCTTTCGCTGGTACGGCGAAGGGAATGACAAAATCAAGCTGTCGGATATCCGGCAGATACCGGGGGTGAGCACCATCGTCTGGGCGCTGCACGATAAGATGCCCGGCGAGATCTGGCAGCCCGAAGAGATCAAAAAGGTGATAGATCAGATTACCGCCGCGGGCTTCAACGGCGACGTAGTCGAAAGCGTGAACGTGCATGACGACATCAAAATCGGCCTGCCTTCAAGAGACGCTTACATCGACAACTACATCCAGACCATCCGCAACCTCGCCCCCTTCGGCGTGAAGGTCATCTGCTACAATTTCATGCCCATCTTCGACTGGACCCGCAGCGACCTGTTCCATCCCGTCGGCGACGGATCGACGGCGCTCTACTACCAGAAGGACATGATCCAGGACGACCCGAAGCAGATGGCCGATTATGTGATGAGCTTCACCGAGAAGTATCACATGACCTTCCCCGGCTGGGAGCCGGAGCGCATGGCGAAGCTTGACGAGCTGTTTGAGAAGTACAAGGATGTAACCAAAGAAAAGCTTTGGGCCAATTTCAAGTACTTCCTCGAAAGACTGATGCCCGTGTGCCATGAGACCGGCATCAAAATGGCTGTTCACATGGACGATCCCCCCTGGGACATCTTCGGCCTGCCCCGTCTGCTCATCGACGCAGAAAGTATAGACCGCTTCCTGCAAATGGTGGACGACCCGTACAACTGCCTGACGCTCTGCTCCGGCAGCCTCAACGCCAACCCTTCAAATGACGTGGCCGCGATCGTCCGCAAACACGCCGACCGCATCGCCTTCGCGCATATCCGCAACGTCAAGCACTTTCCGAACGGCGACTTCTCCGAAGCCAGCCATCGGGACTGCGACGGCGAGACCGGCATCCTCGATATTATGCGTGCCTATCACTACGCCGGTTGGGAGGGCTATATCCGCCCCGATCATGGGCGGCACCTCTGGGACGAGAAGCCGGGCAATGTGCGCCCCGGTTACGGACTGTATGACCGCGCCCTCGGCATCATGTACATGCTGGGCGCCTGGGATATGATGGATAAGGAGAAAAACTGACATGGAGAAAAACGTACTGAATACCGATCTGAGCGGCAAGGTGGCCGTGGTCACGGGCGCGGGCGGCGTGCTCTGCTCTGAATTTGCGAAGGTTCTGGCCCGCGCGGGCGCCAAGGTGGCCCTTCTGAACCGCACCCAGGAGAAGGCGCAGAAATACGCCGACGAGATCAACGCCGCGGGCGGCGTTGCCATCGCTTATGGCTGCAACGTACTGGACAAGGCGCAGACCTATGCCGTGGCGGAGCAGGTGCTGGCAGATCTCGGCCCCTGCGATATCCTCATCAACGGCGCCGGCGGCAACAATCCCAAGGCCACCACAGACAAGGAATACTATGAAGACGGTGACATCGACAGCGACACCAAGAGCTTCTTCGATCTGGACGAGGAGGGCGTGGAGAGCGTTTTCAACCTCAACTTCCTCGGCACCCTGATCCCCACCCAGGCCTTCGCCCGACAGATGCTGGGACGCGAGGGCTGCTGCATTCTGAACATCAGCTCCATGAACGCCTTCACCCCCCTGACCAAGATCCCGGCCTATTCCGGGGCCAAGGCCGCGGTGACGAACTTCACCCAGTGGCTGGCGGTGCACTTTTCCAGGCAGGGCATCCGCGTCAACGCGATTGCCCCGGGCTTCTTCTCCACGGCCCAGAACGCCAAGCTCCTCTGGAACGAGGACGGGACTCCCACGGCCCGCACGGGCAAGATCCTGGCGGCCACGCCCATGGGGCGCTTCGGCGAGAGCAAGGAGCTCTCCGGCGCGCTGCTGTTCCTGCTCAACAACGAGGCTGCCGGCTTCATCACCGGTGTGACCATTCCCGTCGACGGCGGTTTCTCCGCTTACAGCGGCGTTTAAGGAGGAAGAAAATGAACGCTTTCAATCAGAAAATTTCTGAGATCGGCGTGGTGCCGGTCATCAAGCTCAACCACCCGGAGCGAGACGCTGCCGATCTCGGCAGGGCCCTCTGCGCGGGCGGTGTGCCGGTGGCGGAGATCACCTTCCGCGCTACGGGGGCAGATATCGCCATCAAGCTTATGAAGGAAGCCAATTCCGACATGATCGTGGGCGCGGGAACGGTCACGCGCACCGAGCAGATCGACGCTGTCATCGCGGCGGGCGGCGAGTTTATTGTCACGCCCGGCTTCGACCCGGAGTTGGTCCAGTATGCCCAGGAGAAGAGCATCCCCATTTTCCCCGGCTGCACTACCGCCAGCGAGTATCACCAGGCTCTCAAATACAATCTGGAAGTGATCAAATTTTTCCCCGCCGAGCAGTCGGGGGGCCTTGCCAAGATCAAGGCACTCTCAGCGCCTTTCCCCATGTTCCACGTGATGCCCACCGGCGGCATCAGTCTGAAAAATCTGAAGGAGTACCTGTCCAGTCCGGTCATCGCGGCCTGCGGCGGCAGCTATATGGTCACGGCCGATCTGATCGACAACCAAAAGTGGGACGAGATCACGGAGCTCTGCAAAAAGTCCAGAGAAATTGTCAAGGAAGCGAGGGCTTAACATGGAACTGAATTTACGTCCGAGAGAAGAATGCCGTTTTGATGCTGTGAGCCTGGGGGAAATCATGCTGCGTCTGGACCCCGGCGAGGGGCGGATCCGCACGGCCCGCAGCTTCCGCGCCTGGGAGGGCGGCGGCGAGTACAACGTCATCCGCGGCCTTCATAAGTGCTTTGGCATGGACACCGCCGTCATCACCGCCTTTGCCGACAACGAAGTCGGCAGGCTGATGAAGGACTTCATCGAACAGGGCGGCGTCAGCACCGACCTGATCTACTGGAAGAAGACAGACGGTATCGGCCGCATCTGCCGCAACGGCATCAACTTCACCGAGCGAGGCTTCGGCATCCGGGGCGCCGTGGGCTGCTCCGACCGGGCCAACACCGCCATCTCCCAGGCCACGCCCGAGGATTTTGACTTCGAGTACATCTTCGGCAAGCTGGGCGTGCGCTGGCTGCATACCGGCGGCATCTACGCGGCCCTCTCCGAGCAGAGCTGCAAGACCGTGATCGAGGCTTGCAAGATCGCCAAAAAGTACGGCACCGTCATCTCCTACGACCTCAACTACCGCCCCTCCATGTGGAGCGCCATCGGCGGGCTGGAGAAGGCGCGCGAGGTCAACCGCGAGGTGGCAAAGTATGTGGACGTGATGATCGGAAACGAGGAGGACTTTACCGCCTGCCTGGGCTTTGAGATCGAGGGCAACGATGAAAACCTCAAGGAGCTGAATATCGAGGGCTACAAGAAGATGATCGGCAAGGCCGCCGAGACTTACCCCAACTTCAAAGTCGTGGCAACTACGCTCCGCACCGTCAAGACCGCCACCGTCAACGATTGGAAGGCCATCTGCTGGGCGGACGGGGAGATTTATCAGTCCAAGGAGTTTAACGGCCTGGAGATCATGGACCGCGTGGGCGGCGGGGACTCCTTTGCCTCCGGTCTGGTCTACGGCCTGATGACCACGGGCGACGCGGAGAAGGCCGTCAACTACGGCGCGGCCCACGGCGCGCTGGCTATGACCACGCCGGGCGACACCTCCATGGCGTCTCTCAACGAGGTCGAGGCCATCATGGGCGGCGCGGGCGCAAGAGTGAAGAGGTAAGTGTATGAAGTCTTTTATGGATAAGGACTTCCTGCTCTCCACCGAGACGGCCAAGCACCTCTATCACGACTTTGCCGCTGATCTGCCCATCATTGATTACCACTGTCACTTAAACCCGCAGGAGATCTACGAGGATCGGCGGTTTGAAAATATCACCCAGGTGTGGCTTGGCGGCGACCACTACAAGTGGCGGCTCATGCGCGCCGTCGGCGTGGATGAACGGTTCATTACCGGCGATGCCCCTGACCGGGAGAAGTTTCAGAAGTGGGCGGAGACGATCTCCCTTGCCATCGGCAACCCGCTGTTCCATTGGAGCCATCTGGAACTGAAAAACTATTTCGGATATGAGGGCGTCCTGAGCGGCGAGACGGCGGAGGAGGTTTGGCAGCTTTGCAATGAAAAGCTGAAGGGCCTGTCCGCCCGCAAACTGATCGCAGGATCAAACGTCAAAGCGCTCTGTACCACCGACGATCCGGCGGACAGCCTGGAATGGCACGAAAAGCTTACCGGGGATCCGTCCTTTGACGTGAAGGTTCTGCCCTCCTACCGCCCGGACAAGGCGCTGGGCATTGAGAAGGCTGATTATCTGGAATACTTGAAACGCCTGGGGAACATCCAAAGCTTTGCACAGCTTGAGGAGACGCTCAAGGAGCGGCTTTCGTTCTTCGTCTCTCTGGGCTGCCGGGTCTCCGATCACGGCCTGGAGGCTGTGCCCTATGTACCCGCAACAGATGCCGAGGTTGAGGCGATCTTCCAAAAGCGTCTCTCCGGCAAGATCCCCACGGAGATGGAGCAGAAGCAGTTTAAGACCGTGCTGCTGCTTGCGCTGGGCAGGGAGTATCATCGCCTCGGCGTGGTGATGCAGCTGCACTTTGGCGTGATCCGGGACAATTCCTCCCAGGTTTTCAAAGCGCTCGGCCCGGATGCGGGGATCGATTCCATCGGCGATCCGTTCTCGGTCAAGGATCTGGCCGCGTTCTTAAACACTCTGGACGAGACGGACGAGCTGCCGAAGACCATCCTCTATTCGCTCAACCCCAACGACAACGCTGCGATCGAGACCGTCATGGCCTGCTTCCAGGGCGGCTGCTTCGGCAAGCTCCAGCACGGCAGCGCCTGGTGGTTTAATGACCATAAAAGCGGGATGCGGGAGCAGCTGACCAGTCTCGCCAATGAGGGCATGCTCTGCACTTTCGTGGGCATGCTCACGGATTCCCGCAGCTTTCTCAGTTACGCGCGGCATGAGTATTTCCGCCGCATTCTCTGTGACCTGATCGGCGGCTGGGTGGAAAACGGCGAATATTCCAACGACCTCGAGACGCTGAAAACCATCGTTGAGGGGATCTGCTACCGGAATGCCCGGCGCTACTTCGAGCTGTAAAGAATCCCGGATGCGTCGTGGTACTGTGTAGTCATAACCTGGCAATCGCACCAACGCTCATCACGATAATCGAGTAGGAGGGGCTGAGTCAGCCCCTCCTCTCACACCACCGTGCGTACCGTTCGGTACACGGCGGTTCAACCGCATAAGTGCAGAGACTCGTACCGGTCAAGGATACTGTAGTATCCGGCCTGTGCGAGTCTTTTGGTATGCCGCCCATTCCGGGACTCCGAGTTTCAACAGGTTCTTCACCCTCGTCCTCGGCAGCTTCCACTGCTTCCAGATGTACATACGGAAGCGGCGGCGCAGCCATTCATCCCAGCTCTTCATCGTGTTTCGCATACTTGCAATTCCAAAGTAGCCAAGAGTGGATTCGGCTTTTCCTCTGTCAGCAGCGCATCCAAGGTTGTTCACACAGTCTGAACAGTAACGAACACAATCGTGTTCCCTGCAGCGCCATATGATCAGGAAGCTTCGCCGAAGCTGCCGGGCCCTCCCTGTCCGCCGTGCGGACCATGGAAGCCGGAAGGGGGCTGGCCGCCGAAACCGGCGGGGATGTCGCCCGACATGTCGGGCGGTGTACCGAAGCTGCCGTGGCCGCCTTGTCCGCCCATGCCGCCCATGCCTCCGCGGCCGCCCATGAACTGGCTGTTGAGCTCGGTCACCTGCTGGCCGTTGACGGTTACGGTGCCGCCGGTGAAGCTTACGCTGCCGTCAAAATCGAAGGCAGATCCGGCTGTCACGGAAACCGTGCCGCCGCTGATGATGAGATTGCCGTTCGAGTCGATGCCGTCCGTGTCGCCGGCGCCCATGGTCACCGTAAGATTGCCGCCGGTGATTTCAACGGTGGGGGTATAGGCGTCCGACTTGTATGCGGCGTTGATGCCGTCATCGGAAGCCTGGATGCTGATGTCGCCGCTGCGGATCAGCACATAGGTTGCCTCGATGCCTTCGGCCGCATTCAGCGTGACCGTGCCGCCGGCGATATCGGCCTTGCCGTCGGCATGGACGGCATCGTCCCCGCATTGGGCGGTCAGGCTGCCGCCCAGAACGGTGACCGTGCCTTCCGAATGAATGCCGTCGGTACCCGCCTGGATGCTGACAGACGCATCAAGCAGCGTGACGGCGTCCTTGCCGGTGAGGGCGGAAGCGGCTGACGAAACGATAAGATTCTTCGCGGTCACTACCAGGTCATCCTTTGAGACGACCGCGTGTTTGGTATTGCCGGTGATGCTGAGGCTGCCGGAGCCGTTGACGGTCAGATCGGCCTTGCTGAAGACTGCCGCGTCCACGGCCGTGTCCCCCTCATTGAGCGTATAGCCGGAGCCGTCGGATATACTGTTTTCGCTGCCCGCGGCTGCCGTGAGGAAGACTTTGTCCGCGCTGCGCACAAGGATGGCGGGGCCGTCGGCATTCGCGATCTGCGCATTGTTCAGGACGATCTGCACCTTGTCCTCATCCCCTGCCTGGACTGTGAGCATCTGATTCTCATAGCTTCCGGAGAGGATATAGATTCCGGCCTCGCTGATCGTCAGATCGTCGCCGGGGGCGAGCGTCACGGCGGCGGAGGCATCGTACTCACCGGAAGCATCCCGATCAGACACAAGGGACGCGGCTGAGTCCCCTGCCGTGTCCGGGGCGGCGCCGTCGGCCGCGGAAGCGTTGATCCGCAAGCAGAAGGCCGCGGCAAGGAAGAGAAGAGCACAGAGAGCGGCCGCTCCTCTTCTAAAGAATGCGATTGTCGTTTTCACAGTTCGTCTCCTCCTTCAGCGGCGCATAAAAGCGCAATCTCGAGATTTCCGTTCCTGCAGCGCAGGGCATCCAGGAATTCCTGCATCCGGCCGGGGTCTTTCATCTCCACCTGATAGTCGAGCTTGTACAGGCTGCCCATATTGGCAGTCTTCGCCCTCATGAGCTTCCATTCTTTCGTATACTCACGAAAGAGATCGTCAAAGGCATCGGCAAAGTGCAGCGACTCGGGAACCGTGATCCGCAGATCCAGAAAGCGGTCACAGCTCATGGGAATGCGCGACAGCAGGACGATCACGAGCGAAGCGATCACGGTAAAGAGCAGGGCCACCGCCAGATAGCCCGCCGCGCAGGCCAGGCCTGCCGTCATGACCAGAAAGATGGCCGAGATGTCCTTTGCCCTTCCTGCAGCCGAGCGGAAGCGGACCAGCGAGAACGCGCCTGCCACGGCGATGCCGGTTCCGACGCTGCCGTTGACCATGACGATGACGGTGGTCACAATGATGGGCAGGACGACCAGAGAGAGCAGAAAGCTGCGGCTGGATGCGCTGTCGCGGGAGAGGGCAAGCGCGGCGACAGCCCCGCAGAGGCCGGCGCAGAGCAGGCAGGCCAGATAGATGCCCACTGAAAACTGATTGGTCAGGACCGTATTAAAGATTGACAGCATGTTGCATTCCTCCTTTGATAAGGGACAGCGTATTATTCTTTTCCTTCAGCATCCGGGTATAGGCGGTCCCGTACTTGGAAAAACTGCCGGGAAGGATGTTCTCTTCATCCAGGGCATTCGCCAGCCAAAGCGGCATGGCACCGGCGGTTTTGATCTCGAGCAGGACGCAGCCCTTCGGCAGCAGGGCGATCCCTGCCGAACCGCGGCTCAGGGAGAGGTCGCTCTCCCGGCAGCGGATGTTCCGGTCGAAAGTCAGCCGGAGGTCCGGATGCTCCTCATCGAACCAGGCCTCGCGCTCGCAGGCGATCATCATGGCCGGCCGGGGGCGGCCGTAGAGCCGCATGGCCCAGTCGATCTCGTTCATAATCTGGCTGTTACAGGGCCGGATTCCGTACCGGAGATAGGCCTCGGCCTGCCGCAGGGTCATGACCTCGCGGCGTTTATAAACCACGCCGCCGAACTTCTTTTTCAGTTCCAGAAAGACCCTGGTCTCGGCAGAGGCCGTCCCATAACTGCGCAGACGCAGCTTTTCCTTATAATCGACAGCCTCGATCGAGCTGCGGATGATGCGGTAGTCCGGCGTATCCAGGTAGAGGCTCAGGACCGTGCTGCGGCCGTAGGCATCCGGCGTCAGGTGCGGACCGACTTTCCGAAGCAGCGCCTCGTATTGGGTCTCTGTGAGCAGGTATTTCTTTTCGATTCTCTTGAAACTGGTGATCGCCTCCATTTGAGCGCCTCCTTTTCTGTCCCGTTTCTGGGGATATCATAAGAGACCAAACTTAAATGAACTTTAAAGAAAAATTATTCCATAAAAAAGGGGCTGTGAAAAAAAGATGAGTAAAACTCATCCGGACTTCACAGCCCGCTTTTTTATGGAGGAACCCGAGTCATCTGCACCCATGGTGGGTAACAGAAGCGTAGTTTACAAGTAAAAATAGAAAAGCCACCGCAATTCTCCTATACTGAGTTTGCCACACAACAGTAAACAGAAGAAGAGCAATGGCTTCAATACTCAGTATACTCAAAAACATCATAAATCTCAATAGGGTTCATATAGAAAAACAGGAATATGTGACCACACCGACTCAACGTTTTGGCGAGATCTACGAAGAGAAGCAACTTCATATAAGGCTGCGGCCGACTCGAAATTATCAGGATCGCTGTCCGGTATGTGGGAAGAAGTGCCCGGGATACGACTACAAGAACAATGAAGAGAGTTGGTGGAGAGCTTCCAATCTGAATGGAGTGCCGGTGTATCTCTTCTATCAGCGCCAGAGAATTGAGTGCAGAAAGCACGGCGTGAGAGCTGAGTATGTACCGTGGGCAGATGGAGACAGTCGCTTCACGGAAGCCTTCAACAATGATGTTGCCTGGATGGCATTACAGATGTCCAAGTTGGCTGTGTCTGTTCTAATGAAAATCAACTGGAGAACTGTTGGGAACTGCATCAAGACAGCGCATGACAGGATAGAGCCGGATGTCAGTGTACGGTTGCACGGGCTTCGGCGTATCTGCGTAGATGAAACCAGCTACCGCAAGGGACACTCCTACATTACCGTAGTCTATGACATGGACAGGAATCAGGTCGTCTGGGTACATGAGGATCACGGCCAGGAGATATTCGCGCAATTCTGCAAGTTGTTAACGGAGGAAGAAAGAACTCAGATTGAGATTGTAGCCGGCGACGGTGCCAGGTGGATTGATACGTGCACAAAGAAGTATTTCCCCAACGCCATACGATGTGTAGATATCTTCCATGTTGTCGAATGGGCAAACGAAGCGTTGGATGATGTTCGAACCAATACCGCAGCCAAAGCACGGCGGGATTATTCCAGGAAGAAAGAGCAATTCAGGAAACTGGAAGCGGAACAGGAGCAACGCCGTACCGAGGCAGAGGAAGAACTGGCTTCCATGTCAAAGAGGGGCCGCCCGAGCTGTCGGCGAAAAGAACTCGAGGCATTTCTGCAGGAGATGGAAGTATTTTCCCGCTTTGAGCAGTCTCAGCCAAAGAAGAAAGGTCGTCATCCAAAGGAGCAATTCTTTTCCGATCACCAGGAAATTTTGAATGATCTCGCGCAGCGGGCAAAAGACATCAAGGGCGCGAGATACGCTCTTGGGCACAAGCCGGAAAATCGTACGGAAGCACAGACAGAGCGGCTGAAACTGATCGAAAATTCATATCCTGACCTGTACAGGGCCTACCAACTGAAAGAAACCCTGCGCCTCATTCTCCGTCTGAAAGACAGTATTCTCGCTGTCATAGAACTGGATCTGTGGATTGTCGACGCGTCCAAATGCGGGCTGAGACCAATGGAGGAATTGGCTGAGAAAATCAAACGGCACCGCGAAAACATCCTCAATTCCATTCGGTTTCAGGCCAACAGCGCCA
This sequence comes from uncultured Eubacteriales bacterium, assembly GCA_900317375.1. Classification (GTDB taxonomy): domain Bacteria; phylum Bacillota; class Clostridia; order Oscillospirales; family Oscillospiraceae; genus Limivicinus. The sequence continues at coordinate 45,510 of ONGJ01000011.1, forward strand.
AAAGCGAGTCAACGAATACGACTATTATTAACTTGGCAATAAAATATCCGCAATAATCTATGTACATTTGAGCAAATCTGTAGTATAATAAGGGCATGGATACCATTGAGAAAACTGACTACAGAAAAGCTTCGCCTGAAGCCATTTATGAAGCGCGGAAAATCGTTATACGCATGTGGAAATCCAAAAAGATGGTAGCGGAGATTGTTAAAGCTACTGGCTTCTCCCAAGACACCGTGTATGTAACGATCCGTGCATTCAAAAAAGGCGGGATGAAAGCACTGAAACCAAAGGTGCGTGGCCGCAAAGTCGGTGAAAAACGCCACCTTTCGCCAGAACAGGAATCTGAGATCTTCAACATGCTGGTAGATCACAATCCTGAGCAATACAAGATCAAAGGCTGCATGTGGACACGTGACAGCGTAAGAGAACTGATACTCCAGAAATATGGGCTAGACATGCCCCTGCGTACTATAGGAGAGTATCTCAGGCGTTGGGGACTGACTGTGCAGCGTCCTGCGAAGCAGGAAAGGAATCAAAAGCCGGAGCAGGTAGAGGCATGGTTGAATGAACAATATCCGGAGATTCATACTGCAGCAAAGGCCGAAAATGCTGAGATTTTCTGGGGCGATGAAACAGCTGTGCAGAATGTGGCCAACTATGCCCGAGGATATGCTCCAAAGGGACAAACCCCTGTGGTAAAGGTCCAGGCCAAGAAAATGCATATCAATATGATCAGTGCAATCAGCAACCAGGGACGACTGCATTTTATGCTGTATTCCGATGCTATCAACTCGGACCGATTAATTGAATTCATGCAGGCCCTTATCAAGACTGCTGCAGGAAGAAAAGTATTTTTCATTCTCGACAATTTGAAAGTTCACCACAGTAAAAAGGTCTCAGAATGGGTAGATGACCATAAGAGTGAGATAGCTTTGTTCCATCTGCCGCCATACTCTCCGGAGTACAATCCCGATGAGTATCTCAACAATGATCTGAAACACAATATTGGTACACAGGCCATGGCAAAAGATGTCAAGGAACTGGAAGACCACACAAATTCATTCATGAAGCATCTTGCCGAAGATACAGATCATGTAAAGTCATATTTTGATCACCCGGCTATAAAAACATATAAGTTGGATCGAATTGGGGATATTTAATTGCCGGATTAATAAGACCATGATCAAGATGGCGAGAGGTTTTCGTAACTTTGAAAATATGAAGGCTCTAATTTACCTCAAATGCTCGGATTTGGTGATTCCGCTTCATAATCGCCCGCAATCTTCTGCCGAAAGACGAGCTGCTATGCGGCTGAAAGCTGCTGACCATCGAAGAATCAGAGAGGAAGCCAAAAGATACCCGGAAATCATAGCCAGCCAAGTTGTGTTATAGCTTGATTACCCACCGCTTGGCAGCGGGGTTGGCCAAGCGCCGGGGGCCACCTTCTCGTGAAGGGGGCTCCCAAGAGCGAGAACCCGCGTAAAACCTGCTATCTTGCACTCGGTACGGCTATTATTCGCCCACCCTCAGTGCAGATGAGCCAGGAACCCAGAAAAAAGCGGGCTGTGAAGTCCGGATGCGTTTTATTCATCTTTTTTTCACAGCCCCTTTTTATGCCCGTATTCAGCTTTCCCTGATCAGATCGTTGACGACTTCGGCGGCGAGGAGAAGGCCGGCGACGGCCGGGACGAAGGCCGTGGAACCGGGGATCGAGGGAGCCAGTCCGTCCTCCGGGTCGGTGAAGGGCTGCACCGGTTCCTCCGGCGACCAGACCACCTTCAGCCTGTCGATGCCGCGGCGGCGGCATTCCTTTCGCATGATGCGCGCCAGGGGGCAGACCGAGGTCTCATAGAGGTCTGAAACGCGCAGCAGGGAGGGATTCTTCTTGTTCCCTGTCCCCATGGCCGAGATGATCGGCACGCCGGCGGATTTGGCCATCCCGGCAAGGAGAAGCTTCGCCGTGACGGTGTCGACGCAGTCGACGATATAATCATAGTGAGAAAAATCCCAGTCACCGGCCGTGTCGGGCAGAAAGAACGTGCGGTGGACCGTGACAAGGCAGTCGGGGTTGATGTCGAGGACCCGCTCCTTCGCCGCGTCCGCCTTAAAGCTGCCCAGGGTCCGTCCGGTGGCCAGAATCTGGCGGTTGAAGTTGGAGAGGCTCACAACATCATGGTCCACCAGGTCCAGCGCCCCGATGCCCGAGCGTGCCAGCGCCTCGAGGGCATAGCCCCCGACCCCGCCGAGGCCGAACACGGCCACGCGGCTGCCGGCCAGCTTTTTCACCGCGTCCGGGCCATAGACGCGCTCCGTCCGCGTAAAGCGGCTTTCCATCTTCCCGGGACTGCTTACTGCAGCTTTGAGAGCCCGATGCGCAGACGGCGCAGGGTCTCTTCCCGGCCGAGAATGCGGCAGATCTCCACCGCGCCGCCGGGCGTGACGGCCTTGCCCGCCGCCGCGATCCGCACGGGCCACATGACCTTGGCGTTCTTGACGCCCCACTCCTCCGCGAGGGCAGTCATGGCCTGCAGGATCGTTTCGTCGTCCCAATCGGGCAGGGCCTCAAAGGCGGGGATGATCCGCTCGAGCACCTGGCGTGAGCTCTCGGCGTCGGACTTGGACTTTTTATGCGTGAAGAGCTCGGCGTCATACTCCGGCAGCTCGTCGAAAAAGTCCAGCTTCTCCGGGATCTCGGTCAGCAGCTCGGTACGCTGCTGCAGGAGGCCGGCGATGGCGGCAAGGTCCATGCCTTCCTTATGCACGGCCTGACGGATATAGGGCTCGGCTACCCGGGCAAAGTCCTCGGGCGGCATTGCGCGGATGTATTCGGCGTTGAAGTAGCGCAGCTTCTCGATATCAAAGATGGCCGGCGATTTGGACACGCCGGAGATGCTGAAGATGTCCTTCAGCTCGGAGAGGCTGTAGATTTCGCGCTCTCCCCCGGGGCTCCAGCCCAGCAGGGCCACATAGTTGATCACCGCGTCCGTCAGATAGCCCTGGGCGATCAGGTCTTCATACGAGGGGTCACCGTGGCGCTTGGACATCTTGTTGTGCTGATCCCGCATGACCGGGCTGCAGTGCACGTACTTCGGAATCTCCCAGCCGAAGCCCTCGTAAAGCAGGTTGTACTTCGGCGCGGAGGAGAGATACTCGCTGCCGCGCACCACGTGGGTGATGCCCATCAGATGGTCGTCGATGACATTGGCGAAATTATAGGTCGGCAGGCCGTCGCGCTTCATGAGGACCTGATCGTCCAGGGTGCTGTTTTCCACCCGGATATCGCCGAAGATTTCATCATGAAAGACCGTCTCGCCCTCGTGCGGGACCTTCTGGCGGATGACATAGGGCTCTCCGGCCGCGGCACGGCGGTCGGCCTCCTCCGGGTCGAGCGCGCGGCAGGGATCATCCCTGCGGGCAAAGTCGCCGCTGTCCTCCTCGCTCTCCGCCTTCTCGCAGAAGCAGCGGTAGGCGTGTCCGCGCCGGATCAGGAGCTCGGCATACTTTCCGTAAAGCCCCCGTCTCTCGGTCTGGATATAGGGGCCGACGGGGCCGCCGAGGTCCGGGCCCTCGTCATGGGTCAGGCCGCACTCGCTCAGGGTCTTATAGATGACATCCACGGCGCCTTCCACCAGGCGCCCCTGATCGGTGTCCTCAATGCGCAGGATAAAGGTGCCGTCCGCGTGACGGGCGATCAGCCAGGTATACAGGGCGGTTCTCAGGTTGCCGACGTGCATGTAGCCGGTGGGTGAGGGCGCAAAACGCGTGCGCACCTTCCCATGCGGGATTCTCGCCTCCATCTCTTCAAACCATTTGCTGTCTATTGCTTCAGGCATGTTCCGTTTCCTCCTGTGTGTTTTTCACGTCCTTTATTTTATTTACATTTTACCTGTTGTCAAGCAGAACTTAATCTGGTAGAATATGTTGATTTTATCACAAGATATCGTTATGGAGCGTCAATATGGATCAGCAAACCGAAAACAGAAAGAAAGTCATGCTCTCGGGCATTCAGCCCTCCGGCGATCTGCATCTGGGCAATTACCTCGGTGCGGTAAAAAACTGGGCTGCGATTGCCGAGCAGTTTGACTGTTACTACTTCATGGCGGACCTGCACAGCATCACTGTGCGGCAGAACCCTGCCGACCTTCGCCGGCGCTCGGTGTCGCAGCTGGCACAATATATTGCCTGCGGCCTGGACCCGGAGAAGAACACCCTGTTTCTGCAGAGTCATGTGCACGAGCATGCCGAGCTGGGATGGATTCTCAACTGCTATACCATGTTCGGCGAGCTCAGCCGCATGACCCAGTTCAAGGATAAGAGCGCCAAAAACGCTGAGAACATCAACGGCGGCCTCTTCACGTATCCCGCGTTGATGGCGGCCGACATTCTGCTGTATCAGGCCGATTTCGTCCCTGTCGGGCAGGATCAGAAGCAGCACTGCGAGCTGACCCGCGACATCGCCATCCGCTTTAACAACATCTACGGCCCGACCTTCACTGTGCCGGAGCCCTATATTCCCCAGGTCGGCGCACGCATCATGAGTCTGTCGGTCCCCACGTCCAAGATGTCGAAATCGGACCCGCAGGGATGCGTCTTCATCATGGACCCGCCCGAAGAGATCGCGCGCAAGTTCAAGCGCGCCGTGACGGATTCCGACACCGAGCACTGTGTCCGCTGGGATCCCGAAAACAAGCCCGGTGTGGCCAACCTCATGAACATCTATTCTGCGGTCACAGGCCTGAGCTTTGAGCAGATCGAGCACGACTTTGAAGGGCGCGGCTACGGCGCTTTCAAGCCGGCCGTCGGCGACGCCGTGATCGAGACCCTGCGGCCCATCCGGGAGGAGAGCAGCCGCATGATCGCGGAGAAGGAATACCTGCGCACGGTCTATACCGAGGGTGCCCAGCGCGCCTCCGCCGTTGCCCGCAGGACGCTGCGCAAGGTCTACAAACGCGTCGGCTTTGTCGAAAAGCCCTTTTGATCCCTGATTTTTGATTTTGTTCAAACCGGAGACTTAGAATGAATGTTTCTCTGTCTTTCCCCGTATGGAAGCTGCTGGCAGGGCCGCTGGTTGCGTTCATCACCTGCTTCTGCCTGACGCCGCCGGTTCGGCGCTTTGCGGTGAATGTCGACGCCATCGACGTGCCGAACGAGCGCCGCATCAACGACCATCCGATCCCCCGCATGGGCGGCCTGGCCATTTTCTGCGGCTTTGTGCTGTCGGTGATTCTGTTTGTCGATATGGACCTGCAGGTGATCGGCCTGCTGCTGGGCTGCGTCACGATCGCGGTTTTCGGCGCCCTGGACGACATTCTGGGCCTGAACCCCTGGATCAAGCTCGGCGGGCAGTTTTTGGCTGCCTATGTGGCGCTGCGCTGCGGCATCGTGTTCGACGCCATCTCGAACCCCGGCTTCCTCGACGCCGGCACGACGATACAGATCGGCTGGCTTTCCGTGCCGGTGACGATCCTCTGGATCGTGCTCTGCACCAACGCCGTGAATTTGATCGACGGGCTGGACGGGCTGGCCGTAGGCGTCTCGGCCATCAGCTCGGCCTCGATGATGCTGGTCTCGATGATCGTGCCCGTGTCGACGGGCAGCGTTCCGCTGCTGCTGGCCTGCCTGACGGGCGCCTGCCTCGGCTTCATGCCCTACAACATGAACCCGGCCAAGATCTTCATGGGCGATGTCGGCTCGCAGTTTCTCGGCTATGTGCTGGCCTGCGTGTCGATCATGGGTCTGTTCAAGTTCCATGCGGTCATCACGCTGATCGTGCCCTTCCTGGCCCTCGCCATTCCCCTCTTTGACACGGTCTCGTCCTTCTTCCGCCGCATTCTGCACGGGCAGAGTCCTTTTCACGCGGACCGCGGACACATTCACCACCGTCTGCTTGCCACGGGCATGAGTCAGAAACAGGCCGTGGCGACGCTGTACGGGGTTTCCGCCGTGCTGGGCATCATCGCGGTGATGATTGCCGGGCCGGGGACCGAAATACGCATCGTCTGCGTGGTAACCGTCTTTGTTATCTCGCTGGCGGTCTGGTTCTTCGTTTTCCGGAAGAAAAAATAATCACCGGCAAAGCCGGTGATCTTTTTCTCTATTTCTGGCTGAGCGTGCGGATGCGCTCGGCCAGTTTTTTTGGTGCCAGTCCCCTCTCGCTCATTGTCTGCAGGCGTTCGGCCAGGTCCTGCGGCATACGGGCAAGCTCTTCATCGCGCAGCTGCATCAGGATGAGGAAAAACGGGTCTTTCTCCGCGCCCTTTTCTCCGGTCTCCGGGTGCTCTGACAGCCATACGACATCCCGGAAGAGCTTCCTGCCGGTTTTTCGCCGCAGTGCAATGCCTGTGCACTTGCAGAATCCGGCGAGAATTCTTTCGCTCAGTTCATCCTCCGTGCGGAGGATCTCCGGGGCTTCGCCGCGCTCAGCGAGCGCCTCCGCGAAGCCCTGCAGCAGGTCTTCATATCCGCCGCCGTCAGCTGAGGAAAGCGTGAGCAGGCGCTCGCGCCTCTCGTTCACCGCCGCCAGAATCACGGCACCCGGCTCTTTCCCGCTGCCCAGCGAAAATCGTCTGGCTCCGCAGGTCCAGACGCCCTGTTTGGGAAGCCGCCGGACGGTTTCGGTCAGAACCTCGTTCTCCAGTTTCGGTCCCTGCTCAGAAAGTACAGTGCGCGCTGCCATATGCAACCCCCTCTCGCTGAAAGAATCGTCCCAGGCGTTCATGCCCCTGCGGTTTTTGCGTAACGCAGGAGAATCTCGGCGGCCTGGCCGCGAAGTTCGGCCGTCTCGGCCCCCATCAGGATCAGCACGACGGTGTGCAGACCGTCCTCCCGGCCTACGGGCATGCTCGCCGCCACGCAGTAGCCGGCGCGGTTGGTATGCCCGGTCTTCAGGCCGTTGACGCCCTCCAGATTGTATACCAGCGGATTGGAGTTGGCCGTCCAGTAATCGTTCAGATGCGGCATATGGGCCAGCTGCCTGGACGTGATCTGGGTGATCTCGGGATAGTTCTTCAGGATGTGGCGGCTCAGGCGGAACAGGTCCTCGGCACTCATGAGGTTCTGCCGCTTCACGGGGATCGCATCCCCCGTGAAGGACGGCAGGCCGTTGCAGTTAAACATGGTCACCGAAGCCAGCCCCAGTTCCTGTGCCCGGCGGTTCATGCGCTCGACAAAAGCCGCCTCGCTGCCGCAGGTATACTCCGCAAGGGCCAGCGCACTCTCGTTGGAGCTGGCGATCAGCATGGCCTCCAGCAGTTCCTGAAAGGGCACGTCGGTCCCTGCCGTCAGCGGCACGATGCCGTCGCCCGAGCGGGAGAGCATTTGGGCGTTTTCCGAGATGCGCACGGTGCCGTTTTCGTTGAGCTCGCGCTCGCGGGCAGCCTCCTTGAGAATCACATAGCTGAGGAGCTTGCTGAGGCTGGCACAGGGCACGGCGGCCTGGGCATTGCGCTGGAAAAGCACCTCGCCCGTGTCTATGTCCGCGAGGTAGATGCTGCCGACGCCGTCAAAAAAGCCCGCCTGCTCGAGGCCGAAGGGGTCTGCGTGAAAGCCCTCCCAGGTGTTCAGGGAAAAGCTGCCGTCTGCTTCCCGCTTCAGGTTCAGGTCCAGCATCAGCTGGAGGTCGGTGACGCTGACATAAAGGTCGCCGTCCTGGGCGTTGAAGCTGTAGTACTTCCGCTCGCCCCCGTCAATCTGCAGGCGGTTGCGGGAAAGGTTCATGGACACGACAGGGCTCTGCTTCGGTCTTCCCTCCGCACCGGAGGGCATGACTGCCGTCTGACCGCGGAGCACGGTAAACACCTCGCCGTCCGCCGTTGACACGACCCGCTCGAAACGGAACTGCTTCTGCGTTCCGGAGAGCACCGCCGCCAGATCCGTCAGCGAGAGAAAGGTGTTCCTTTCGTATGAGCCGTCCAGGGCCCTGACCTCTGCGGGCGCGCCGTCAATGATCAGGGTCTGGGCATAGGGCTGGATCTCGGCAAAGGCCCTGGTCGGCGCGGCGAGCAGCGGCACAAGCAGCAGGACCGCCAGAAACGCCGAAAATGCTTTCTTCATTTGGTGAGCCTCTCCTTTCTGCTGCAGACGATCGTCCCGCCGGCGAGTACCGTCTCGCCGTCTTCGTCATAGACCACGGCGGCCTGTCCGGGCGCCGGGGCGCGCTGGGGCGCATCAAACCGGATGATCAGCCGGTCCCCGTCCTGGATGATCCCGGCAGGGCGCTCCGGCTGGCGGTAGCGCAGACGTACCAGCCCGTGAAAAGGCTTTTCAAAGGCCTCGCCCGACAGGATGTTGACCCGGTCGGCCACGACGGTATCGATCATCAGGTCTTCCTCCCGGACCAGGGTAACCGTGTTGGCGCCGGGGTCGATGGCCGAGACATAGAGCTTCGTCTCGGCCGGAACGCCGAGGCCGCGGCGCTGGCCGACCGTATAGTGAATGATGCCCCTGTGCCGGCCGAGCACGCGCCCGTCCGGGCTGACAAAATCGCCGGGGGGAAAGGCCCTCTGCAGGCGCCGCTCGATAAAGGCGGCATAGTCCCCGTCCGGGACGAAGCAGATGTCCTGGCTGTCCGGCCGGTCTGCGTTGAGAAAGCCGTGCCTGCCGGCGAGCTCGCGGGCCTGCTGTTTGGTCATCTCCCCCAGGGGGAAGAGCGTATGGGAGAGCTGTTCCTGCGTCAGGGTGTAGAGCACATAGCTCTGGTCCTTTGAGAGGTCGCGGGCTTTCTTCAGACTCCAGCGGTCCCCGTCCCGGCAGATGCGGGCATAGTGCCCCGTCGCAACGGCATCGCAGCCGAGAAGCCCGGCCCGCTCGTACAGGCGGTCAAACTTCAGCCGGCGGTTGCATTCGATGCAGGGGTTCGGTGTCTTTCCTTCGGTATAACTGCTTACAAACGGCTCGATCACGTCTTTTTCAAAGTCATCCGAAAAGTTGAAGACATAATAAGGCATGCCGAGACGGAAGGCAACGCTGCGTGCATCCTCGACCGCGTCCAGGCTGCAGCAGGCCTTTTCATCCGCAGTCGGCAGATCGCCGTCTGACAGACGCATGGTGCAGCCGACGCATTCCCAGCCCCGCTCTTTCAGGAGCAGGGCGGCCACGCTGCTGTCTACCCCGCCGCTCATCGCGACCAGGACTTTTTTTCGGCCACCCGAACCAGCTTTCATCGTAAACCTCTTTTGTTTTCCGAACTTCTGTGATAGAATAACACAAATCACAGAATATGAAAAGAGGTTTGCAAAAATGCGCGCTGTCGTTACCAGAGTCAACCATGCTTCGGTCCGCATCGAGGGCAAAATACACGGTCAGATCGGGAAGGGGCTGCTGGTCCTGCTGGGCGTCCACCGGGACGACACGGAAAAGGAGGCCTCAAAGATCGCGGACAAGATCTGCGGTCTGCGCATCTTTGAGGACGAAGCAGGCAAAATGAATCTCTCCCCCGACAAGGTCGGCGCAGGCCTGCTGATTATCAGTCAGTTCACGCTCTTTGCCGACTGCCGCTCACGCAGGCCGGGCTTTTCCCTGGCCGCGCGGCCGGAGACCGCCGTACCGCTTTATGAACAGGTGATCCGGGAGTGCCGCGAGCGCGGCTTTCAGGTGGAGACCGGCGTCTTCGCCGCCGAGATGATGGTCGACTCGGAAAACGACGGCCCCGTGACCATCCTGCTGGACACGAACGAACTGTAAGGAATCACCCCGCCGACGGCGGGGTGATTCCTTACAGTTATTTTTTCATATTCTGCAGTTTGCCGATGAGGGCGCCCAGCAGGCCGTCGTCACCGCTGCTGTCGGGGTTCAGCAGCATAGGCAGCATATCGCCGATCTCCAGCTTCTCCCCCTTCAGGATTTTGGCGGCCAGCTTTTTATCGTCCGCATCCGCCGCACGGTAGAGCTCCAGAAACTTCTGCTCTGCCGCCGTCAGGCTCTTCGATGCGCCTGTAGTCTTCGCAGTCGTCGTTTTTGCCGCACTTCCTGTTTTGGACGCGGTCGTCTTCTTTGCCGCAGAGGTCGAGGATGATTTCGCCGACGAAGACGCTTTGGCGGCTGTCGAGGTCTTGGTTGTCTTCTTCGCCGCGGCGGAGGTGGATGATCTGGCTGCCGAAGACGTTTTTGCTGCCGCGGCAGCATTGCCGCCCTTCGGCGCCTCCAGAAGCGACTTCTGCGTCACGCCGAGCACCTTAGCAATCGTCTTCAGTTGGGCCTGGGACAGGTCCTTCTCGCCGCGCTCGGCCTTGCCGATGTCACTGCCGCTCAGACCGTCAACCTGCGCTGCCAGCTGCTCCTGCGAGAGTTTCTTTGCCGTACGGGCCTCCCGGATCAGAGTCCCGACTTTTTTTGCTGCCATAATACCGTCTCCTTCCTGTTCAATCAGATTCATCAGAATGGGTCTGCCCATTGGTCTGTCTGTTTGTCTGTTCGAGCTGCTCATCAGCTTTTGTATCGGCCTGTTCCCCGGTCAGCTCCGGTCTGAGACCTTCCTTCGTCATCGGTCTGTCCTCCGCCGATGACTTTCTGATCATCTTCACCGCCGCCCGGAACATCCAGATCACAAAGCCAAGGAACAGGATGATCATCCAGTCACTCTGCAGGGAGGCGATGAAATCGTATGCGCCGTGCAGCAGGATGGGAATCCAAAGCGCCTTCCGGCGTGCCTTTTTGGATTCCTCCGGATATCCGGCCAGATCCAGGTGCTTTGCCTCGCCGTACCAGACGCCCATAAAAACGCCGAAGCAGGCATGTCCCGGCACCGCCGTCAGCGCGCGGGCAACCGCGGTGGCGAAGCCGTATTCCAGGACATAGGCGATGTTCTCCCACAGGGCGAAGCCCAGTGACATGAAGACCGCATAGACGACGCCGTCAAAGCGGCAGTTAAAATGCGGGCTTTTCCAGGTCCTCAGCTTCAGCAGCAGATATTTGAAGCCCTCCTCCGACAGTGCGACCACGACAAAGTACAGAATAAAGTCGTAAATCACGCCGCCCTGGGGAAACAGCCCGGTCAGAAGCGCGTCGCCGAGCTGTTCCGTCACGACCGCGAGGGTGGTTGCAACAATGCCCAGCACCAGAATGCTGATCAGCAGACCGGCCGGTTCCTTTTCCAGTTTGTCTGCCTGGTAAACCCGGATCAGCAGGAAGGCGGCAGGAACCACCGCCGCAAGAATCAAAAGCAGTTCATACATGATAATCACCTTAAAAAGAAGCCCGGCAGAACCGGGCTTCGTTGGCTGTGCCTTACTTGTCCAGATAGGTTTTCAGGAGCTCCTGCAGCAGTTCATCCCGGTCCAGCCGGCAGATCAGACTGCGCGCGTTGTTGTAGCTTGTGATGTAGGTCGGGTCCTCTGAGAGAATGTAGCCGACAATCTGGTTGATGGGATTGTAGCCCTTCACCATCAGGGAATTGTAAACGGAAGAAAGAATCTCCTTCATCTCGGCCTTGCTGTCAAGCGCTGTAAACTTCCTTGTGACATCCTGCATAACAATTCACTCCCCACCGCACAAAATAGGCTGAAAATATGAAAGTATTATACCATATTTTGTGATCAAGTAAAGACTCTTTTTGCTGATTTTGTATTTTTATCGTATCTGGGCGTCGAATTGTTCCTTCAGGGCGGTCAGGACCTCCCGGACGATGGCCTCGGCGTGTTCGTCGGTGAGGGTCTGGTCGTCAGCGCGCATGGTCAGCGAGAAGGCAACGGACTTCTTTCCGGGGGCGATGCCGACGCCGGTATAGACGTCAAACACGCGGCTGTCCACAAGGGTTTCGCCTCCGGTCCGGCGGATACAGTCGAGCATGTCGCCGGCGGGGACCGCCGCATCGCAGACAACGGCGATATCCCGTGTGACAGCCGGGAAACGCGGCAGCGGTTTGAAGACCGGGGTAGCTCCCCGCAGCTTCAGCAGCGCATCAAAAGAGAGCTGGGCACACCAGAATTCCGCCTCGACGCCGTAATTGCGCATGACGAGGGGGTGAATCTGACCGAGAATGCCGATGGGTTCCTCCCCGACATAAACTCTTGCGCAGCGGCCCGGGTGGAAGGAGGGGTCGTCCGTGCAGGCCGTGAAGCGGGCGCCGGAGATCTTGAGGTCTCCGAGCAGGGCCTCTGCCCAGCCCTTCAGGACGAAGAAGTTCATCTTCTCGCCGTAGGCGCCGAGCGAAACGGTCTTCGGCTCATCGGCCAGGCCGTCCGGGCGCGGGCAGTAGGTACGGCCGATCTCATACAGGAAAGCCTCCCTGTTGCGGTAGTTGTAGTTGCGGGTCAGAATCTCAAGCATGGAGGGCAGGGTCGTCGTGCGCATGATCGAGGTATCCTCGCCCAGGGGGTTCAGGATGCGCAGGCTCTCGCGCAGGGGCGAGTCCGCCGGCAGGCGGATCTTGTCGTAATAGGACGGGCTGATGAAGGAATAGGTGATGATCTCATCCAGGCCGAGGCTGCGGCAGACCTCGCCGATGCGCTTTTCACAGGCCTGCGCGGCATTGAGGCCGCCGCAGGTGGAAATGGCGCCGGTGAAGCGGATCGGAATCTCATTATAGCCGTAGAAACGCGCAACCTCTTCGGCAAGGTCGGACCAGTGCTCGACATCGCCGCGCCAGCTGGGCACCGTGATTTTCCCGTTTTCCGCGGCAAAGCCGAGCTTTCGGAGGATGACGCACATGGTATCGGCATCAATATCGGTACCGAGCAGAGCGTTGATCCTGTCGGGCTGGAGGTCCAGTACGGTCTCCTTCTTCCCGGCGGGATAGACGTCGATGACGCCCTCGACGACCTCGCCGGCGCCGAGCAGCTCCACAAGCTCGCAGGCGCGCTGAACGGCACGGAGGGTGTTCTCGGGGTCGAGGCCCTTTTCATAGCGTGAGGAGGCATCGGTGCGCATGCCGAGGGCAGTGGCCGTGCGGCGGATCGAGACGCCGTCGAAGTTGGCGCTCTCGAAGAGGACCATGGCCGTATCGCCGACGATCTCGCTGTTTTCACCGCCCATGACGCCCGCCACGCCTACCGGCTTTTCGGTGTCGCAGATGCAGAGCATGGATTCGCGAAGCGCGCGCTCGGTCCCGTCAAGGGTGCGGATGGTCTCGCCCGGGCGGGCACAGCGCACATGGATCTCGCCGCCGGAAACGCAGCTGAAGTCAAAGGCGTGCATGGGCTGGCCATACTCGAGCATCACGTAGTTCGTGATATCCACAAGGTTGTTGATGGGGCGCATGCCGGCATTGCGGATGCGCTCGCGCATCCAGTCGGGCGACGGTGCGATCTTCACGTTGCGCACCATGCGCGCAGTGTAGCGGCGGCAGAGGGCGGGCTCGTCAATGAAGATCTTTGTCAGATCCCGGATATTGCCGCCGGCCTTTGCCTGTACGACGGGGGTGTGAAGCTTCAGCGGCTTGTCAAAGGTCACGGCGGCCTCGCGGGCCAGGCCGATCACGCAGAGACAGTCGGGGCGGTTCGGGGTGATCTCGAACTCGACAACATGGTCGTCAAGGCCGATGAAGGCAGCGACGTCATCGCCGGGCTTCAGGTCGGCGTGCAGAATAAAGATACCGTTTTCGATGGCATCCGGGAAATCATGGGTTGTGAGGCCGAGCTCCTTCAGCGAGCAGAGCATGCCGTCCGAGCGGACGCCGCGGAGCTCGGTCGAGCGGATCTCCATGCCGTTCGGGAGAAGGGCGCCGTCTATGGCCGTGGGGACGAGGTCACCGACACGGACATTCTGTGCACCGGTCACGATCTGAAGCGGCGCAGAAGCGCCCACATCCACTGTGCAGACCCACATATGGTCGGAATCGGGGTGTTTTTCCATACTGAGGACGCGGCCGACAAGCACATTCCGGCAGGTTGCCGAAAGGTCCCCGGTCACCTCAACCTTGGAGCCGGAGACTGTCATCGCCTCGGCAAAGGCCCGGTCGGGATATTCGGAAAGCGGGAGATCAACAAATTCATTGAGCCATTTTCTCGACAGATTCATGATGCATCCCCTCCTTTAAAACTGTTCCAGGAACCGCACGTCGTTTTCGAAAATCAGACGCAGGTCCGTGATCTTGTATTCACCCATGGCAAGACGCTCGAGCCCCATGCCGAAGGCCCAGCCGGAATACACATCCGGGTCGATGCCGCAGCCGGCAAGCACCTTCGGATGGACCATGCCGGCGCCGAGGATCTCGATCCAGCCCTCGCCCTTGCAGGTCGGGCAGCCCTTGCCGCCGCACTTGTGGCACTGGATGTCCATCTCGCAGCTCGGCTCGGTAAAGGGGAAATGATGCGGGCGGAAGCGCGTCACCGTGCCGGTACCGTAAAGGCGCTCGACAACGAGGTTCAGCGTAGCCTTCAGATCCGACATCGTGACGCCTTTGTCGATGACCATGCCCTCGATCTGGTGGAACATGGGCGAGTGCGTCGCGTCTACCTCGTCCTTGCGGTAAACCCGGCCCGGGGCGATCATGCGGATCGGAAGCGGCTGGGTCTCCATCGCGTGCACCTGCATGGGCGAGGTCTGGGTGCGCAGGCAGACCCGGCTCTCGCGGTCAAAATAAAAGGTGTCGGTCCATTCGCGCGAGGGGTGCCCTTCGTCAATGTTCAGCTTTGTAAAGTTATAGTCGGAAAGCTCGACCTCGGGACCGTCCACAATCGTAAAGCCGAGGGCGATAAAGATGTCCTTGATCTGGTCCAGGGCGTTGTACATCGGGTGCTTGTGCCCGAGCCGGGGCGTCTCGCCGGGCAGGGTGACGTCCACGGTCTCCTGCAGCATCTTCCGTGCAAGCTTTGCCTCATTCAGTTCGCGCCTTCTCTCTTCGATCGAGGCCTCAAGCTCGGCGCGCAGCTGGTTTGCCAGCTGGCCCATCTGAGGGCGTTCTTCTGCCGAAAGCTTTCCCATCTGCCGGAGAATGCCGGTCAGTTCGCCTTTTTTGCCGAGATAGCGGACGCGAAGCGCCTCGAGCGATTCGGCATCCTCGCTCTCCCGGATGGCTTTCAACGCCGCCTCCTGCAGTTTGAGCATCATTTCTCTCATCGTCAAAACCTCACTGATAAAAAAATAAGCCTCCGTCCGGAATAATAGGACGAAAGCAGACTTCCGCGGTACCACCTATCTTCGGCACGCAGCCGTGCCGCCGCTCATACCGGACTTAACGCGCCCGCGACGCCGGGGATTGGCCGGAGCTCCCGGGCGAACCAAACAGCCCTTTCCGAGGAGGCTTTCAGCCGGCGGCCTCCACTCTCTGGCGGGTACGGAACTGTTATTTTCCCGTTCACAGCGCAGACAGATTATCACAGAACGCACGGTTTTGCAAGAGGCGAATTGACAGTTTTCCAAAACATGCTTATAATGCCGGTATCAATCGATGGAAGCAACGCAGGAGGACGCGGATGAACGAAAGCTTTTTTGCCTATCTGTCCCGGATGCGCTATATCGGCCGCTGGAGTCTGATGAGAAACGCGCTTCCCGAAAACATTCAGGAGCACAGCCATATGGTCGCCGTACTCGCCCACGCGCTCGGCGTCATCCGCAGGGATGTTTTTCATGTCCCCTGCCGGCCGGAGGAGGCCGCAGCGGTCGCTCTGTTCCACGACAGCTCCGAGATTCTGACCGGCGACCTGCCCACCCCCATCAAGTATCACAGCGAGGAGATCCGCAGCGCCTATCGCCAGGTGGAGGATATCGCGTGCAGGAAGCTGCTGGAAACGCTTCCGGAAGAACTGCGGGCATCGTATGAGCCGCTGCTGACGGGCGAAAAGCAGGCGGAAATGCATGACCTGGTCAAGGCGGCGGACAAGCTGTCGGCCTATATCAAGTGCATCGAAGAACGCAAAGCCGGCAACAACGAGTTTCTCTCCGCCGAAAAGCAGACCCTCCGGGCTCTTCGGGAATACCGCATGCCCGAGGTCGATTATTTCCTCGAGCACTTCATCCCGGCCTTTGAAAAGAACCTCGACGAGCTCGGCACAATCGAATAAGGGTGCGCAAATCTCGGGGCTTGCGTTTCGGGCAAAGACACTGTATAATAGATAAAACCGAAAACAAATGCACAATATCTTGTGCAATTCAAGAGATGCAGAGGTGGTTCTTTCATGACGATGACGGCAGAGGCCATGTGGCTGAACAGCGTTTTTGCCGGTTATGACAATGCGATTCTCTCTTTTGCGCACAAGCTGGCAGAGATCGCGGGCGTTGTTCTGACGCCCCTGTTCAAGCTGATCTCGCTGCTCGGGGAAGGCGGCATTCTCTTCTTTCTTCTTGCGGTTATCCTGATTCTCTTTCCCCGCTGGCGGAAGACGGGCGTATGTATTTTCGGTGCGGTATGCTGCGGTGCGCTGATCACGAACATCCTGCTGAAGGACCATATCGCACGGCTGCGCCCCTTTGAGGCGAGCGAGCTTTACCGTCAATGGTGGCAGTTTATCGGTTCTCCTGCCGAGGAAGGCTTTTCCTTCCCATCGGGTCATGTCACGGCCGCCGCGGCCGCCTGCACGGGTCTGAGCCTGATGCAGGGGCGCAAATGGGTTCTGCCCGGTGCGATCTGGGTCCTGCTGATGATGTTCTCGCGCAACTATCTGATGGCTCACTATCCTTCCGACGTGCTGTTCGGCATGCTGATCGGTGTGTTCTCAGGTTTCGTGGCAGCATGGATCACGCTGCTGATTTTCCGCGTGCTGGAAAAGCGCAGCGGCGAGAGCCGGGCCGCCGATTTCCTGCTGTACACCGGTTTTGAATCCCTGCCCGATCCCAAAAGCCTGAAGAGCATGAAGCTTCCTTCCAAAAAGCATGCACGCAGAGAAAGCAGTTCGCATGTTGCCTCGCACGCCTCGGAGAGCAGACCGGAGAGCGCCGGCAGCAGTTATAAGGGAAAGCATTAATCCGCAGTTTGTTAACAGAAAAGCCCTGATTCGTCAGGGCTTTTCATTGTTTCTTAACAATTCTCGGCAAGTTATACAATTTGAATTTGTTATTTTTGTATATTCTACGAATTGCAATCCTCGTATTTTTTGTGTATCCTATAGTCACAACAAGGAGGTTCAACCTTCCCCCGCTCATCCGATAAAGTGGGATCGGGTGAGTGCCGCTGAGGATTCATAGAGAGGAAATGCTCCGACAACTGGCGGCCCCCTATTGGGGCAAGTGCGAAAGGCACGTTTTGACGATCGTGAGAGGCTTCCGAAAATGACGCAGCGGTACTGATGATTCTGATGAAAGAGAGGTAGCCAGGATGTTAGATACCAAGAATTCACAGAAGTAAGCCCTGATTGTGTTGAGCGTTTTATGCTGCAGTCAGGGCTTACTTCTATTTTACGGGATATTGTGTTTTGTACCGCCGGCAGGCGGTTCTTTTTTTAACAGCAGATCGGGAAAATGCGGCAGTACGGGCCGAGGCAGAGATTGGCAGCGCAGAGGGTCAGGCAAAGACGGTCGGTGCGCAGACTGTTCGAGTAGTTGACACGGTAGTTGTCATAGTACTCCCCGCCGTTCTGCAGGACCTGCTGCAGGTGCAGGTATTCGTCGTTGTCCGGGTCAAAGCGGAGGGCCTGCTGAATGTCCTGTGATGCGGCGATCTTGTTGCCGAGGTAGAAGTTGGCATAGGCGCTGTAATAATACCAGGTGCCGTCCCTCTCAGAGGCGGGCACCGAGGAAAGCGCAGTCAGCGCCTCGCGGTACATGCCGTTGCGCAGATAATTGCGTGCAGCGGTTATCTCGCTGCGTTCGGTCTGCTGCCGTCTGTAGGCACTGTGTTCGGAGCCGTACGTACCGCTCCAGTACTGACCGCCGAAGCCTTCAAAGGGATTGCCGTAGGGACTGTACTGATATGCGCCCGCCGTACTTCCCTGCGGATCGGCGGTTCCGTTCTTGATCTGGTCGTAGGCCGTGTTGATTTCGTTCATCTTCTCGGCTGCGGCCTCGTCCCCGGGGTTCAGATCCGGATGATATTTTTTTGTGAGTTCCCTGTAGGCCTTTTTAATCTCTTCATCGCTTGCATCCGGAGCGACCCCGAGAACCTTATACGGATCTGCTACCATTGTCCTGTTCCTTTTCAGATGGCTTGTATTTTTTATCAAAGGCGGACCAAAATCCCATGCAGAGGATATTCTTCAGGATCCCCGCGTCCTCAACCAGCGGGAGCTTATCAAAATAAAACAGGGCTTCGCCCATCAGCATGCGCAGGATGCCGCGAAAGCGCCCGGCGTTATCCTCGAGGCCATAATACCTGCGGAATGGGTTGTAGCTGTTCCTCCGTGCATCCTGGTCCAGGTCCATCGCCGCATCGAGGATATACAGGCTGCGTCCGAGTGCCGCGCCGAAGTGCCGCAGCGGATCGGACCATCGATCCTCCTGAACAACAAAAACCTCCGCCATGATTTCTGCGAAGGTTCCGGCAGCGCCGTCCGGGTCTTCCCTGTTTTCGCTCTCGCAGCGGTGAAGTGCCTCCAATGCGCGCTGCATCGCGCCGCACTGTCTCGGATAGGAGGCCGCCACACGCTCATACGCATTCTTCAGCCCCGCGGAAGCCGTCAGCGACAGAACGCTGCCGTCATCCTCCCAGTTATCCCGCAGCTTCAAATAACTCAGCGCGATGTTCATATCCGCCGCATAATCGGTAAAGCGGCACTGCCACCACGCCTGCTCCTCCCGCGGGTGGGCAAGGCAGCGGGCGCGGCCGGAGCTTTCATCCGCCTCATAAAGCGACTGTAGCAGCAGGATCAGAAAGCATTGGTCATAATTCAGCGTCAGTCCCGACAGCTGTCCGTAGCGCGACCGCAGACTTCGGCACAGGCCGCAGTAGGCAGCCTTGTAGCGTTCGTCCTCTTCCGGTGTCAGATGCGGCCGGTCAGCAGTGAGATATCCGAACACTCAGCTCTTCCCCGTAAAGGAATTCCCGCACTTGCGGCAGACGATTTTGATCTTGCCTCTTCCTTTCGGCACCCGCAGCTTGGTCTTGCAGGACGGGCAGACGAAAAACTTGTAATCCTTTCTCTGGGCCCACTGCTCTTTCCAGCAGCGCGCTTCCCCGAGAATACGCCGGCGCAGGAGGAGAAACCGGGCGTTTTCCTCAGAGCGCCGCATCCGGTTGCGTGAAAACATCCGAAAATAGGTCAACCCAAACAGAACCAGCGCAAGCGGCATCAGAAATCTGCCCGCAGTACTTCTGCTGAATATCGTGGCAAGCAGAATCAGTGCAAGATCCGCCCCGAGCAGAAAGCGATTCAGCTCGTCATTTCCGTTTCTCCCGGTCATAAACCGAATTAGTTTTTCCTTCATGGAGACTCATCCTCGGAAGCAAGAATATCAACATTGTGTATTCTAATCAATCTGCCCCTTTAATACATCAAGAATTTGTTAACAAGCTCACGAGCGGTTCTCGCGGAGGGACAGAAGGACGATCTTTTCGACCAGTTCGTCATAGCTCATGCCCTCGACCGCGGCGGCCTTCGGAATCAGGCTGTTCGGGGTCATGCCGGGAAGCGTGTTCACCTCAAGGAACCAGACGCGGCCTTTCTCATCAAGAATGAAGTCAGACCGGGAATAGACACGCAGATCAAGCACCGCATGCACCTGCTCGGCAGCGGCGCGCAGATTATTTTCTTCCTCCTCCGTCAGAGAGGCGGGGCAGATCTCTCTCGCGCCCTGTGCGCCGCTCTGATACTTGGAGATATAATCAAATTCCTTTCCCTCGGGCGGAATGACCTCGATGGGGCTCAGGGCACATCCGTCCAGAACGGGCACGGTAAGCTCACGGCCGTTTATCTTTTCCTCCACAAGGACGCGGCTGCCATAGTGTGAAATTTCCCTGAGGGCCTCATGCATTTCTTCGTGGCTGGTCGGGAACTTGACGCCCAGAGAACTGCCGCCGTCATAGACCTTCACCACACAGGGCACCGGCAGGGTCTCGGCCAGATGCCGGAGTGCCTCGGGGGCAGCCGGAATGCTGTGCACCTGCCAGACCGGTGTGCGGACACCGGAAGCCTTGAGTATGCGCTTGGCCGTGTCTTTATCCATGGCAATGGCGCTCGCCAGGGGGCCCGAACCGGTATAGGGCACCCCGATCAGCTCCAGCAGAGCCTGTATTTTGCCGTCTTCGCCGTCGCGGCCATGCAGGCCAAGGAAGACGCAGTCAGCAAGCGAACAGATTTCAGCAACACCGGAGCCGAGGTTACCGTTGGATTCCAATCGGCGGGAGCGCCGAATCGCCTCGAGGTCGGGTGCTTCCGTCTCGATTGCCACCTTGCCGCAGAGTCCGTCCGGCTCGTCAAAGGCCAGCTCCAGAGGCTTGTCATAGTTTTCCATGCCGAAGAACAGGTCGACGAATACAGCCTGATGTCCGCGGCGGCGCAGCGCCTGGCAGGCGGAAGTGGCAGTGACAAGCGCAACATGGCGTTCGGTGGAAATCCCCCCGCCCAAAACGACGATTTTCATAGCAGCACCTCTTTCCCATGCTCGTCTGTGCTTACCACATTATAAACGCGCGGCTTTCGCCGCGCAAGCTTTTTTTCCATAGTACTTCTTTCTCATAAAGCATCAGCGGGGCACTGGCCCCGCTGACAGCTTTGCTCTTTTCGCCTTATTGTTTTGGGATCTTGGCATACGGTATGATGTAGGACCCGTAATTTCTGCACTGCAGATTCTCACAGATATACTTGGCTGCCGGACTGGAGCACAGAGGGCAGGTCGGAACACCGTTGCCGTTTCCCGCCGTGCCGCCGGTCACGCCGTCCAGCGCCTCATCACCCAGCGCCATGATCATTCTCTCCTTCGGACTCTTCTTTTCCATTTCCGTATCTCCTTCTCAAACGCTTTTGATTATGGCCGCATTGTATCACAGCGTTTGTCACACAAACGTCACACGGTGTCCGAAGCGTCCTTTTCCCTATTCGCCTCTGTGTTTGTAGATCAGCAGGATTCCTCCGCAGATAACCACTGCGGCTACGGCAAAGCCTGCCGCCAGCATCAGGATGACATGACTGCCGGATCGCTTTTCCGTGCTTTTCGAAGCCTCTTCCCGGGTCTCTTCAGGGCTCTCGGTCGGATTTGGGCTTGGGCTTGTCTCCGGTGTCGGCGTTGGCGTCGGCGTCGGCTCCGGTGTGGGCGTTGGGGTCGGTTCCGGTGTGGGTGTGGGGGTCGGTTCCGGCGATGCCGCGGCCAGGGCGGCTTCGGCCCCCCGGACATTCACGGTGGCATAGTTCGTGCGGACGCTGCCGCTGTTGTTCCGGTATTCGCAGCAGACGCGCCAGCCGTTCAGCTCTGCCGGTATATTCTTGAGCGACATGTTGCTGTACATGCCGTTTTCCACCTTCAGCCCGGGAAAGGCCGTCTGCATTGCCTTGTCGTCAAAGCGGTAATCTGTCTTTCCGTCCGGACTGACAAAATGCCAGACCGCCCAGATGGCATTGGAATAGTTAGCGATGAACACGCATTCGCCGCCGATATCCACGGTCTCATCCGTCGGATGCTTGGTAACCGTCGGAAGCCCGGTGCTCGCCGGCTGCGGCGCAGCACTCGGGCTCGGCGATGGCGTGGGGGTTGGTTCCGCCGCCGTCGGACCCGCCGTGGCTGGTTCCGTCGCTGTTGGGCCCGCGGCTGTCTCTGTCGTGCTTGCTCCGCCCGGTCCCATCTCGCTCGTCGTGACGGAGGCATCTGATTCCGTCGTTTTCTCGGTGCCGGAGGTGCCCGGGCCGCTGCTCGCACCCTGTTCGCTTCCTGCCGGCTGGTTGGCGGTTCCGGCATCGCTGGAAGGCGTGTTTGTTTCCGTTCCAGACGTCGATCCTTCGGTCATACCGTCCGGGGTTAAAACAACCACAACGCCGCTTTCTGTATTAGAATTAGACTCCCCATCTGCCGCTGCCATCGCCGTTATTGTGCAGAGCATTACAAGCAAAAGCAGTATGCTGACTGCCTTTTTCCCATAGCTGTTCATATTTCTCCTTCTCCTTCCTCAGGACTCACACAAGGGATTTTTGAGTAACTATACCACAGATCCCGTCATAAAACAACAGGCAGCGGTTGGTGTTGACAAGCTGCCTCTTCCGGTGTATATTAGATTGATTTATTATGCGATAGGATTCTTTATCGCGGAAAGGCAGGCCTGGTCATCGTCGAAACCACAGAGAAACACAGAGAACGTGCTGTTCTGGCCGGTTTGAACGCCGCCTCGATGGAGCGCGGCGAGCGTTCTGACGAACGGTCCATGGAGGAGTTGAGCGCCCTGGCCGAAACCGCCGGCGCCGAGGTTGTGGCTGAGCTGATTCAGACCCGTGCCGCGCCCGACCCGCGCAGCTTTATCGGCGACGGCAAGGTTCAGGAGCTGAAGGATCTGATTGAAGCAAACAGCTGCGACCTCGCCGTGTTCGACAACGAGCTCACCCCGTCGCAGATGCGCGTGCTGTCTGAGGATCTCGGCGTGCGGGTTCTGGACCGCTCGGGTCTGATTCTCGATATCTTTGCTCAGCGTGCACGCAGCCGTGAGGGGAAACTGCAGGTTGAGCTGGCGCAGTATCAGTACCTGCTGCCTCGTCTGACGGGCATGTGGACACACCTGGTACGCCAGACGGCTTCGGGCGGCTCGTCGCCCATCGGGACGCGCGGCCCCGGTGAAACCCAACTGGAGACGGACCGCCGTCATATCCGCCGGAAGATCCGGAATCTGGAAGAGAGTCTGAAGGATGTTCGCCGCGTACGGGATACCCAGCGCCGTCTGCGTGAGAAGAATTCCTTCCCCGTGGTCGCACTGATCGGCTATACCAACGCGGGAAAATCGACCCTGCTCAACTGTCTGACCGGATCGGACATTCCGGCCAATGACCGTCTCTTCGACACGCTGGACACCACGACGCGGCGCCTGAAGCTGAACGAGAGGCAGGAGGTTCTGCTCTCGGATACGGTCGGCTTTATCCGCAAGCTTCCGACCCATCTGGTCGAGGCATTCAAGGCAACCCTGGAGGAGCTGAAGTACGCTGACATTCTGCTGCACGTGATTGATCTGTCAAATCCGGAATGGGATGTGCAGGCCGAGGTTGTCGACACGCTGGTACGGCAGCTGGGTGCCGAAAAGACACCCTGCATCCGTGTTTTCAACAAGTGTGACCGTTATTTCGGTATTCTGCCTCACGGCGAGGACACGGTCTGTGTCTCGGCGAAGAGCGGCGAGGGCTGCGGCCGGCTGGTTGAGAAAATCGCAGAGATGCTCTCCGGCAGGCTGCGGGAGACGGAGCTGGAGTTTCCCTGGTCAGAGGCCGGGCTGGTGGACGGGCTGAAGCAGAGCGGGGCACTTCTGGATCTTCAGTACGAGGAAGACGGCATCCGTGTGCGCGCTGTGCTGGACGAGGAAAACTTCGGAAGACTGAAGGCCTGGATTCCCGGTTTTGAGGAGCCGAAAGAGGATTGGGATCAATGAGCGGATTTCGCGTACCTGCCGGTATCGGCGAGGCAGAGCTGACGGAAAAGCGCTCGCGTTTCCTCGCTCACCTGCGTCCGGTCGAGAGCGAAGACGCGGCGAAGGCCTTTGTACAGGAGATAAAAAAGCAGTACCACGATGCACGTCACAACTGCTGGTGCTGGCGCATCGGCGGAGAGCTGGAACGCTTTTCCGACGACGGCGAACCCCAGGGTTCGGCAGGAAAGCCCATGCTTGAGGTGTTTCGGCGGGAAGAGGTTACCAACCTGGTCTGCGTCGTGACTCGGTATTTCGGCGGCGTGCTTCTGGGGACCGGCGGTCTGAGCCGGGCCTATGGGGGTGCGGCGAAGGAAGCGCTCTTGAACGCGGGGACGCGTACCGTATCGGAATGGACGCCTGTGCGCTTTGCCTGTCCCTATCCCCTGCTTGAGCGCTGCAAAGGCAGCGTAACGCTGCTCGGCGGCGAGGTGAGCCGTCTGGATTACGGTGAGGACGTCCGGGTGCTCGCCCTGCTCCCCACGGGAGAGGAAGAGAAGCTGGTCTCTGCCCTGACAGAGCTCAGCGGCGGCAGCATTCCGGCCGAGATTGAAGAGAGCATCTGGAAGTAAGAGGTGAACGTTATGTCCTGCCCGAGAGAGCAGCGGGAAAAAGCAGAAGAGATTCTGGTCGGGCCGTACGGCATTCGGGCCAGGGACAGTTTCGGGCGCGAGCGGGCAGAAGAGGAATGCCGGATCCGCACCTGCTTTCAGCGGGACGTGGACCGCATCACCCACTGCAAGTCCTTCCGTCGGCTCAAGCACAAGACCCAGGTCTTTCTTCAGCCGGAGGGCGACCACTACCGCACACGCCTGACCCACACCCTTGAGGTGGCGCGGCTCGCGCGGACGGTGGCACGGGCTCTGTGTCTGAACGAGGACCTCACCGAGGCCATCGCCCTCGGGCACGATCTGGGCCACACCCCCTTCGGCCATGCCGGAGAGCGTGCTCTGAACCGGATTCATGAAGGCGGCTTTCGCCATTATGAGCAGAGCCTGCGCGTGGTCGATCTGCTGGAGCGCGACGGCCGCGGCCTGAACCTCTGCCGTGAAACCCGCATCGGTATTCTCAACCACACCACCGGGGCGCCGGATGACACGCGCGAGGCAACGACGGTGCGCCTCTGCGACCGGATTGCCTACATCAACCACGACCTGGACGATGCCATCCGAGCGGGTCTGCTGACAGCCGGGGATGTCCCCGAGACAATCCGCTCAGGCTGCGGAGAGCGAAACAGCGAGCGCATCAACAGCATGATCACGGACCTCATTGAAAACTCGACAGACGGCGAGTTGAAGATGTCGCCGCATATGAGCGGGATTTTTCAGTTTTACCATGCCTTCATGTATGCCGAAATCTATACCAACCCCCTCGCGAAGGGGGAAGAAGGCAAGGTGGACGGCATTCTTGCGGCGCTGTATGAGCGCTACTGCCGAGAGCCGGAGCGTCTGCCGGAGGATTTGGGCGGAGTACTTGAACGTGAGGGCGTTGAGCGGGCCGTATGCGATTATATCTCAGGCATGACGGACGGCTATGCCATGGAGAAGTACGGCGAACTGTTCATTCCCTTTGCCTGGACGGTGAAATAGCATGGCATTTCCCGAGAATTTTATCGACGAGCTGATCCAGCGAAACGATATCGTCGACGTGGTTGGAAGTTATGTAAACCTCTCCAAGCGTTCCGGGCAGAACTACTTCGGGCTGTGTCCCTTCCACAACGAGCGGACGCCTTCCTTTGCGGTCAACCCCAGCGGGCAGTTTTATCACTGCTTCGGCTGCGGCAAGGGCGGCGGTGTCATCAACTTCATCATGGAGGCGGAAAACCTGCCCTACCCGGATGCGGTGGCATTTCTGGCCAAACGCGCCGGCATGCAGATGCCCGAGGAAAGTCAGGATCGGGATGCGGGACGGCGCAGGCGCCTGCTGGAGTTGAACAAAGCGGCGGCACGCTGGTTCTATGAACAGCTGGCCACGCCGGAGGGAAAGCGCTGTACGGACTACATGTTGAAGCGCGGAATCTCTCCGCAGGTCGCCCGGCGCTTCGGTCTGGGCTTTGCCCCTGAGAGCTGGGACGCACTGCGCAACGCCATGTCGGCCCAGGACTGGCGCGAGGATGAAATGCTGGCAAGCGATCTGATCCGCCGAAGCGAGCATGGATTCTATGACACCTTCCGCGACCGCCTGATGTTTCCGATCATCGACGTCCGGGGCGACTTTATCGGCTTTTCCGGACGCGCTCTCGGCGACAGAGGGGCCAAATACCTCAACAGCCGGGACACCATGGTCTACAACAAAGGCCGGAACCTGTTTGCGCTGAACCTGGCCAAGAAGTCCAAAAGCGGATATCTGATTCTCTCAGAGGGCAACATCGATATCGTCTCGCTGCACCAGGCCGGTTTTGACAGCGCCGTGGCTTCCCTGGGCACGGCCCTGACACCGGAGCAGGCGCGCCTGATGTCGCGGTATACCAACGAGGTTATTCTCGCCTACGACAGTGATGCCGCGGGGCAGAAGGCTTCCCAGCGCGCCATCGGCATTCTTGAGCGGCTGGATATGAAGGTTCGGGTGCTGCATATGGAAGGGGCCAAGGACCCGGACGAGTTTATCCGCAGCAAAGGGCCCGATGCCTTCCGCGCTCTGCTGGAGGGGTCAGAGGACCAGGTGGACTGGCGTCTGAACGCCATCACGGCAAAGTATGACCTGCACCAGCCGGATCAGAAGGTCGCTTTCCTGAAGGAAGCCACCGAGATGGTCGCGGCTCTGCCCGGGCAGGTAGAGCGCGAGGTTTACGCCATCCGTGTTGCCGGTCTTGCCGAAGTCACCCGCGAGGCAGTGGTCAGCGAGGTGGAAAGGCGGCGGCGACGGCGCCTGACCAGGGCGCAGAAAGAAGCCCAGCAGGCCATGATCCGTCCCGAGCGTATGAGCCAGCCGGCCTCTCGGGAGCTCCGGTACAGCGATCCGGTTTCCGCAGCGGCCGAAGAAGGTCTGATCCGCCTGCTGATGCTGGAGCCCGCTCTTGCCTCGCAGGACAGCCTGCCGCAGGCATCCGACTTTTCAAGTGAGGCTCTCGGTCAGATATACGCCCTTCTGAGAGGGCGGATTGCAGAGCGCGAGAGCACCGAGCTGGGTGCCCTTGCCGGCTCTCTCACACCCGATGAAATGAATCTGCTGGTCAGCATTCTGCAGAAGCCCGAGCAGCTGACCGGAAGCGAACGGGCACTGAAAGACTATACGACAAGAATCCTCGAGCAGAAAGAGCGCCGGGAACAGTCGGGCGCTCCGGACCTCAACGCACTGAGCGAGCGGCTCCGGGATAAAGGAAAGGGGTACCATTCATGAACGACGAACTTCAGCTTACCGAAGAAGAACTGGAAAGCATGGCGGACAAGCTCATCGAGCAGGCTGCCGGTGCCGATATTGCCGAGCAGCAGGAGACCGAGCTGATCAAGGCTCCGAGAAAAAGCTCTAAAAAGAAGGAGCAGGTTCCGGACAACCGTCCGCCTGAGGAACGGCTGAAGGAGCTTTTCGAGAAGGGCAAGAAGGCCGGAAAGCTCACCGCAAAGGATCTAGAGCTGCTCAACGAGCTCAATCTCGAGGCGGAAGCCATTGATCGCTTTTACGAGGAACTGGACAAGGCCGGGATCGAATTGGATTACGGCCCCGGCGACCTGCTGCCGGCGCTGGATGACGATCTGCTTCCCGAGCTGGACGACCTGAGTGCGGTGGAGGAGGTGCCCGACGAGGAGGTTACCGATACCGACGCGCTGATGGACAGTTTTGCCACCGATGATCCGGTGCGCATGTACCTGAAGGAGATCGGCAAGGTCCCTCTGCTGACGCCGGAGGAAGAGGTCGAGCTGGCGCGAAAGATGAGTGAGGGCGACGAAGAGGCGAAGCGCCGTATGACCGAGGCGAACCTGCGCCTTGTGGTGTCCATCGCCAAGCGCTATGTCGGACGCGGGATGCTGTTCCTCGACCTGATTCAGGAAGGCAACCTCGGTCTCATCAAGGCCGTGGAGAAGTTTGATTACACCAAAGGCTACAAGTTTTCCACCTACGCGACCTGGTGGATCCGTCAGGCCATCACCCGCGCCATTGCGGACCAGGCACGCACGATCCGCATCCCTGTCCACATGGTTGAGACGATCAACAAGACCATCCGTGTCTCGCGTCAGCTGCTGCAGGAGCTGGGCCACGACCCCAGCGCCGAAGAAATTGCCGAGGTCATGGACATGCCGGTGGAAAAGGTGCGTGACATTCTGAAGATCGCACAGGAGCCTGTCAGCCTCGAGACCCCCATCGGTGAAGAAGAAGACAGCCATTTGGGTGACTTCATCCCCGACGAGGATGCGAGCGAGCCTTCTGAGGCCGCTTCCTTCTCCCTGCTGCGCGAGCAGCTGGAAGAGGTGCTCGACACACTCGCTCCGCGTGAGAAAAAAGTGCTGGAGCTTCGATTCGGCATCGTAGACGGGCGGACCCGCACCCTTGAGGAAGTCGGAAAGGAATTCAACGTCACGCGTGAACGCATCCGCCAGATTGAGGCCAAGGCCCTGCGCAAGCTGCGCCACCCCAGCCGCAGCAAGAAACTTCGCGATTTTCTGAACTAAAGTTTCACCCCCGCCGGCAAAAGCCGACGGGGGTTTTCTCATGCGTTTCCCTGAGGGAAAATGACATCTCTTTTCTTATCCAGCACGAAGTACAGCAGCATGCCCAGAACGCCGCAGGAAAGGATCTCGCCGATGCAGACCGTCAGCATCATCAGGGGAATCGGCAGCTCGATCATGTAGGCGTATCGCAGCACAAAAGGAATGATCAGCGTATTCGAGAGAATCGGCGGCAGGGGTGCCAGCCAGGGCGAAAACTTCCTCAGCTTCCAGGTGAAGAAAGCGCCGATCAGCGTTGCGAGGCTGCCGAAGATCACATCCGGGAGCATGGCGCCGCCCATGATGTTGCCGAGCAGGCACCCGAGGAAGAGCCCCGGAATCGCCGCCGGCGTGAACACGGGCAGGATCGTCAGGGCTTCGGCGATGCGGACCTGAATCTCGCGGAAGGAAATCGGCGCAAAGATATAGGTCAGTGCCACATACATGGCCGCAATGATCGCCCCCTGCGCAAGAAAGAGAACGGATTTGTTTTTCATATTCGGTTTTACTCCTTGTTTTTTTAAGGTGGTTTTCAAGAGACACCTGTATTTTGAGCGGGCGTATCGTATCACACCCCGCCGGAAAAAGCAAGTTTTTTCTTTGTCGGGCTCAGCGGTCCGGCAGGCCGAAGAGAGCGACCCAAATAACCGCAAGCTGGAGCACCAGGATCAGGGGCATGCCCCAGCGGAAGGCAGCCTTCCGGGTTTTGTGGTGAAAGACGGCCATCCCGGCCATGGCCCCGATGCTGCCGCCCAGAATTGCCGCGATAAAAAGCGTTTTTTCGGGAATGCGAGGCCTCGGCGCTTTTTCCCGTTCCGAGGTCTGCTTTTTTCTGCCGCGGCCCCGGGAACGCTGCCAGGCCTCATGCTGCTTTGCGCGCTTCTTGTCAATGCCGAACAGCACAAAGGTCACCAGGTTCACCAGCACCGCATAGCCGACAAAATACCAGATCATAGTTTTGCCAGGATGTCGTTGATCGTATCTCCAACAGCAGCATCGTTGCTGACCGCAACGTCCGCAAAGCGCCGGTACATCGGTCCGCGTACGGCTTCCATGGCATGCAGGTCCGCCCCCTGCGAGAGAGGCCGCCCTTCCCGGGCCAGGCTGTCAGCATCCCGCTCCAGCAGGACGATAATGCCGTTCTGGTGCAGCAGGGGGTAGTTTTCCTCCCGCGTGACGCAGCCTCCGCCGGTCGAGATGACCGCAGCCGAGCGTTTCCCCAGTTCTCTCAGAACCTCGGTCTCACGTCTCCGGAAGCCCTCTTCCCCTTCCCGGCGGAAGATTTCCGGAATGGTCAACCCCGCCTGCTTTTCTATCTCTTCGTCCGCCTCAAGATATGGGCGGTTCATTTTTTCAGCCAGAAGCTTTCCGACCGTGCTTTTGCCCGAGCCGGGCATTCCGATCAGGATCACGTTCTGCATTTCGGATGCGAGCAGAGCCGTAATCCGTTCGGTCTCCCGGTCGGGGATGGTTTTTCCCTGAAAGATCTCGCTCGCACGCTTTGCCTGGGCAACCAGCATGCTGAGGCCTCCGGCATGCGGAATACCGAGCGTCTCCGCCTGCAGCAGCAGGGCTGTCCGGGCGGGGTTGTAAACCACGTCAAGAACTGCCTCCAGCTTCGGCAGGTCACGCAGGTCAACCGCCTGGGCGCCGTTGTTCGGATACATGCCCAAGGGTGTTGCATTTACCAGCAGAGAGGCGTCCCGATGGCGGTCAAGATTGGAATAGTTGTCCCTTCCGCTGCGCGAGAGGGTGATCACCTCGGCGCCGAGGCTTTTCAGAACCGCACAGACCGTTGCCGAAGCACCGCCGGTTCCGCAGACCAGGGCCTTTTTCCCCGCAGGGTCAAAGCCTGTCTTTCCGAGCATGTGGCGAAAGCCGTAAGCATCTGTATTGTCGCCGAAAATGCTGCCGTCCGGACGGCGCAGCAGGGTGTTCACGCTGCCGATGGCGGCGGCGGTTTCGGAGAGCTCATCACAGAGGGGAATCA
This sequence comes from uncultured Eubacteriales bacterium, assembly GCA_900317375.1. Taxonomy (GTDB): domain Bacteria; phylum Bacillota; class Clostridia; order Oscillospirales; family Oscillospiraceae; genus Limivicinus. The sequence continues at coordinate 75,544 of ONGJ01000011.1, forward strand.
CGGTTTTCTTGTATGGGATGGTTACATTCAGTCCGTGCCATTGTCCGCTGCGGACAAAGCCCACCACTTCTTCAGGCGCTTTTTCATAGAGCCGGTATTCATAATCGCCCAGCTCTGCATGGATCTGCGGAGAATAGCTGTGGCCCAGCGTTTCGCCCAGCAGGCCGCATCTCATGGTGTTCTGCGGCTGCGCCTCCAGTGTTTTCTCCTGCTGCGCGCGGGAGAGGGCCATAATCTCTGTAAACAGCGCCCTGACCTCAGCCTGATATTCCCCCGAGCTCCGGGCACTCAGCGTCTCGAGTTTCTCCGCTTCTCTGCCCGCATCCAGCACCGGGATTCCGTTTTGTTTCTTCCATATGCCGATCTCCCGGACGACGTTCATCCGTTCCTCAAAAAGCTGAAGAATCTCGGCATCGATCCGGTCCAGCTGTTTTCTGTAGTCTGCCAAATTCATCGCTTATCCCTCCGGAAGAAGATCAAAAAGTACAATTGCGGCAGCGGCTTCTGCGACAGGTACCGCCCGCGGAACGATGCAGGGATCGTGACGGCCGCGGATCTGCAGGGTCTGGGTCTTCATGGTTTCCAGATTCACGCTCTGCTGCTCCATCGCAATGGACGGCGTCGGTTTGACTGCGAGGCGGAAGACAATCGGCATGCCGTTCGTGATGCCGCCGAGAATGCCGCCCGCGTGGTTGGTCACCGTCGCGATCTGTCCTTCCCTGCCGATGCAGAAGGGGTCATTGTTCTCGCTGCCGCGCAGAGACGCTGCGGCAAAGCCCGCACCAAACTCGACACCCTTAACCGCCGGAATCGAAAACAGCATCTGGGAAAGCCGGCTTTCAAGTCCGCCAAAAAAGGGATCCCCGACACCGCCGGGAAAGCCGGTGATCATGCATTCGATGACGCCGCCGACGGAATCGCCCTCGGCCTTTGCTGTCCGGATGGCTTCTGTCATTTTCTCAGCTGCTCCGTCGTCCGAGACCGGGAAGGCCTTCTCCGATACCGGCCCGTCAAAGGCACTGTCATCCCGGACGGAGCCGATCTGAACGATCCGTGCCGCAACGGAAATGCCGCGGCGCTCAAGCTCCTGCAGCAGCACGCCGCCCGCGATGCAGAGCGGTGCCGTCAGGCGTCCGGAAAAGTGACCGCCCCCGGAAGCATCCTGAAACCCGTGATAGCGAAGCTGGGCAGTGAAATCGGCATGTCCCGGCCGGGGCAGGGTCTGCAGATCTGCATAGTCCTTCTTCCGCACATTGGTATTGCGGATGATCGCCGTCAGCGGTGCCCCGCAGGTCAGCCCGTCCTTCAGGCCGCAGAGGAACTCGGGTATGTCCTCCTCCCGACGTGCGGTGGACCATTCGCTCCGGCCCGGTGCTCGGCGGTCCAGAAAGCGCTGCAGCAGATCCGGGTCCACAGCCATGCCGGCCGGCAGGCCGTCCAGCGTCATGCCGATCGCTTCCGCATGGCTCTGCCCAAATATGCTCAGTCGGATACGCTTTCCGATCCAGATACTTGACATGTTCTGCTCCTTTCATCCGCCAGGTTCTCCAGGTCCTTCCAGAAATCCGGGTAGGATTTTTCGACGCATTCGGGATCGCTTATGATCACGGGCTCCCGGCAGAGCGCTGCGGCCACTGCCGCGCTCATGGCGATGCGGTGGTCACGAAAGCTGTCAGCGTTTCCCCCGCGGAGCGCTCCACACCCCCGAATCACGAGGCCGTCCTCCTTCTCGTCGACCGCACCGCCCAGGTCCGCAATCAGCTGCGCCGTGCTGCGCAGACGGTCCGATTCTTTCATGCGCAGGCGGGCGGCGTTTTTGATCACGCTCTCCCCCTCAGCGGCACAGGCCAGCACACTGAGCACCGGAACCAGGTCGGGCACGCCGGCAGCATCCAGAACAAAGGGACGTCTCTTACCGGCCCTTACCGTGACGGCATCGCCGTGCCAGTTCACGTCTGCGCCGAAGGAGAGAAGCGTGTCCAGCACAGCCCGGTCGCCCTGCGGCGAATCCGGCCGAAGCCCCCGAACCGTGATCCCGTGTTCCGACAGGGCGCCAAGGCAGAGGAAAAAGGCGGCACCGGACCAGTCCCCCTCCGCGGTCAGTTCCCGCGGCAGGCGGCAGGTCTGCCCGCCGGGTATCCGCCACTCATGTTCTGCCCTTGCGAAGACAATACCGGCGCTTTCCAGCACGCCCTCCGTCATAAGGATATAGGCGGCTGATTCCAGGCTTCCTTCCGCCCGCAGCACGCTGTCTTCTTCCAGCAGCGGCAGCGCAAACAGCAGGCCGCTGAAGTACTGCGATGAGATATTGCCGGGCAGGCAATAGATGCCCGCTGAAAGCCGGCCGCCGGCATGCAGGCGGCCGCCGTCCCGGGCAATGATCATGCCGTGCCGCCTCAGTTCGTCCTCAAAGAGGTCCATCGGCCTCTGCGGCAGGCGCCCTTCCATATGAAAGCATCCGTCAAGGCCCAAAGCACCGAGAACCGGAAGCAGAAAACGAAGCGTGGAGCCGCTCTCTCCGCAGGGCAGGACCGCCTCTCCGTTCGGTGTCCGCGGCCTGTCTGGAGGGACGGCTGACAGGCGGCTTTCGGTGCAGCCGATTTCCGCTCCCATGGCCCGCAGGCAGTCCGCCGTAGCCAGGATGTCCCTGGAAAGGCCCCGCAGCCGGATGCTCACAGGGCTTTCCCCGAGAGCCGCCGCGATCAGAAGGCGGTGCACGTGCGATTTGGACGAGGGCACCGTCACTGTGCCGCAGCGCGCCCCGGGGGATACGGTCCGCGGGCCGCTCATACAGTCTCCCCGCAGCCGACCTTCAGCAGCTGCCTGAGTTCATCCTTTGAAACCGCAGCCGATGCTTCTCGGCAGCACAAGGTTCATCTTCCCGTCAGCGATCTTTTTATCCAGCATCATAATGGAGAACAGCTCTTCCGCGTCGTACTCCGTCTCAGTCGGAAGGCCGAAGTGCCGCAGAAGACTGAGAATCGCATCAAAACTCACCGGATCCAGCGTGCCGGTTGAGACGGCAGCCCGGCAGGCCATGGCGGTGCCGACCGCAACGGCTTCCCCGTGCAGCAGCGTATAGCCGCTTCTCTGCTCAATGGCATGTCCAAAGCTGTGCCCCAGGTTCAGCAGACGCCGCCGTCCGACATCCCGCTCATCCTCCTCCACGATCTCGGCCTTCAGCCGTACGCAGGCCTCGATGATCTCCGGCAGGGCATCGAAAAGCCGGGCAGGCTCGGTGTGCTGCAGCAGGTCGAACAGATCAGGGTCACCGATCACGGCGTCCTTGATCACCTCCGCCATCCCCGCCCGCAGTTCGCGCTCCGGGATTGTTAAAAGTGTGTCAGTGTCGCACAGGACCAGCTGCGGCTGGTAAAAGGCTCCGACCTGGTTTTTGGCCGCCGGTAGATTCACCGCTGTCTTTCCTCCGACGGACGAGTCAACCGCGGATAAAAGCGTCGTGGGAACCTGCACGAAACGGATGCCGCGCTGATACGTCGCGGCCGCGAATCCGGTCAGATCGCCGGTCACACCACCGCCAAGAGCGACCAGGCAGTCCGAGCGGCTGAACTGTCGATCGGTCAGCTCGTTCATCAGCTCGCCGTAGCAGGCAAGGCTCTTGGTGCTCTCCCCCGCCGGAAAGACAACGGCATCTGCCTGGAACCTGGCCTTCCGGAGGCTCGTCAGCGCGGTCTGCCCGTAGAGCGGAAAAACGTTCTCGCCCGACACGACGACGCATCTGCCGCCCATGCCGAGCCTTTGCATCTCTTCTCCGAGCGTCCTGATCAGGCCGGAGCCGACTTTCACCTCATAGCATCCGGAGGGCGTATTCACCGGAATCACAATGTTTTTCACTAGCCGTCTACCTCTTCCTTCATGCGCTTGCCCTCCTCCAGGAGTGCCGTCAGGGTTTCCCGATCCCCGTTCTCCATTGCGTCGCGGTAAGCCGTAAGGTTTTCGATCAAGGTGTCGACCTCGCGGATCAGACAGTCGCGGTTTTCCAAAAACAGCTCTGCCCACATCGGCGCGTTCAGCCAGGCGACTCTGGTCAGGTCCTTGTAGCTGCCGGCCGAAAATCCGTGGTGCAGACGCGCTGTCGGGCTCTTGACATAGGCATTCGAGACAATATGGGCCAGCTGCGAGGTGAAAGCAATCATCTCGTCGTGCTTATCGGCTGTCGTGACCGAAAACCGGCTGAAGCCTGCCGGTTTCAAAAGGTTCTTGACCTTCTCCAGCAGGTAGATATCGTCAAAATCGGGCGGCACAATCACCATCGGGGCGTTCTTATAGAGACTGGCCCGGGCATACTTGTAGCCGGAAAACTGGGTGCCGGCCATCGGGTGCCCGCCCAGATAAGTAAAGCCGTGTTCCTCGGCGATCGGAAAGCAGGCCTCGCAAACGACGCGCTTGGTCCCGCAGCAGTCGATCACCACCGGCTTATCACCGAAATAGGGGGCGAACTCCGTAATGCTCTGAATCGCAGCCTCCGGATAGATCGTCACAAGCACCAGGTCACAGGTTCCCACATTCTGCTCTGTCAGTTCGCCGTCCACATCGCCTGAGAGGCGGGCGAAATCCAGCACGCTTTTTGAGCGGTTCCTGGCGAGGACCTCCCATCCGGCTTCGTGGTAAGCCTTGGCAAAGCTGCCGCCGATCAGGCCCAGACCGACAACTCCTACCCGGCTCATGCAATCACCCCGCGGATTGAGCGAACCTTTTCCGCAAGTGCCGAGAATTCCTCCGGCAGGAGCGACTGCGCCCCGTCACAGAGGGCGTGAATCGGGTCATTATGCACCTCGATAATCAGTCCGTCCGCACCGGCGGCCGTTGCCGCCAGCGCCATCGGCGGCACAAGCTTTGCGATGCCGGTGGCGTGGCTCGGGTCTACGATAACCGGCAGATGCGTCAGCTGATGCAGCATCGGCACCGCCGCAAGATCGAGGGTGTTGCGCGTATAGTCCGAGAAGGTCCGGATGCCGCGCTCGCAGAGAATCACGCGCTCGTTGCCGTTGGCCATGATGTACTCGGCGCTCATGAGCAGTTCCTTCAGGGTGTTGGCCAGTCCGCGTTTGAGCAGAATGGGCTTATCCAGCGTACCCAGTTCGCGCAGGAGGTCAAAATTCTGCATGTTGCGTGCGCCGATCTGAATAACGTCCACATCCTCAAAGAGAGGCAGGTCGTTGATGTTCATGAGCTCCGTCACGATGGGCAGGCCCGTTTCCTTTCGGGCGATGCGCAGGAGCTCGAGCCCCTCTGCCTTAAGCCCGGCAAAATCATAGGGTGAGGTTCTCGGTTTGAAGGCGCCGCCGCGCAGCATGTCAGCCCCCGCAGCCTTCACCGCCCTGGCCACCGCGACGATCTGTTCTTCCGACTCGACCGAGCAGGGGCCGGCAATGACGACGAAATGCCCGCCGCCGACCTTCACATCGCCGATCTCGACGATCATATCCTCTGGGTGGAACTTCCGGTTGCAGCATTTAAAGGGTTCGGTTACGCGCTTTACCGAATCAACGATATCAAGGCTGCTGACCAGATCGATATCGATGCCGGACACATCACCGATCAAACCGATAACCGTCTGAAACTCACCGTTCGAGATATGCAGACGCAGGCCCTGTCCCTCCAGCCAGTTCATCAGCTGGATCTTCTTTTCTTCCGGAACCCCGTGTTTTAATACGACAATCATACTGTCAAACCTCCTGGAAACGCAAAAGCCGCACAGGATAACCTGTGCGGCAAACGTTCTGAATCAGCCTCGATTTGCGCCACAAATTATCCTTACCGAAGAAACCCGGTATAGGAATAAGCATATGCGGCGTAGCGAGTGACTTTCATAGCTTCCTCCAACAAGAAACTGGAAGTAATATAGCCGAAACCGCCGGGATTGTCAAGGCTTTTTTAAATCACACCGATGAGCACCAGCAGAAGCAGTACGAAGGTGATCAGCACGGCCAGCGAAAACAGGGTAAAGCCGACGCTGAAGCTTCCCTTTGCCTTGCCGCTCGCTGACGGCTCGGCCAGGTGCGCGCTGCGCAGGGCGCTGACAATCGGCTTGTAGAGCAGCAGCGTCAGAGCCGCGTTCAGGCCGCCCTTGACAAGGTTGAAGGGCAGAAAGACCGGCAGCAGCATGCCCGCTACCGTTTCCCGCGGTACGCCCATATAGTAAGGCGTGATGATATAGTTCCAGAGCAGCATGGCAACGGCCATGGTAACAATCCCGAACACGAGGCCGATGACGGCATCCTTCTGGGTGCGGTGCTTCTGGTAAAACCAGGCAGCCGGCACAGCAAATGCACAGGTCGAGACAACGTTCATCAGAAAGCCGTAGGGGCCGGTAGAACTGATGGTCAGCATCTCAATCAGCGAGACAATCACAGAGATCAGAACGCTGGTCATCGGGCCGTAGAGCAGACCTGCAATGACGATGAAGGCGTCCTTCGGCTCGTAGCTCAGAAAGCCGGCGACATTCGGAATCACCTTGGCGATGAGCACGGAGACAAAGGAGACCGCGGCAAACATCGCCGTGGATGCCAGATAGCGGGTAGACATGCGTTTTTCTTTCATTGGTTTTCCCCTCCAAAAAAAATACCTGAAGATTTCTCTTCAGGCGCACAGAATGCAGGACAAGGAAACGACGAAATAAGATTGTTCGGATCTTCTTCCATCCAGACTCTACTGTCGGTTCCGGATTCGCACCGGATCATGCCTTACGGCTCGCGGACTCAGCTTGCGCCATCACCGCCGGTCGGGAATTACACCCTGCCCTGAAGATGTTTGTATTATAACAAACCGGTATGGATTTGACAAGCCCCTTTTCACCGGTTACAATAGGGCCAGACTGCAGGAGGGAGTGAAAGGTATGGCGGAGAGAGAAATCAGCTGCTGTTTTTCCGGCCACCGGCCGGTCCGGCTGCCGTGGGGTGCAAATGAAAGAGATGCGCGCTGTACAGAGCTGAAAAAGCAGATCGGAGAAAAGCTTGAGGCATTCTACGAGCGCGGCTACCGGCACTTTCTCTGCGGAATGGCCATCGGTTGTGACATGTACTTTGCCGACGAGGTCCTGAAACTGCGGGAGCGGCATCCCGACGTCACGCTGGAGGCGGCTGTCCCCTGTGACAATCAGGCGGAACGCTGGAACAAAGGGCAGCAGGCACGGTACCGCGATCTGCTCAGCCGCTGCGATGTGGTGAGCTATGTGTCTCACAGCTATTCCCCCGGCTGCATGTTGAAGCGAAACGAGTATATGATCGACCGTTCTTCCCTGCTTCTGGCCTGCTTTGCGGGTACAAGCGGCGGAACGATGAAGACAATCCTCTATGCCCAGCGCAGCGGTATTGAAACGGAAATCCTCGAAATCTGAAAGTCTTTCGGATTTCGAGTTTTTTTCGACGGCGTGAATCGGACCCGTCAAGGATATATCCGCCTCCGCCTGTATAAATATGACAAATTGACTCTCAAATCGGTATCAAATTCTTGACATGATGTCTGTAAAAGCGCTATAATTATGTAAGCAAAGTCAATAATTTATTGAAAAGGAGAAATGCGCTATGAGCAAGAACATCACCCGCCGCGACTTTTTGAAAGGGACCGCCGCCGGTGCTCTCGGCCTTGCCGCCATGGGCATTGCGGGCGTCCCCGCCGCGAGTGCTGCGGGTACCTACAAGGCAGGAACCTATGAGGCCACCGCCTACGGCAACCTCAGCTATGTCACCGTCAAGTGCACCTTCAGCGAAGATGCCCTCACGGACGTTGAGATTGTCTCTCAGAACGAGACTCCCGTTCTCTTCTCCCAGGTCCAGGAGAAGCTGATCCCCGCCATCATTGAGAATCAGGCCGGCGGCCTAGACGCCATCGCCGGTGCCTCGAATTCCTCCCGTGCCGTCAAGGAAGCCATCGCGGACTGCGTGGCACAGGCCGGCGGCGACAAGGAAGCCTGGCTTGCAAAGACCGTTTCGGCTGAGGCCGGTGCGGACGAAATCAAGGATGTGGACATCTGCGTCATCGGATGCGGCGGCTCGGGCTTCATGGCTTCGATTACCGCGGGCAAACTGGGCGCCAAAGTCCTGACCGTTGAGAAAGCCAGCTCGGTTGCCGGCGTCAACGGCATCAAAGTCTCCGGCCCCTTTGCCGTCGACACCTCGGTCCTGCATGCCAAGGAAGGCGGCACCACCCTGGAGGTTGACGAAGTCTTCCAGCATGTCATGAACTATACCCACTGGACCCCGAATCCTTCTCTGATTCACCGCTGCGGCATCGGCTATGAGATGAAAGAGGCCAACTTCCGCTTCGAAACTCCGTTTATCGGCGAAAAGGGCGGCTTCCACCTGGTCACCAATGCGCTGGAAGACCGTGTCGAACTCTGGAACAAGGCTCTTGAGGACGCAGGCGTTGAGGTTCTCTTCAACACCGCAGCAACCGGCCTGATCATGGACGGCGACAAGGCTGTCGGCGTGACCGCAAAGAAGAACGACGGCACGAATGTGACCATCAACTGCAAAGCCGTCATCATCGCCTCGGGCGGCTACCTCGGAAACCGCGACCTGCAGGAGAAGTTCCTGAAGACCCGCAACCTGAATGCGGCAGCAGGCGGCAACAGCCTCTGCACCGGCGACGGCATCATGATGGCCGAAGACGTGGGCGCCACACTGTGCAAGACCTTTGGCTTCTGCCCCTGCGAATACGGCGGAACCAACCAGAAGGCATCGCGCCCGGCCAAGCAGGACAAGTACGATCAGAACTATGCTTTCAAGTTCGGCCTCTACGGCAACCTGCTGGTTGATCAGGAGGGCAAGCGCTTCATCAACGAAGGTCTGCTCTGCGATTATCCGATGAGCTACGGCTCCGAGCAGATCATTCTCAACGCGCCGTGGTACGGCATCGTCGACCAGGCCTATGTAGACGCCATGACCACCCAGGGCCTGTATGAGTACACCATCGCCAAGGGCGCAACCACCGACGTGGGCGTCTGGTTCATCGGCAACTACTTCAAAGACCGCATCCTTGACAAGCTGCCCGAAGACCTCGAGGAAGGCATCCGGGAAGGCTGGGTCGCCAAGGCCGACACACTGGAAGAGCTGGCAGAGGCCTTCGGCCTGACCAATCTGCCTGAGACCGTCAAGAAGTACAATGAGTACTGCGACAAGGGCGTGGACGAAGAATTCGGCACCAACAAGTGGTACCTCAGCAAGGTCGAAACCGGCCCCTTCTATGCGGTTCAGTGCGAGCCTTCGGCTTGGAGCACCTTCGGCGGCATCCGCACGGATGATCAGCTGCGTGCCCTGAAGCCGGACAACACCCCGATGCAGGGTCTGTACGTTGTCGGCACCGACAATGGCTCGATGTACTACAGCCCCTATTACGATGTCCCCGGCTTCTGCTACGGCCTCTGCGTTGATTCCGGCTACATTGCCGCCAACGAGGCAGTCGAGTACATCAAGTAATCCTCTCCCCTGTAAAGCGATCCCCCTGCCGTACGGCAGGGGGATTTTTATCATGATGTCAGATGCGTGGTATCGTTTTGCAGAGAAAAGAATAACGTATTCAAATTTCTGCCGTTCTTCCTCTCATAGTGTATGGCGGACGCGATCTGCGCAATCATGCCCAGGCCCATGCCCCCGCTGTCAAGGGATTCGAACGCTTTTTCCTCTGCATAATAGGCCGTCGGGTCGAATGCAATACCGTCATCCGAGAACTGAATGCACAGATGCCCCTCCAGTCTTTTACAGGCGAATGACAGATTCTCAGCCTTTGAATAGTTTACAATATTCGCCAGCATCTCATCGCAGGCCAGCAGCGCCTGTCTGGTCTCCGGTGTATCCCCTGCGATTCTGAGCACGGTCAGCCGTATTTCGTCAAAAGAATCCAGCGCCACCGGCAGGGTCAAGGCACGATCCGCCGTCATCATTTCTTCAGAATATTCCATCGTTCCATTGAATCCCTTTTCAAGCTCTTCCTCGCTTTTCGGTGAACGGGAAACCTCATTATAGGAAAGAACCCGGTTCCAGTCCTCGGAAGACAGACAGCGCATTCGGATTTCACCAAGCCGGGAAGCACAAACGCTCAGCGTATATCCCGGGAATTCCCAGGTTCGAACGTGCAGCGTGCGGCCTTCATAACGGATGGTCTCTCTGTCGTAATCTATAACTATGTCTCTGCTTTCAAAGATCGGCAGGCCGCGTCCTTCTTCCTTGGAAAAAGCCTCCCGAGCGGTCCAGAATCGGTAAAACAGGCCGGCCGGATCCTCGTCCGCTTCGAGAAGTCTCTGTTCTTCGTTTCCGAAAACGGAAGCAAGCTCACGCCAGATCAGCGGCCTGTTTTCTTCCACATCCACACCCAGCGGGTGATCCCCGAATGCCAGCACCACCAGCTTACCGGCGTGCGAAAGGCTGAACTGCACGGCATTCTCCTCTGCGAAAAAAGGCTTTCCATAGGCGGAGATCAGCAGGGGAATATCCGCCTGTCCCAGCCGCACAGCGGCCAGCGCGCGAATCATCAGTCTTCCTGTGACGCAGCGAAGCCGGTCTTCCCGTTTTCGAAAACGCATGGCTTTCGCCTGATCCGGCTCGGGCAGCAGAGCCTGCATCCGTTCCAGCTGAGTATCCAGTGCCAGCTGTTCCGTATCGGCAATCCACAGCTCTGCAGTCACAAAAGGATCGCGGCACACATGTTCCGGCAGGCGCCCGCTTTCTGTACGGCGGACTGTCTTTTGTTTACGGCGGCCTGGCATACCGGTCTCACTGCTCAATATGGAGCTTCTTGTCCAGACCTGTCATATGCAGAACGGAAAGAACCTCGGGCGTCACGTTTCTGAGCGTCAGCGCTCCGTTCATCTGCTTGTGCGCCGCGATGATCTGCCGGATACCGGCAGAGGAGGTGTCCAGCACAAGGTTGACAAAGGCACAGACAGAGGTCGCGGCCAGGACCCTGTTCGGATCATCGTCAATGCGCATGAAGAACACAAGCTGCACATACATGATCAGCGGAATCATGAAGAAAAACAGTACGCGCGCATACTCCATGGTCGGCTCCATGATTGCATCACTTGCTCCCAGCAGACGCACCGCCGGCCCGGTAAACAGCAGTCCTGCCAGCATCAGCACGCTGCCGCAGATGAGCATATGGATTGTAGAGGCAGAGAACCAGCAGAGTGCCTCTTTCCGGTCCCCTTCACCCAAAAAAAGGGCGTACAGTGTAGCTGCGCCAGAGGAGATGAGCATGGCCAGCGTATTGACCAGCATGTATACGGGCATGCACAGCTCCACCACCGCCAGCATGGACGGTCCAAGGAAGTAGCTGAGTATGACGACGTCAATGAGCGACGCCACCGTGGCGGTCAGAAGCGATCCGATGGCCGATGGCAGCAGCCGTCGATAAAGCTTTCCTACCGGGTCGTTGACATAGTTGATTTCTCTGTTTTCTGTTCGGGTGTCCCCCAAGGCATCCATCCCCCTTGATCGGGATTCTGATTATTTTCTTGCAGTATATCAAATAGCCTGGCTCCGTTCAACAGGGTTTTCGTGAAAGCAGACACAGAAACTCATATTTGTCCTGCGGTATGGGGCGTTGGAGATTGAATAGAGCGGTTTTATCATTCTGCGGTGGAAATCATCAGGAAACTGTGTTAGTATGATTGTAATTCTTCGAAGGAGGCTGGCAATGACAAATTCTTCTGATAGGATCAAAGCTCTTCTGCTGGGAAAGACCGGGAAAAAGCTTTGCGCCTTTTCTTTGGGTGTCTTTCTGCTGATCGCAGTTCTTGTGTTTTCCGCTTCCCTCTCTTACTACAGAAATATCATTCTGGGGCGTATGGATGATCATCTTGGTGACATTCCGAGGATCGTCGACAGCTGCAAGAAGGAACTGGCGCTTCGCAGCCGCGTATACGAAGACGATGTTCTGGCCAGGGCAGAGCTCGGGCTGAAACTCTTCATGAAAGAGAACGGCATCACGGATGCGGAGAAGCTGGAGCGGGTACGCACTGCGGTTTCAGCCGACAGCGTTTCCCTGCTGGACGGGCAAAAGCAGCTGCTTGCCACCACCGGCTCGGTGAGTCCTGAGGAAACCGTCCGCAGCTGCATGCAGAGCCTTGAGCCCCGGGACCCGCGTCTGGAGCTCTATCCTGCGGTTTCGAAGGACGGAGAGGCTGCCGGAAAGAATGACGGCAGAGGCTTCGTGCTGCTTTCCATCCCGGGAAGCATGCAGCGCAGTCTGCTCTTTGAATTTCCGTGTGAAACCTTGCTGGAGATATACAATGAAGTCAGCGACTGGTCCGCTGTGCTTGAGCGCATGCTGTCCGGGGTCGATGCTTCTGCCTTTGCCAAAACCGGCGACAGACTGGCATGCTATCCGCTGGACGGTCTCACACCTGAGCAGACCTCGCAGCTGTACGAGGATCTGGCAAAGGTCTTCCAGAACAGCGGCAGCTTTCAAATCAGGGGAAACAGACGGCCCAGCAAGATCATCACCCTGCTGGGGGAGCGTTATCTCGCGGCACTGATGCACCTTCCGGCGAAGAATACGGATATTCTGATGACGGTTCCGTATATGGATGTCTTCAGAACCGGTTTTTTCATTGCCCTGGCCATTTCATCCATCATCGGCTGCGGGATGGCGATGTTCCAGCTCTACGTTTTCCGCATTCTTCTCCGGAAGAAGGGCAGAGAAGGCCCGCTCGCTGTCTCGCGCAGTCAGCTGAGCCGGGCGACCCGGCCCGGTATGCTGGTGGTGCTTGCGGTCACCGTTCTCTTTTCCTCCATGCTTCTGATGCTGGAGAACCGGACGAATGCCGTCTTCACCGCCAAAGCCAAGCGGGAGACCATCCAGTATGAGATAGCCCTGCGCAGGAGTCAGGAGGATATGATCCGCAGCACTTTTATGAACTGTTACCGGGCACGCGCAGAGATGCTCGCCGGCTTCCTGACGGAGTACCCGGACTATCAGGTGCGAGACGGTCTTGAGGAGCTTAACCGCATCGCGGGGACCGACTACCTGATGCGCTTTGACAGCGCCGGGCAGGAGCTCGCCTCCAGCAACAGCTATACCGGCTTTGCTGTCGGCACAAACCTCAGTGAGGAGTACCGTGCCGTGCTGATGGGTTACCCTTATGCTGTTGCAGGACCCGCGGCGGATCCCTACACGGGCCGGATCCAGCTTGGCACGGCGATCATGATGACAGATGCTGACAGGCAGCCAGACGGATTTCTTCTGGCCGTCTACGGTGCCGAGGATCTGGCTGCGGAGCTTGAGCGGATGAGCTATGAAAGCGCAGTCAGCAGCTTTGCTTTACAGGCGGGTCAGATCGCCGCTGCCATCAGCGATGAGGACGGCCGCTTTATCGCCTCAAGTGACCCTGGACTGATCGGTCAGAAGGCAGAAGACTATCTGGATGATTTTAAGTCTGGAAGCAGCTTTGAGGGCTTTACCGAATTCAGGGGGAAGGGTGTGTATGTATCTGCGGTCTCATCTGACGGGAAGACGCTCGTATCCATCGTGCCCGAGCATCTGCAGTCTTACATGCAGGCAGGCTTTGTCCTGCAGGCACTGGCCGTGCTGCTGATCCTGGCACTGCTGTATTTCCCGGCAGCAGGCCTGCTGTGTGCACAGGCGATGGCGGAGGCAGACGGGAAGCTGCAGTCTCCCGCAAGGTTGGGAAATCCCCTGATGGTCTTCCCCGACGGCTATTTCACCTTCCTTACGCTGTTTGCAGCCTTCGCTCTGATCATCTCGTCCAAAGGCCTGTGGCCTGCCTTTGACTACGTCTTTAGCGGGCAGTGGTCCAAAGGCGTGCATCTGTTTTCCATCTGGGCCGCCCTGTTCGTCGCGGCTTTCACGTTCTTCCTTGCGTTTTTGCTGCGGACCGTGCTGCAGCTGTTGGAGCGTCGTCTCAGTCTCCGGGCCAGGACGATCACCAGGCTTGTGAACAGTCTCGTTGCCTATGCCGCAGGCGTCTTCCTGTTCTTCTGCATTCTTGATATGTTCGGTGTGAACACGACGGCGCTGCTGGCCTCAGCCGGCATCATCTCCATCGCCGTTGGTATGGGTGCCCAGAGCATGGCCTCTGATCTGCTCGCCGGCTTCCTGATGATGATGGAGGGCACCGTCCATGTGGGCGACTATGTCAGTGTTGCCGGGATAACAGGTCATGTCACGGATATGGGCATCCGGCACACAGAGATCACCGACGACGAAGGCAATGTTGTGCTGCTCAACAACAGCCAGGTAGGCGGCGTGACCAGTCTGAGAGGAAAACAGGCCCGAAAAGAGCAGAAAAGCGACCCGAAAGCCACCCCGGAAATCGAACAGGAAAGCAAGCAGGAAAACGAAGCATAAACGGGCCGCTGTACTTTGAAAGCCGCCGGCGGACGCCGGCGGCTTTGAGTTTTCATGGTCCGGTTTTTTGGAAGTGCTCTCAGGAGCGGATCTGTTTTGCCATATCGGAGGGCTCGGCATATTTCTCACCGATCACGCCGCCGAGGGCTTCTTCAACATAGCTGATGAGCGCCTCGTCCATTGGGATGCCGGTATCGAAGCCAAAGCCCTGGCTGTATGCGCGGTTGAACGCATTGTAGGTGTCTCCGCCGGCAGCACAGAAGTTGTTGGTAACAACAACATAGAGACCGTCCGGATCAAATGGCTCACCGCCCACAGACTTGATGCTGACGCGCTTGATGGAGGCCGGGGCATAGTAACTGCTCTCCTTGCCGTTGAGGATGTACAGTTCACCCTGATCATAGGGAACGGTGGTATCGATCGTCCACTCCATTCCGCAGGTCTGCGGGAAACTGCCCATTGACTCCGGCGTAAAGGCAGTGGACGCCTCAAGCACCTCCAGCAGCTCCTTACCATTGACAAGAACCACGGCAATGGTATTTCCGAAAGGAAGCACGCTCTGGATATCCCGTTTGGTGACAGGGCCCTTTTCGATGGAAGCACGGATGCCGCCGCCGTTGTTAATCCCGAGGGCCGGAATGCCCTCATACTGGTCCAGGCCGCCGGTGGAACTGACGCTCCAGACCATAGACTCGGTGATGAGTTCACCCAGATTGGTCTCTTCGCTGCGGTTTGGATCACGCACGCCGTTGAGGACAACCTGGCTCTCAGCAAAGACCTCGCCGTATTCCGCATCCACGGCATCGATGACGGCCTTTACCGCTGCAGCGGTCTTTTCGTCCTTTTCAAG
>ONGJ01000020.1 GCA_900317375.1 uncultured Eubacteriales bacterium
CTGCAGCCATCTTTGCAAAAGTAAGTGCGGGGGAAAAGCTTGCAAAACTTACTTCTAGGCAGCCCTATCGGGGCCTGGAATTAAGTTTTTCAATTCAGGGAAGAGCATGACATCGAAGAGGCATCATGAACACCAGGATACACTGTACCGCCGGCCATGAGGCCGGTATCTCGGAGGTGGAACGTGGAACGAACAATTAAAAAAGAGCTGCTTGCCTGGAAGAATCGCCCCGACCGCAGGCCTCTGCTGATTACCGGCGTCCGTCAGTGCGGAAAAACATATGTCATGAAAGAGTTTGCGCAGGAGCAGTTCGAGAAAATCGCCTATCTGAACCTTGAAAAGGAAGAAAGGGCGGCAGAACTGTTTGCGTATGACTTTGACCCGAAACGCATCCTGCGGGAACTGGGTGCGGTTTTCTTCGGATTTGAGATAACACCCGGCAGCACCGTTCTGATCCTGGATGAGATTCAATCCTGCCCAAGAGCAATTGCCAGCCTGAAATATTTCTGTGAAGACCTGCCGGAGCTGCATGTCATGTGTGCAGGTTCCCTTCTCGGCGTTGAACTGAAGCATCAGAACATCTCTTTCCCGGTGGGAAAGATTGATCGGCTGCAGATGTTCCCGATGAGTTTTGCCGAGTTTCTGGCGGCAGATGACGGGATGAAATATCTTACACTGGCACAGTCGAGGCCGGCTGATGAGCCTATCCCGGAGCTGTGCAGAGTTCCGCTGGAAAAGGCTTACCGTCAGTATCTGATTGTCGGCGGGATGCCGGCTGCCGTGAAGACCTGGATACAGACACACAGCTTTCAGGAAGTCGAACGGGTTCAGGACGGCATCCTCAGCGATTATGCCGATGATTTTTCCAAGCACGCGCCTCCCGCCGAGGTTCCGAAAATCCACTGGGTCTGGGACTCTGTTCCCAAGCAGCTGGCCAGGGATAACAACAAATTCGTCTTCTCTCATGTCAGAGAAGGAAAACGTGCTTCTGAACTTGAAAATGCTCTCACCTGGCTGAAAGACGCGGGCCTAGTTTATCTGACGGAACTTGTCGAGAACCCGGAACTGCCGCTGAGTTTCTGCTCCGACGCCTCCTATTTTAAAGTGTATATGGCAGATATCGGTCTTCTGCGCCGCAAGGCAGGCGTCTATTTTGACACGATTCTGGACGAAAACGAGAATTATATCGGGTTTAAAGGTGCACTGGCAGAGAATTATGTACAGAACGAGCTGAAAAACCTGGGGTATCAGCCATACTTCTGGAGGTCCGGAAATCAGGCAGAGGTGGACTTTCTGATTGAACGGAAAGGAATGCTGATTCCGATAGAGGTGAAATCCGCAACCAATACACGGGCAAAAAGCTATCGGCTTTTCTGCAAAAGATACAGCATCCGCCTTGGTTTCAAGCTCTCCCTGAAAAACCGCGCTGTGAACGAAGAAGACGGTACCCGAACCGTCAGCCTGCCGCTTTATCTGATTTCAGACCTGGAATTATCCTGTCAGGATTAGGATTGTCAGACCTTCTGATCACGAAAGCCTTCACCGGCGAACCGGTGAAGGCTTTCATCTTTTATTCGGAGTGTTTTTTCTCCCAGCGCTTTCGCTGGCGCACGCGGATGGCCTCTTCGGTCTTTTCCTTTGCCTCGGGCAGAATCTCCTCCGCCATCTTCTTCCTTCCTCGGCGGAAGGCCCGCACCAGCCAGACCGTGCCCACGATCGCGGGGAAGATCGGCAGCAGCGTCCCCAGCAGGCAGCTCAGCGCGGCCCAGTCCTCGGTGATGCGGGCGGCGTTCTCCCAGTAGGGATAGAGGATGCCGCTGGCATGGGTGCTGCGGCTGCCGTACTTCAGGACGATGTCCATCATCAGCTTGTCGTACTGATAGCGGTCCGTGTTGCAGAGGATCTCGGCATGCTTGATCGGGAACTTCTCGCGGGCGGCATTGACGGCGAAGTCCTTGACGGGGTTTGCCAGGACATATTCGTAGCAGTCGATCTTGAGGTTTTCATCCAGACTGCGCAGGCCCTCGTAGGACATGAACATGCCCATCTCGCCGGAATAGGCCTTCCGGGTGGCAAAATCGGTCTCGCGCTCGATGACGCCCGCCACCACATAGGGGATGCCGTTGACGGTCAGCTGCTTGCCCTGCAGGTTGGTCCCGCCGAACAGCAGCCACGAGAGCTCTTCGTCCAGCAGCACCCGGTCCTGCATCAGGTCGTCCGGATGCAGATAGTCCCCGTTCAGCAGGCGGATCGGGTGAAAGTCGAAATAATTGCCCCCCACCGCGATCACCGCGGCCTCGCCCTTGCCGTGCTCGCCTTTGACATTGACCGTGCCGTTGGTGCTCCAGCAGTCCATCATCAGCACGGCATCGCCGCTGACGTCCAGAGAGCTCTCCTTCAGTCTGGTCATGGCGGCCGAGCGGAAGGTCGCGATCTGCTCAAGGGTCATCATCTCGTTCATCGGCAGAAAGCACGAGATCTGCTTGAAGGGCATCTCGCTGTCGCCCTGCCAGCGCTCGGCCTCCCGCTGGGACGCAAGCAGGCGGGAAAGCCACCACCACGCGCCGAAGCAGGCCGCAGCGGCGAGCAGCATGGCAATACAGACAAGCAGCAGAATGCTCTGCTGCCTGCTGATCTGTTTTTTCCTCTTCTGTTCCATGGATGGATCCTTATGACGCGTTGGCAAGCCGCACCATGGAGCCGTTCTTGATGGGGGCGCTGCTGGTCGTGATGACATAGTCGCCGTACTGCAGCTCGGCGGTCACGGCCGAGTTGTTGTCATCGCTGGCCAGGACCTCGACCGGCACGCGTTTGGCGATGTAGCGGTTGCCCAGGGGCGAGTTCTTGGCCTCGACCTTGAGGACAAAGCTGCCGTTGGAGTCGGAACGGATGGCGCTGCTGGGGATGATGAGGTCATAGTTGGCGCTCTTCGAGCCGACCGAGATGGTCAGCTGGGAACCGGAGGTCACGTTGCCCTCCAGGTCGAAGGTCAGCAGCTTGTTGTTCTGCGGGTTCTTGGGGTCGGTCTTGATGCTGCTGAGGGTGGCGGTCACCTCGTTGCCCCAGTAGAAGTTCGAGACCGTCGCCTGATCGCCGATGCGCAGGCGGCTGGCCTGCTCGTTCGTCGCGGTGAAGGATAGGGTATAGCCCTGATCGGGGACCTCGATGGTGCAGAGGACATCGTCCTTCATCTTTTTGTCGCCCGCGTTGCATTCGACCGAGGTCACCGTGCCCGCCACCTTGGCGGTGATGTTCTCGCCGTCGGTACCGGTCAGCTCGGCCAGCTTCGCCTTGGCCACCTCAAGCTCCTGCATGGTAGCGTTCAGGTCAATGCCCTTTGCTGCCTGAGCTTGATAGTCATTTGCTCTTTTTGCATCTAATAAATCAAGCGCATTCAAGTATGCAATTTCAGCTTGGTTATAGGCGTCCAGCCTAGCTTTATAAACAGCTCCTTCCGCAGACCCTGTTGTAAGAAGTGTCTCCAGAGTTTTACTTAAACTATTTACTTTTTCAGCAGCTTCATCATAGACCTCTTTTGTTGCTTCTACTTCAGCATCTGTTTTTAACAAATAGATTTCACTCTGAATACGATCATAGTCTTGTAGTGCTTGTCTTAGAACTACAAGTTCACCTTCAATAGTTGAAAGATCCTCATCTCCAGTACTCGGGCTATTCATTTTCTTGCCTTCTTCTTCCTTGGGTTCTTCTTCCTTATGTTCTTCTACAGTATTCTTCATCAACTGATTATTATCAATTGTCGGAATCTCTGAAGTTCTCTGCGTTTCCTGCGTTCCCTGCGTTTCCTGCGTTTCTTGCGTTTCTGAAGTTACCGAATTCGTCTGGGTTGCCGAATTCGTCGAGGTCGTCATCGTTGTTGAGGATGGGGTTTTTGTACTTGCGCTAGCAAGTTCGCTTTCATCACGGCTTATCTGAATGGTGATGATACTCCGGTTATCATATGTACCATCTAATAGATCACCGTCTATCATATTTCCATAAACTTCGTTATTTATAAGACTCTCAATTATCTTTTCCTGGTCCTCCAAATATTCCTGCAGTTTCTTATCATCCAGGCTCTGTTTCTCTTTTGCATCATCATATGCTTTCTTTGCTTCATCTCGAGCCGGAATCAACTTTGCTAATTCGTTTTCAACAGCTATAATTTGCTCTTCTTGCGAAGTTGCCTTTCTTGCAGCTTCTTCCGCATACTGCAAAGCTACTTCTGCATCCAGCAGTTTGTCTGCAAGAACATCCAGATTTCTTTCATCAGCTGTATATGAGTACACTGTTCCTCCGACCGCGGTGCGGTTGTAGGAGTTCTGCAGGTTGCGGATCTTCTCTTCGAGGGCTTCGATCTCTTCGCTGCTGCCTTCGCCGAGGGTGAACAGAACATCACCCGCCTTGACCTCCTGGCCGGCCTTGACCATGACGGCGCGGATGACGCGGGTCTTCTCCATCTTCACCTGGTTGTTGCCGTTGGCCGTGACGGTCCCGGACCCACGCACCTTGGAGACGATGGCGCCGTCGGTCACATCCTGGGTCGCCACCTCAGGCAGACTGCGGTTCATGATGGTGTTCGAGAAAAAGGTCAGCACCAGCAGCACCGCGAGGAAAACGATCGCGGCGTTTTTAACCCATTCTCTGTTTTTCGGTGTTTCGTTCATAGCTTTCTCCTCGGGAACCGCTGCGGTCCCCCGTGTTTACCCTTTGACGCTGCCGGAATTTGCGATCCCTTCGACCAGGTATTCCTCCCCGTGCAGGAACAGCAGCAGGGACGGGATCATATAGACCGTCGCCATGGCGAAGGCAAGACCGATCTCACCGGCGTTGATCTGGGACAGGAACACCGACAGCGGCTGTGCATCCGCATCGGGGAGCAGGATGAGGGGCTGCTCGACCATGTTCCAATAGTCGATGAAGACCAGGATGGCAATCGAATAGAGCGCCGACCGGCATTCCGGCAGGCAGATTTTTGTAAAGATCTCCCATTCCCCCGCGCCGTCCACCTTGGCTGCCTCGATCAGAGAGAAGGGAATGCGGCGCATGAACTTCGTCAGCAGGAAGACCGAAAAGGGGGCGAACATGCCCGGCAGAATGATGCTCCAGCGGGTGTTCAGGATACCCAGCCAGCTGCTGACCAGATAGTTCGGCACCAGCGTCACCTGATAGGGCATCAGCATCAGGATGACGTAGAAAAAGAAGATGCCGCTGCGCAGTTTGCCGCGCCAGCGCGTGAAGCTGTAGGCCGCCACTGAGGCGACCGCCACCTGCAGGATCACGATGGGCACCACCAGCAGGATGCTGTTCCACAGCTTCAGCAGGTATTCCGGCGATTTTATAAGCCCTGTGACGTACTGGGACAGGGTGACCTGGTCGGGAATGAACTTCAGGTTGACCGTCTTCGAGACGTAGCCGCCCTGGGTGGTCGAGAAGATCATGCCGTAGTTTGCCTTGATCTCGGCCTCGGACATGAAGGAGTTCGTGATCGTCAGGACCGTCGGCAGCAGGAACATCACCGAAAACAGCAGGCACAGGAAAAAGATCACGCCGCGCGAGAAATAACGCTTTTTCTTCCGATGCTTCATCCTTCCACGTCCTTCCCGAACCAGTCCTCGGCCTTGAAGAGGATGGCAATCAGGACCACCATCACGATGGCCATGACGACCGCCGCGGAGGAAAGCTTCTGATAATCCAGCGAGCGGAAGGTATTGTTCATGAAGTGCTGCAGCATATAGAGCTTTTCGTAAGGGTAGTCGCCCGTCAGCAGATAGACCTCGCGGAAGACCTTGAAGGAGTTAATCAGCGACAGGATCGTCACGAACAGCACCGTGGGCGAAAGATAGCGCAGCTTGATGGCAAAGAACTTATAGAGCTCGCCCGCGCCCTCGACGTCGGCGACCTCGAGCAGCTCTTTCGGGATGTTGGCCAGGCCCGCCATGAACAGAATCATGTTATAGCCCAGGGTCTTCCAGAGGAAGAGGATCATGACCACGACCTGGCAGTAGTCGCTCTGCAGCCAGTCGATCTTATCCGCCCCGAAGACCATCAGAAACTCGTTGATCGTGCCGTTGTAGTTGAAGAGCACCTGCCAGATCAGCACCACCGAGGCCACCGGCACCATCATCGGGCTCAGGAAGAAGGTGCGGAACTGGCTTTTCATCGGGATGTGCGCCTCGAGCATCAGGGCCAGCAGGATGGGCAGCACCACCGCCAGCGGCACCGCGATGAAGGAAAACTGCAGGGTGTTCTTCGAGGCGGTCTGGAAGGCGCTGTTCTGGAAAAGCTTGATATAGTTGTCCAGGAAGACGAAATTCCGCGAGCCGACGCCGTCGATGAGGGAGTAGTAGACCACCACGAAAAAGGGAACGATGAAGAAGACACCCACGCCCAGAAGGCTCGGTGAGAGAAAGCACAGACTTGCGCCGAAATCCTTCATCCGGGCGCGCCTGCGCTGACGCCTCAGCTCGGAATCGCCCGATTCGCTTGTCTTCTGCAACTTTTCCTTCATTATTTGTTTCCTTTTTGCCTGATATCAGTAAAAATGCGTAACTTTTGGGCACAATTCCGAGCTCATTATATACCAAGCCGCGCCTGAACACAAGCGCGGCTTTGAAGATTTATAAATATTTTTTCTCTGCTTTACAATTTCGTTTTATTTGGACTTGCCCGGTATAAAAATGCGTGGCTGCCGAACCGGCAGCCACGCAGGGTTTCATATTGGTCTCCAGGGTTCAGACCTTATGCCGCTGCTTCAAGGCCGCAAACGCCGCAGGCATGATACGTAATCCCGTCATCTTTTGTATAGACCTCTCCCCAGCTGTGGTTTCCTGTGGCAGGGATCACCTGGTAATTCTGCTGGATACCGCAGCAATATTCATCGTATCTGCAGCCACTCTTTCCGCATGTCGGCTGTACCTCAACATGCTTAACGAACGCATGCACATGAGGAGGATCCTGTTGAACCTGTGTCTGAGGCTGCTCCTGAGGTTTCGGCTGTTCCTGAGGCTTTGGCTGTTCCTGGACCGCTGCCTGCGGCTCCGCCTTGACCGCTTCCTTTGGTTCTTCCTTTACCTCGTTCTTGACCTCTTCCTTAGTCTCTTCCTTTACCTCGTTTTTGGTCTCTTCCTTGGTCTCTTCCTTGGTCTCTTCCTTTACCTCATTCTTGACCTGTTCCTTGGTCTCTTCCTTTACCTCGTTCTTGACCTCTTCCTTGGTCTCTTCCTTGGTTTCTTCCTTGGCGTCTTCCTTGATTTCTTCTTTGATTTCTTCTTTGATTTCTTCTTTGGTCTCTTCCTTGACCTCTTCCTTGGTCTCTTCCTTGGTTTCTTCCTTGGCGTCTTCTTTGGTCTCTTCCTTGACCTCGTTCTTGGTCTCTTCTTTGGTCTCTTCCTTGACCTCTTCCTTTACCTCGTTCTTGACCTCGTTCTTGGTTTCTTCCTTGGTTTCTTCCTTGGTTTTTTCCTTGGCGTCTTCCTTGGCGTCTTCCTTGGCGTCTTCCTTGGTTTCTTCTTTGATTTCTTCTTTGGTCTCGTCCTCGACCTCGTCCTTGACCTCGTTCTCGTCCTTGACCTCGTTCTTGGTCTCTTCCTTGGCGAGCTGTCCGTCTTTCACATTTTCCGCATCATTTTTGTCTTCCTTGGTTTCCTGAGCGGCATCCTCAAGCTTCTTTCCTGCATCGTCCCCTTCGCCTTCCTCCGGGTCTTCAAGGTCGTCGAGGTCTTCTATGGCTGCCCCTTTGATGCTCATGATCTCTTCCTGTATGACAGCGGTGTCAACAGTCTCTACCGTAGGTACACTCTCGGTACCGTTACTGTCGACCGTCGAAACCTTTATCTCTGTAGTCTCCGCGGTTGTGATCGGAACCTCTTTCTTTGTGTAACTTCCGTCGCTGTTATAAGCATAGATGATCGTGGTTCCTGTCTTTGTACCGTCCGGGTTTACGGTTTCATTGATTTCTTTGACAATTCTTCCTTTGGCATCAAAGCTCCTGTTGACATTGGTGACAGTTGTTGTACCGTCGTAGTTTGTTTTCGTGCGGCGGCTTACAAGCACTCTGCCTTGCGCATCATAACTTGTCTTCTGTTCATTTGTTTTTGTTTTCCCCTCCTCGTTCGTCTCGACTGTCTTATAGGAGGTGAGTTTTCCGTCTCCGTTATAGGTACGGCTTTCCGTAGAGCTTGATGTTGTCTTTCCTTCGGCGTTTGTAAACACTGCCGTTCCAGTAACAAGCCTTCCGTCGGAATCATAAGTGTTAATGATAACGTCCTTACTTCCGTCCGCATTGATCGTTGTAGTGATGCTCTCAGAGATTACATGCTCAGAATTGTAGCTGATCTCTCTCTCCGAGGTAGAGGTGATCTTGCCGTTTTTGTCTGTATATACTGTTTTTTCTGTTTCCGGACGCTCGTACTTGTCATACTTTTTTTCTGTAACAGTGCTGCCATAGGAATTTGTTTCTACCTCTGTGGCAGATTTCTTTAATCCGGTATCTGTATACGTATAACTCGTTACATTTGTTGTTGTTGAGGTCTTGCTCTCACTTTGGCTGACAGTTTCGGTTGTTGCTGTCGCCAGATTCCCGTCTTTGTCATAGGTAAAGCTTTGCTCCGTCTTCGTGCTGTCACCGCCGGCCTTTTGGGTTTCGGTCGTCATGCCGGTCAGCTTTTTCCCGCTGTAGGAATAGCTGGTAGTTTCTTCCGAGAGGGTTTTGCCTTCGTTATCAACTTCAACAGAGCTTGTCGAGGTTTTATTGCCGTCCTGGTTATAAGTATTTTCCGTCAGAGCCCTGCTGCTCACAAGGCCGTTTCGGTCATAGGTCACGGTTTCGACAGAGAGAATCTTATCGTTTTTATCGACCTTTTCCAGTATGGTCTTCGTGTTTCCGTTGGACTGCACCTCGGTCCAGTATTTGGTGCCGGTACCGTTATCCTTGTAGGTCGCTTTTTCCAGTGTTCTCTTCTCGCTGGAGAGACTCGTCTTACTGAAGAGAGTCGTCTCGGTTCCGCTTACCTGGCGGCCGTCTTTGTTCAGATCGTAATCACCCTTGATGAGGTTCCGGCCGTACTCGTCCTTTTCCGTCTCAACCGCTGTCTTGGCCCCGGAGGGATAGGTCCTGACAGAATAGATCCGTTCGGCGGTGTCCGGGTCCTTTGCCTCGTTGACCGCGGTCGCCTCATTCAGATATTTGATGCCGGTATCAACGGTGCTGCCGTCGCACTTGTGCTCGATGATGCGGATGGGGCGGCCGGCTTTGTCGCGGTAGATCTCGACCCGGTCCCACCAGTAGGTCGTCAGCCAGCAGATCTCTCTGCGGACAGCCTCTTTGGTGACGCGGATGATCTTGACGTCATCCATCAGGAGCTCTTTGCTCTTGCTGGCCTCAATCAGCTTCTCGGCGTCCTTGATCTCGGTGACCACCTCGACGCGCTTGAGCCTTTCGCACTTCTCAAAGGCGGTGGCGGAGATGCCCTTCAGGGTCGAGGGGAAGACAACGCTCCGCAGGTAGATGAAGTCCTTGAAGGCCTCGTTCGAGATCGTCGTCACGCCCTCGTCGATGATGACGCGTAGGGCCCGCTTGCTCTCGTTGTGCCAGGGCGCCGGGTGCTTCTCATCAAAGCCCACCATGGCACCCCTGCCGCGAATCACCAGGGTGCCGGCCCAGGGGTTGTAGAACCACTCGAGCTGGCCCGGCTTCTGCGGGTCTGCCGCGGTCCCGGCCGGCGCGGACGCAGGCGTGTCCGCGGCCGACGCAGACGCATCGGTCGTCGTCAGGGTGACGCCCGTGGGGATGTTTTCAAAGGTTCTGTTATCCAGCTTGTTAAACTGCACAGTGTACCAGTCGGCATGGGCGTCGGTGTTCCAGACGCCCATGGCCGCCGCCATGCAGAGGACCAGCGCCAGAGCCATGATTTTCCGGATTGTTTTCATTCTGTTCTCCTCTTGTAACTATATGTTGCATTCATTGGCTTACAACACCACTATTTCTTGTTATTGTACCTGTTTCAGGCCCTTCCGTCAAGCATTTTCCCGTATTTAAGATTTATTAAGAATCAAGGGCAGTGGGACGGTGATCGCCTTCGCGGCTGTATGTCGAGCAAAGACAATGGGACGGTCTTTCACGTTCTTCAGACTTCTCCGAAAAAATCCCCGCCGCGGACGCGGCGGGGATCATTCTGTCTCAGTATTTCTTTGTGATGGGGTTCGGAAAGGCGAAGATGATCGGCTTTCCTTCGCACTTCAGCTTTCCGTCCTTCACGGTGACGGGCCTGCCGTCGATGAGGTTCTCATACTCCCCGTCCGGGGCCGGGACCTCGACCGCGGCGCTTTTGGCCTTCAGGCTGAAGACGCCGATCTTCTTTCTCGTCTCGTTCTGCCGCAGCAGGACGGCGATGTCGTTTTCATCGTCGGCCCCGGCGAAGAAGCTGTCGTCGGCGTCCATGGCCGTGTGTTTGATGTCGCTGAGCTTCCGGAGATACGCGCTGATATCCCGTCCGCTGCGCGGGAAGGTCTCTTTCTCAAAGAGGCTGGGCCGGTGCGTGCAGGAGAACTCCTGTCCCCCGTACAGCAGGGTGGTCCCCTTCAGGAAGAACAGCATCGCCGTCAGATTGTCACGGGCGCGCTCGTCCGGCACGCGTTCGGCAATGCGGGGCTGGTCATGGTTTTCCAGGCAGCGCAGCTTGTTGTAGCAGACCGGGTACATGGCCTCCTGGAAGTTCATCATCTCGAGCCAGCCGCTCAGGGGGATCTTCCCCTCCAGCCAGCGCTCGAACTCCTCCCAGATGTCATAGTCGTACTCGATGTCGAAGACCTCGAAGGCCTCGCTGTCGCGGCAGGAATAGAAGCCCTCGCGCCGGGCCTGGTTGCCGAAGCTGCGGTGCACGGTCTCGCCGAGCCAGATGTGCCCGGGGTGCTCGCGGTTCACCATGCCGCGGGCCATGTTCCAGAAGGTGATCGGGACGAAGGAGGCCACGTCGCAGCGGAAGCCGTCCACCACCCGCGCCCAGCCGCAGAGGGACTCGATCTGATAGTCCCAGAGACCGGTATTGCTGTAGTCCAGGTCGATGACATCGGCCCAGTCGCCGATCTTGTTGCCGGGATTGCCGTTTTCATCCCGCCAGAAGAAGTCCGGGTGTTCGTCCAGCAGCACGGAATCGGCAGACGTGTGGTTGTACACCACGTCGATCATGCACTTCATGCCGCGTTTGTGGATCTCGTCCACCAGCAGGCGGAAGTCCGCCTCGCTGCCGTACTGCGGGTTCACGGTGCGGTAGTCGCGGTTGGCATAGGGACAGCCGAGGCTTCCCTTCTTGCCCTTCTCGCCGATGGGGTGGATGGGCATGAACCAGATGATGTCGGTGCCGAGGGCTTTGATGCGGTCGAGGTCGGGGATGATGGCGCGGAAGCTCCCCTCCTCGGTGTGTGCGCGGACATAGACGGAATAGATCACCTGCGTCTGCAGGTTGATATCGGTTTTCGGTGCCATGGCAGACTCCTCTCTCTCTTTCAGAATAGACCGTTGATATAGTCGGTCAGCGCGGCACGGTCATAGAAGTTCTTGATATGATCGATGTAATAATCCGGTTCGATCCCCTGGTCGATGTCATAGAAGGAGCCGTTCTTGAGGAAGGACATCCGCAGGGAGCCGGAGATCTGGAACACGGTTCCCCATGCGCTGGAGGCCGGCTGTACGGCGCAGCTGCCGCCGCCGCTCGTGCGGCCCAGGAGGGTCACCTTCTGCGAGGACTTCAGCGCCGCGGGGACCAAGTTGCCGCAGGAGAAGCTCACCGGCGAGATGAGGCAGTAGAGGTTTTTGTCCAGCACCGTATCCTTCTCATCGAAGGTCCTGTCGAGGTTCACGTCCGCCCGGTAGACCGAGGTGGACATGGCCCCGGTAGACATATCCTTGACGCTGAAGGGGGCTTCCCCCAGTAGCCATCCCAGCACGAACACCGCCGCGTCCACGTCGCCGCCCGTGTTGTTGCTGAGATCCAGGACCACGTTTTCGATGGGACTGTTCTCGCGGGTGATCTGCTCATGGGCCTGGATGATCAGGCCGAGGGTGTCATCCGGCATTTCACCGGTCTCCTTGCCCTTATAGAAAGCCGGTGCGTAATAATTCGACACAAAGTGGTCAAAGGTAATGTAGGCGGTGTTGCCGACCTCCTCATATTCCGGGAAGCTGTCCCCGTAAACAGCCGTTCTCGCCGCTGCGTAGGTCGTCGAGTGCTCATCGATTTTCAGGTTGGCCATACCGGTATTCGCCGTGAACTCCTGAAAGCCGCCCTTGGCGGAAAATTCGTTAAACGCGGAATGCAGATCGTCCAGATAGTACTCGATAAACTGCTTGATCGCTCTGTCCGCTTCCGCCGCGTCGTTGCCGCTGAGCGGCTCGTCAAAACCGATTTCCCAGAAGGTCTGGCCAAAGCTTTTGATATCGTGAGACTCCTTCAGGCCGTAGAGATTATCCAGCATCATGCAGAGCTCCTGATAGCCGTACTTCGCCATCGCATCGCTCAGCGGAGCGGGCCTGGCATTGTAATAGAGCTCGGCCAGGTCGGTATAGTCGCCGTCCTCATAGCTGAAAAGCTGGTTGTCGCCTGCCAGGAACAGCGCCTCCCCGTTGAACAGGAAGCCGATCCGCTGCGCCGGATAGAAGAAGATATCGTTTGCCGTCTGCAGGGGGATGTAATACTTGTCGCCGTCCCGCACCATGTCAATGCCGTAGGCTGCGAGATCAAAAACCTTGCTGTCGCCGTAACGGTCGAAGGATTTCTCCTTGTCGCGCAGGAAGAGCTGGGCATCTCCGTTTTCATCGATGCCCGGGTCCGAGACCAGGTCGATCAGCGTCGTGTCATAGGATTTGTGAAGAAATGCGTTGTAATCATTAAAGGTGATGCTGTCCCTGGCAAAGTCGAAGGTGACCGAATAGCCGCTGTCCCGCTCAAAGGTGACGGTGTCGCCGTCATAGCTGCTGCTGAGCGAATAGTCGGGATCCTCGCTGATCTCCGTATTCATGAAATAGATCAGCTCGCCAAGGTCGTCGATCTCCACATAGGGAAGGTCGTCGACGCCGTCCAGAAAGTACAGCGGGAAGGGATCGGCCAGCTTGTCCTCTGTGTTGGCGAGGTAGGTGACATACTCGCGCTTTTCCGCGGTATGCCCCGACCCTTCCGCGAACGCGGACGGCAGCATGCCGGCCAGCAGTACGAGTGTGAGAAGCCATGCAAGTGTCTTTTTCATATTCTTTCCCCATTCCTGTTGTTCTTCAGATCTGCCGTCTGTGTTTTTTCATTATACATCAAAAGGGAATAACACACAAGGAAAAAGCGCAGCCGGGAGACCGTTGCCCTCGGACGGACAGGTCGGACGGGGTGACCCTTGCCCCCGGAAGGAAAATATGCTATGCTTCCTCTGAAAACAAAACCGGAGGGGGATTATCCGTGTCTGAGAAACTGTATTTTGCATCCGATTACATGCAGGGGGCGCATCCTGCCGTGCTTCAGCGCCTGATGGAGAACAACCTGGTGCCCTCTGCGGGCTACGGCACCGATGCCTTTTCCGAGGCAGCCCGCGAGAAGATCCGCCGCGCCTGTTCGACCCCTGAGGCCGATGTCTTTTTCCTCACGGGCGGCACGCAGTGCAACGCCCTGGTGCTCACCGCCCTGCTGAAGCCCTGGCAGGGGGTCATCGCCGCCGACAGCGGCCATATCAGCGTGCACGAGGCCGGCGCCGTGGAATGCGGCGGGCACAAGGTCATCACCCTGCCGCAGCAGGGCGGCAAGCTCCGCCCCGCGGATGTGGAGGGCTGCATACTCACCTGGCAGAAGGACCAGAACCGCGATCACCTTGTCATGCCCGGCGCGGTTTACCTGTCGCATCCGACCGAGTTCGGCACGCTCTATACCCTGTCCGAGCTGGAAGAGCTGAGCCGCCTCTGCCGCGTAAACGGACTGACCCTCTATCTGGACGGCGCGCGTCTGGCCTACGCCCTTGCCTGTCCCGAAAACGAGCTGTCCCTCGGGGACCTCGGGCGGCTCTGCGATGCCTTCTACATCGGAGGCACCAAGTGCGGCTGCCTCTTCGGCGAGGCGGTCGTCTTCCCGCGGCATGACACGGTTCCGCATTTCTTCAGCATCATCAAGCAGCGCGGGGCGCTGCTGGCCAAGGGCTTTGCGGCCGCGCACCAGTTTGACGCGCTGTTTACCGACGGGCTGTACGGGCGCATCGGCGAGCCCGCCATCCGCGCCGCCGCCCGCATCCGGGAAGCCCTGACGGAGAAGGGCTATCCCCTCGCCTTTGACTCGCCCACCAATCAGGTCTTCCCGATCCTTGACGAGGCGCAGTATACGCGCCTGACCGCCTCGGTCAAGATGGGCTTCTGGGAGAACCTGCCTGACGGGCGCAGGGTGATGCGCATCGCCACCGGCTGGGCCACCGCGGACGCCGAGGTCGACGCGCTGATCGCCCTGCTGTAGGCCTTGATCAGCAGATGAAAAATGCTTATCGGCTATTGACAATCCATATATTATAGGTATATTATAATTATGAAAGAAATCGAGTTTTTCTGGGACGAACACAAAAATGAAATCAATATAAAGAAACACGGAATATCCTTTTCGGAAGCAGCGACTGTGTTTTATGATTCTGCCGCGATCGTCTTTGATGACTCGGAACATTCTTATGAGGAAGATCGCTTTCTGATTATCGGTTTTTCTCAGAAGCAACGGATCTGCATCGTCAGTCACTGCTATCGCGGGGAAGACGAGTCCATCCGCATTATTTCTGCGCGAAAGGCAACGGCAAAAGAATGGCAAACGTATCTTGACTGGAACGGAGGCGATTGACATGAAAGAAGAATATGATATTGCCAAGCTGAATCCTCGCCGGAACCCTTATACCGGCAAGCTGAAACGGCAGGTGACGATCAATATCAACGAGGAAGCCATCGAGTATTTTAAGCACTTGTCCGATCAGTCCGGTCTTCCCTATCAGACCCTGATTAATCTG
This sequence comes from uncultured Eubacteriales bacterium, assembly GCA_900317375.1. GTDB lineage: Bacteria > Bacillota > Clostridia > Oscillospirales > Oscillospiraceae > Limivicinus. The sequence continues at coordinate 15,007 of ONGJ01000020.1, forward strand.
TATCTGATGGATTGCGCGAACAATAAGCGTCAACTGCAGATGACATGGACCTGAGGTCTCGTTCCCGACGCGCTGATCGCCCTGCTCTGAGACAAGCTGATAATTAAAAGCGTAAGTCGGAAAAGCAGGACCTGGTTCATTTAAACACAATATGCGCGGCGGTGAATTGTCGGTGCGAGGTACAGACTTGTCTTCCGCGCAACAGCAGGTATCTGAAGTCGGGCACTCCAACGAAGTCTCTACCGTGCGCGGCAAGGGAAGATTCTGCCCCTGACGCAGGTATTGCGGCCGCTCACAATTGGGAGGGAGGTCCTACCATTCCGACTATCCCCAAATTATAAAGCTTCGGCACTGTTTTGGGTGCCGGAGCTTTTTTGCTGTCTTTTTCCGTCGGCTTTCCCTCGCCTGTCTCATTCTTCCGAATCCCGCAGGGCCTGCTCCACATCCCCGCAGCGCTCCAGCTTTCCGCCGGCGACCTTCCAGATGGTGTCCGCGCAGCGCAGCGTCCCCAGACGGTGGGCCGCCATGATCACCGTGCATGAGCCCATCATGGCGTCGATAGCCTCCTGCACCCGGCGCTCGCTGAGACTGTCGAGCGCGCTGGTCGCCTCGTCCAGCAGGATGATCTTCGGGTCCCGCAGAAGGGCGCGTGCAATGGAAATGCGCTGACGCTGTCCGCCGGAGAGATTGCCGCCGTTTTCCAGGATCCGGGAATTCAGCCCGTCCGGAAGCGACGCCACAAGATCCTCCAGTCCGACGCGGCGGATGACATCCATGACCCTGTCGGTGCTGATGTAGCCCAGCCCATAGACCAGGTTGTCCCACAGCGTTCCCGAGAGCAGCACCGTGTTCTGCGGCACGACGGCGATGTTCCGGCGATACGCGGTTTTGTCCAGGGTATCCAGATTCAGGCCGTCTATGAGGATTTCCCCCTCCTGAACCCTGTACAGGCCGAGGATCAGGTTCAGAAGGGTCGATTTGCCTTCGCCCGACTTGCCGACAAATGCCGCGCTTCCGCCCGCCGGTACCCGGAAGCTGACATCCTTCAAAACAGGCTCTTGGCCGTCTTCATAAGCAAAGGAGACATGCCGGAACTCGATCTCGCCCCGCACCGGGCCCGGCAGCAGCACCGTGCCGTTTTGCTCAACGTCCTTCTCATACAGGATCTCGTTTACGCTGACCAGGCTGTCGTATCCCTGCGTAATCAGAGGCAGCGCGTCCAGCATCCGCTGCACGTTCGAGATAATCATATCGAAAATGGACTGAAACAGCACCAGGGTGCCGATCTGGATGTACCCGCCCGCCGTCAGCAGGGCGGCAAAGCCGAGGGAGAGCAGCCGGAGGCCCTGAAAGCCGCCGTAGGTGACGTTGTTCACGCTGACGGTCTGCCTGTCATACAGGATAGAGGCTCTCTGCGCGCTGCGCACCTTTTTCAGAATGTTTCTGTATTCTGTTCTTTCGAGGCCGTGGGCGCGGATCAGGCTCTCCATCTCCAGCATTTCCTTGACGGCGGCGTTCACCTGTTCGTTCTGACGCCGCATCCGGGCCCGCCTGTCCTGCAGGGGTTTGGAGAAACGGCGCAGCAGGAACACAAACAGGGGGACAATCACAAGATAGAACAGCAGCATCGCCGGGAAGGTCGTCAGCGCAACCGCAATGATGAACAGCACGTCCTCGCAGAAGTACAGGACCTCCTGAAAGCGGTCATAGATCAGCATCTGGATGAACTGCACGTCCGAGACCAGCTTGGACAGCAAAACGCCCGACTGCGCGCCCTTGTGAAACCGGATGGAAAGCACCTGCAGCTTCTGGACAAGCGCCATGCGGAAGCCCGCCTCCACCGCTCTCGTAAAACGGCGGTAGCAGCGGCTGTCGATCCAGTAGCAGATCAGATTGACGAGCAGCGCCGCAAGCGACATCACGATGTTCGCCAGAACGGGCCGAACAAAGAAGGAACCTGTTTTTTCCACCGTGTTGATGATATTGGCGACAAAAACGGGAAGCATCAGCGCACCGAGATGCTTCACAAGCAGGATCAGCACCGAGAAAATGAGAAAGGCCCTGTGCCTGCGCGCGATGGCCCACAGCACGCCTGTGGGTTTCTGCGCCTTCTCCGGGCCGGCATTCTGATAGAAGGCATAGACCTCTTCCGTCAGATCGGTATCTTCCCTTTTCCCTGCGTATACCCGGTACCGGTTGACCCCGTTCCGGTATCGAAAGGTGTACATATCCGCATACTGCTCCAGCAGGCAGCTGTTGATCTGCGCCCCGATTCTTTCCCCTTCCGTCTCCGGCAGCGCAGAGAAGCTGTCTGCCCGTTCTCCCTCGGCGCTGATCTCGATATACCTGCGCACGCTTCCTTTCTGAGACACGCGGATATCCCTGCATCCCATGCTCAGCAGGTGCAGCAGCAGCTCCTCGCAGATCAGCGGGCCTGCCGGCACACCGGACCGGTTCGGCCCGGAAGAGAGATGCCGTTCGGCAGATTCCACTGCCGCCGCGATATCAGACGCCCCGGTCACCCTGATCGGACTGTCCGTCCCGATGCCGCTCCGTTTCATCCTTCCAGCAGGATTTTCTGGCTGTCGGAGTCGCGCGGCTGACTTTCCATCTCCTGCCGTCTCTGTTCGACATAATGGCTGGGCGCAACGCCGTATTTCTTTTTGAACATGCGGGAAAAATACAGCGGCTCCCGGAATCCGCACTGGTGCGAGATCTCCGAGATGCTGCTGCCGTCGTGAAACACCGAGCAGAGATACTCCGCCGCGGCCTGCAGGCGCTTGTCGTTCAGATACTGAAGCGGGGTCACGCCCAGCTCCTTCCGGAAGAGCTTTCGCAGATAATCATAATTGAACGGGATCGAGCGAAGATACCGGTCCAGTTCAAAATTGCAGTCCGGATAATTGCGGATGATGGTCCGTTCGATTTCCTCCACGATGCTGCTGTGGGGGGTAACACGCTGATAGGCCGTCAGATAGCTGGCAATCAGCGCGCCGTACGCGGAAAGCAGCGCGGCGCTGCGGCTGCTGAGGTCGGAGTAATGGTAGAAAACCGCATGAAAGGCGTTGCGGATAAAACGGTTGCTGTCGTCCTGGATCAAAACCGGGTGTTTCGGCAGGAAGGTGGAGTTCTTCATATTGATATGGATGTTGGTAAAACCGTTTTCACTCTGATTGGAGTGGGCGACATGAGGCGGAATCACGGCGACGTCCCCCTCGCGGTACGCAAATGCACAGTCGTCAAACACCAGCAGGCCGGAACCGCCCGTGCAGTAAATCAGCTCCAGACTGTCATGCTGGTGCCGGGAAACGGAATAGGTCAGAAGATGCTTGCCGGAATAGAGAATTTCGTTCACAGAGGGGGCTCCTTTCGGGAGTACGGGACACAAGGGCGGACGGACGGAAACGGGCGGGAGAACCGCCTCTGAAATATTATTACTTTTTTCGGAAGAAAAAAAGCATGTCGGCGGAAGGATATCCGTTTTGTGCATAAAGAGGATCAGATTAACCATGTACGCCCGGAGCGGCGGGAATTACAATATTTACGGAACATCGGACATGCCTTCGAGCGAGGAACACGGAAGCTGTCCGGCAAAAAACGGATCGGTATTTGACATACCGAGAACATCATTCAAGGAGGAAAATCATGAAAAAACTTCTCGCGCTGCTGCTGGTTCTGACCATGGTTGCGGCTTTGGGCACGACCGCGTTTGCGGATGACGCCAAGGTCGGCAAGACGGTCCTGAAGGTCGCCTTCAACCAGAGCTCTGCCAACCCCGAGTACGCTGTTCTTGCGAAGATCAGCGACGACCTCTACGATGCCACGGAAGGCCGCTACTCGCTGGAGATCTATCCCGACGCCTCTCTCGGCGACCAGGCTCAGACGCTGGAGATGGTCATGATCGGCGCCCTCGACATGTCCCTCGTCGGCAACGCCATCATCGAGCCCTACAGCTCTGATTTTGCCATCATCGCCACCCCCTATGTCTATGACTCCATCGACCACCAGGAGAAGGTCTTTGAATCCAACGACGACGCTCTCAAGGCGCTGTATGCCACGACCGAGGACCACGGCTTCGTCGTCCTGAGCACCTATTCTCTCGGCGCGCGCAACCTCTACACCCGTGACGGCCCGGTCACCACACCGGAAGAGCTGAAGGGCCTCAAGATCCGTGTCATGGGCTCGGACACCTGCCTGAACATGATGAACGCGATGGGCGGTTCCGGCGTTGCCATGGCGCAGGGCGATGTGTACTCCGCCATCCAGACCAAGACCCTTGACGGTGCGGAAAACAACATCAACACCTACATCGACCTGGTCCAGTATGAGGTCGCCCCGTACTACAACTACACCGGCCACCTGCTGCTGCCCGACGAACTGGTCATTTCCAAGATGATCCTCGACCAGATGAGCCCGGAGGATCAGGCTGCCCTGCGCAAGGTCTGCGAGGACTCCATCCCCTATGCCTTCGACCTTGTCGCCGAAGCTGCCGTTGAGAACCAGAAGAAGGGCGAAGAGCTGGGTGTCACCTTCTCCGAGGCCGACATTCCCGCCTTCCAGGCCCTGTGCCAGGATCTGATCAAGGAAAACGCGGAGAAGAGCGACGTTACCAAGGGCATGTACGAGCTGATTCTTTCCCTGCGTGAAACCGACGCGGATGCCAAGTAAATCCGAACAATAACGGTACAGCCATACCGGTCCGCAGCACGCTGTGGGCCGGTATTCTTCCAAAACGGCTGAAACCCGAACGCGGCGGCGAACCCGGCTGTACCGCGGCGGGCTTCACAGAGAAAAATGACGGAGGTTTCCATGAAGGCCCTTGATGCCATCAAGAACGTTTTAAACAAGATTCTGGAAATCCTCGGAACCGTCACACTGGGCATCATGACGGTCCTGGTCGTTTACCAGGTGATCACCCGTTACGTGTTCAACGCGCCCAGCCCCTTTTCCGAGGCTCTTTCCCAATATCTTTTTGTCTGGATGATCATGTTCGGCAGCGCTTATGTATACGGCTCGCGCGAGCATCTGACCATCGATCTGCTGAAGGATAAGTTTTCACCCAAGCTGAATATGATCGTCGAGGTCATTGCGAACGTCTGTCTTTTTGCGTTTATTCTGCTGGTCTGCGTCTACGGCGGCTGGAAGTACACCGCATCCCAGGTCAACCGCATCGACCCCTCGCTGCACATCTCGATGGCGATTCTGTACACCTCGGTGCCGTTTACCGGCGTCATCACGCTGTACTACGCCGTCTACAACTGCATCAGCTCGATCCGTGATTATCAGCAGGGCAAGCGTGAAAACGGCGATCCCCTCGGCGGGACAGCCTGACGGGAGGTGGAGGTATGACAACGATTGCATTGGCCGGAACGGTCATGATTGTGCTCATCTTTGTTACGCTGGCCATCGGCTTCCCCATCGGCCTGAGCATCGGGATGGGCTCTGCCGTGGCGCTGTACATCATCATGCCCGGGCAGAACGCGCTGATCATAGCGGCGCAGAAGATGTTCCAAAGCGTGAACTCCTTCTCCCTGCTGGCGATTCCCTTCTTTGTCCTGGCCGGCAACCTGATGAACTCGGGCGGCATCGCCCGCAGGCTTGTCGGCTGTGCCAAGCTGGTGGCGCACCGTCTGCCCGGCGCGCTGGCCCAGACCAACATCGTCGCGAACATGCTCTTCGGTGCCATGTCGGGCTCCGGCGTTGCCGCGGCGGTGGCCATGGGCGGTATTCTCGGACCTCTGGAGAAGGAAGAGGGCTATTCCGATGAATACATCGCGGTCTGCAACATTGCCTCCGGTCCGACGGGCATGATGATCCCCCCGAGCAACATCATGATCGTCTATTCGACGGTGGCCGGTTCCGTTTCCATTGCCGCGCTGTTCATGGCGGGCTATGTCCCCGGGATTCTGTGGGGTCTCGCCTGCATGATCGTGGCAGGCATCATGGCAAAGAAGCGGGGCTACACCAGCACCGAACACTATACGGCCAAGTTCGTTCTGAAGACGCTCTGGGACGGCATCCCCAGCCTGCTGATGATCGTCATCGTCATCGGCGGCATCCTCGGCGGCATCTTCACCGCCACCGAGGGCTCGGCGATCGCGGTTGCCTACTCGCTGATTCTGAGCTTTATTTACCGCAACATCACGGTTAAGGATCTGCCCCGGATCATCTGGAGCAGTGTGAAAACAACGGCCGTCATCGAATATCTGGTCTGTGTCTCGGGCATCATGGGCTTTGTCATGACCTACACCCATATCCCGGCGGAGGTGGCAAATGCCCTGCTCGGTCTGACCAGCAACAAGTACGTCATTCTGCTGATCATGAACATCGTTCTGCTGGTGATCGGCTGCTTTATGGATCCGACGCCGGCGGTGCTGATCTTCACGCCGATTTTCCTGCCCATCGTGCAGACCTGGGGCATGAGCCCGGTTCACTTCGGTCTGATGATGATCATGAACCTCTGTGTCGGAACGCTGACCCCGCCCGTGGGTGCCATTCTGTTTGCAGGCTGCCGTACGCACAATGTCAAGATCGAGCAGATCATCCACATGCTGCTGCCGTTCTTCATTGTGATTCTGATCTCTCTGCTGCTGATCACCTATGTGCCGGCGCTGTCCATGTGGATTCCGAACGCACTCGGCCTGGCATAATCCCTGTCAGCCATAAACGCACCGGACGGGGCGGGACACCCCGCACCGTCCGGTTTTCTACGGTTAAAAAGGAGTTTTCGATTCTATGGATATCAGATATTCCGCCGGTCCGCAGGATGTCCGGCGCTATACCACCGAGGAGCTGAGAAAAGAATTCCTGATCTCGGGGCTCTATCAGCCGGATACCGTGCAGGCGACATACTCGCACGTTGACCGCATGGTCGTGCTCGGCATCATGCCGGTTCATGAGGTTCTGCCGATTGACCGGGGGATCGATGTCTGGGCAAATTTCGGCACGTCCTATTTTCTGGAGCGGCGGGAGGCCGGGCTCTTTAATCTCGGCGGCCGGGGCTTTGTTGAGGCTGACGGCGAGCATTTCTCACTGGGCTTTGAAGACTGCCTCTATATCAGCAAGGGGACAAAAGAGGTCTGCTTCGGGAGCGACGATCCGGAAAACCCGGCCCGCTTTTATCTGGTCTCGGCACCGGCACACAGGGCCTGCAAAACCACCTTCCTGTCCTTCAGCGATGCCAACAAGCGCCCCTGCGGAGACGCCGCCACCAGCAACAAGCGCGTGATCAACCAGTTCATCCACCCCGACGTCCTCGAAACCTGTCAGCTTTCCATGGGCCTTACCCAGCTGGACGAGGGCAGCGTCTGGAACACCATGCCAGCCCACACGCATGAGCGCCGGATGGAGGTCTACACCTACTTCAACATTCCGGAGGGAAACGTCGTCTTTCACATGATGGGTCAGCCGCAGGAAACCCGCCATATCGTCATGCAGAATTACGATGCCGTCATTTCGCCGTCATGGTCGATCCATGCGGGTGCTGGCACCGCAGCCTATACCTTCATCTGGGCGATGGGCGGAGAGAATCAGGCCTTTGACGACATGGACAACTTCCTGCCGACCGACATGCGCTGACCCACCTGCAGCCGGTCAGAGCAGGCCCTTGATGCGCAGCATCGGAGAAGGACGGAAGATGTGCAGAAAGCCGCGCAGATCCTCGTCCTTGACAGTCCGGTAGTTTTCCTTAATAATGCAGTAGTCCATCAGGAAGAGATACAGACAGATTTCAAAGGGCGTGGCCAGAAAGGCGGGGACATAATCCGTCTGGATCAGAAACAGCGGAAGAGACCGCTGAAGCAGCGGGTTGTTCCGCCCGGCAAGCCACTTGTTCCCGTAGACGATGTGAAGCTCCGGCGGCAGGCCCGGCATGGCACAGGCCATGATGTTCCGGTCGCTCTCCGCGAGCGTCGGCTCCGGAAGCTCGGGATAGCTGCGGCAGGGCGACTCATGGAAGCTCAGCTGCCCTGAGCGGCTGCGCCGGAAACGTTTCGGAACGAAGACGACACGCTTTCTGCTGCGCACCTCCTGGTCGTACCAGTCGGCCATCTTCTTCTGGTCGAGGTGAAAGTCAAAGCTCAGCCCGCCGTAATCACTGTGGATGGTGATGACGGAGTCGGCCTCAGGCGGGAAGTATTCCTCCTCTGACGACGCCGCGGCCTCCAGCAGGGAATTCCATGCGCGGCGGAAATCCGGATAGTATTTCCGGTCGCGAATGGCGCTGTCCTGATAGAGGGCCTCAATCTGTGCTTTCACATCCCGGTTCGTGGTCATCGTCTGTCTCTCCGATCAAAGATTTTTTCCGAATGAATTATAACGAATAAAAATGCAAAACGCAAGCTGTCATAAAAGGAGCGTATGAAATGGATGTATTAAGCAGAACGGCCGCAGCAGGCATCGTCCCTGTCGTGGTCCTGGACCGTGCAGAGGATGCGGTCCCCACAGCCCGTGCCATGCTGGCCGGCGGCATCGACGTGATGGAGATCACCTTCCGCACAGCGGCGGCGGCCGACTCGATCCGCGCGGTGGCGTCGGAAGTGCCCGAGATGCTGGTCGGCGCCGGCACCGTCATCAACCTGGAGCAGTGCAGGCTTGCCGTGGACTGCGGCGCAAAATTCATCGTCTCGCCCGGCTACGATGAGGAGACCGTGGCCTGGTGCGTGGAAAACGGCATCGCCGTCACGCCCGGCTGTGTGACCCCGACGGAAATCATGATGGCGAAAAAGCATGACCTGAAGGTGCTGAAGTTCTTCCCCGCCAACGTGTACGGCGGTCTGAAGGCGCTGAAGTCCCTCTCCGGTCCCTTCCCCGGGACAAAGTTTATCCCTACCGGCGGCGTCAGCAATGACAACCTGGCGGAGTTCATCTCTTCCCCGATCATCCACGCTGTCGGAGGCAGCTGGACCGTGCCGAAAAAGGACATCGCCGAGGGAAATTTTGAAAAGGTGACCCAGCTCTGTGCCGAAGCGCGCAGGACGGTCCTCGGCTTCGAAGTCGCCCATGTGGGCATCAACTGCCCGGATGCGGCAGCGGCCGAGGCAGTCTGCGAGAAGCTCGGCGAGGCGTTTGACTTTGCCGTGAAGGCAGGCAATTCCTCGAACTTTGCAGGTTCCGGCGTTGAAGTGATGAAGACCATGTTTCTCGGGGCGAACGGGCATATCGCAGTTCGCACCAACAAGATCGAAGCCGCCGTGGCAGAGCTTGAGAAGCACGGCTTTGCACTGGATATGACAACGGCAAAATACAAGGGCGACCGCTTGAACACGGTCTATCTGAAGGATGAGTTCGGAGGCTTTGCCGTCCATCTTCTTCAGAAACAATAAGGGATCGGAGGAACTGTGCATATGAAATTCATGACCTTCGGCGAAATCATGCTTCGCCTGAAATCACCGGGGCTGGAACGTTTTTTCCAGAGCCAGATGCTGGAGGCAACCTTCGGCGGGGGTGAGGCGAATGTCGCCGTATCCCTGGCAAACTACGGCCAGGATGTGGCCTATCTGACCGTCCTGCCGAAAAACGTCATTGCGGATGAATGCATCCGTGATCTGCGCAAATTCGGCGTGGATGTAAGCCGTATCGTCCGCAGCGACAAGGGCCGTCTCGGCATTTATTTCCTGGAGACCGGCGCCAACCAGCGCCCCAGCAAGGTCGTCTATGACCGTGCGTATTCCTCCATCGCGCTGGCCGGCCCCGGCGACATCGACTGGGACAGGGCATTTGAGAGGGTCGACTGGTTCCATATCACCGGGATCACGCCCGCCATATCCGAGAGTGCCAAGGATCTCAGCCTCGAGGCGGTAAAAGAGGCCAAAAAGCGGGGGATCACCGTCTCCTGCGACCTGAACTACCGGAAAAACCTGTGGAAGTACGGCGTGCGGGCAGCAGAGGTGATGCGCGAGATCGCAAACTATGTGGACGTTGCCATCGCCAACGAGGAGGACGTCCAGAAGTCTCTGGAAATCACCACGGACGTGGTGGTCGAATCCGGCGAGCTGGACCGCGCGAAATACAAAGCTCTGGGCGACAAGGTGCTCGCCGCCTATCCGAATATGAAGATGATCGCCATTACCCTGCGTGAGTCGAATAGCGCAGACTGGAACGGCTGGGCCGCCTGCCTGAACGACCGCGGGCATTTCTACGAATCCAGACGCTACGAGATCCGCGACATCGTGGACCGCGTCGGCGGCGGAGACAGCTTCGGCGGCGGTCTGCTCTACGGCCTGAACCACTATGAAGACAAACAGCAGGCGCTGGAATTCGCGGTTGCCGCCTCCTGCCTGAAGCACAGCATTCTGGGCGACTTTAACCGCGTGACCGTGGACGAGGTCGAAAAGCTGATGGGCGGCGACGGCAGCGGCCGCGTGCAGAGATAAGAGAACAATCTGTTCCGGAGGAGAATGAATATGGATATGAATGCTTTTTCCCTTGAGGGCAAGGTGGCCCTCATCACCGGCGCCGCTTACGGCATCGGCTTTGCGATCGCGGAGGCCTTTGCCGCCGCAGGTGCAAAGATCTGCTTCAACTGCCGCGGAGAGCATCACATGGAGGCCGCGCTGAAGGCTTATGCCGAAAAGGGCATCGACGCGCACGGCTACTTCTGTGATGTGACAAAAGAAGAGGACGTCAGGGCGATGGTCGCCAAAATCGAGGAAGAGGTCGGCGTCATCGACATCCTCGTCAACAATGCCGGCATCATCAAACGGATTCCGATGATCGAGATGAGCGCTGAGGATTTCCGTCAGGTCATCGACATTGATCTGAACGCCCCCTTTATTGTCTCCAAAGCCGTCATCCCCGGCATGATCAAAAAAGGCCACGGCAAAATCATCAACATCTGCTCCATGATGTCGGAGCTCGGACGTGAGACCGTCTCGGCCTATGCGGCTGCAAAAGGCGGGCTGAAAATGCTGACCCGCAACATCTGCTCCGAATACGGCGAGTACAACATCCAGTGCAACGGCATCGGGCCCGGCTATATCGCCACGCCGCAGACCGCGCCTCTGCGCGAACGCCAGCCGGACGGCAGCCGCCACCCCTTTGACCAGTTCATCGTTGCAAAGACCCCGGCGGCCCGCTGGGGGACCCCGGAGGACCTCATGGGCCCGGCCGTGTTCCTCGCATCCGATGCATCGAATTTTGTCAACGGACATGTCCTGTATGTCGATGGCGGCATTCTTGCCTACATCGGAAAGCAGCCCTGACACGAGGGAGGAGAGACACATATGAAAGCAGCAGTTCTGAAAAACTGGTTTGATCTTGAGCTCACCGACATCCCCATGCCGGTGCCCAACGACCGCGAGGCACTCATCAAGATCCGCTACGGCGGTGTCTGCGGTTCGGACATGACCGTCTATCGCGGCAAGCACATGACCGCGACGGTGCCGACGGTTCTCTGCCACGAAATCCTCGGGAATATTGTCTCGCTGCCGGAGGGCTATGAGGGTCCGTTCAAGGTCGGCCAGCGCGTCCTGATGAACCCGGTCATCTCCTGCGGCGAGTGCGCAGCCTGCAAACGCGGCCTCGGTCACGTCTGCGAGAATCTGAAGCTTCTCGGCATCCATGTTGACGGCGGCTTTGCCGAATATACCAAGGTCGGCGTGGACAAGCTCTGTGCGCTGGACGACGATATCCCGGACGAGGTGGCTATCCTCGGCGAGCCGTTTGCGGTCGGCTATCATGTCATGCTGCGCAGCCAGATTCAGCCCGGCGACAAGATCTTCATCTCCGGCGGGGCAACCGTCGGTCTGTACATCGCCATCTTTGCCAAGGCCTTCGGTGCGGGCCGCGTCATCATCTCTGAGATTAACGAGCCCCGCCGCCAGTTTGTCGAGTCGATGGGCATCGAGACCATCAACCCGACCCAGACCGATGCCATGGATCTCATGCGCGAGGTCACGGGCGGGGGCGGTTTTGACGTCGTATACGACACCTCCGGCGCGGCGTCTGCCGTGCTCCAGATGCCGGATCTGACCCGCTGCGGCGGCAAGATGCTGTCTCTGGGTCTTTCCGGAGACCCCTATCAGTTTATCATCGGCAAGGTCTCGTTCAAGGAAATCACGCTCATCGGCAACCGTCTCTACTCTCAGGAGGACTTTGAAAAGGGCGTCCGCTTCCTCGAAGACAACTGGCGCGCACTCGGCCTGGACCGCATGGTCACCGATCGCCTGACCCTCGGCGAGATTGACAAGGCCATCAACATGATGATCAACGGAACCAACATCTGCAAAATCATCATCGACTGCCAGAAGACCTGAACCGCCTC
>ONGJ01000124.1 GCA_900317375.1 uncultured Eubacteriales bacterium
GCGGTCCAGACCTCGGCATTCGGTTCGTTGATCCAGTCGTTCAGCACCATGTACATGCCTTCGTGAATGGCAACCCAGTTGTATTCGGCCGAGCGGATGGTGTTCAGCACCTCCGGCTCGCGCTCATAAATCTTCCTGCTGTAATCGTAGTTGCGGACCGTCTTGAGGATGGAGGTGGAGTAACGGTGGCCGGAGTTGGCAACCGTCGCACAGTACTGGGCAAGCTGCAGCGGCGAGAAGATGCTGTCCGACTGGCCGATGGCAGCCTGCATCGTATCACCGATACGCCACACGGTCCCGGTATAGTCCGCGTGGTTTGCCTCGTTGGACATGTTGCCCACCGTCTCGACCAGCTCGATGCCGGTGCTCACGCCGAGGCCGTAGGCATGGGCATAGTCGCCCATCTTGTCAATGCCCAGGTCATGGCCGACGGAATAGAAGAAGTAATTGCAGGAGTCCCGCAGCGCGGTCGTCACGTTCTCTTCCGGGTGCGTATAGTGCTCGCCCTTCACGCTGTTCCAGATCCAGCATTCAGGCGCATAGCCTTCGGCTGCGTACTTGGTGAACACGCCCTCGCATTTGATCTTGTACTCGGTGTTGATCTGGCCTTCGGTCAGAACCGCCGTCGCGACGCAGGGCTTAAAGGTGGAGCCCGGTGCATAGGCGCCCAGCAGCGCCCGATTGAAGAGCGGCGCATTCGGCGTCTCCATCAGCTCCTGATACTTTTCGATGATGGTCGAGACGTCATAGGTCGGCCAGCTGGCGATTGCCAGCGGCTCGCCGGTGTTGACCTTGACCACCACGGCAGCCGCGCCGGTGATCTCGTCCTTCATCTCGGGGTCATACTCTCCCCTTTCCATGGCCTCCTTGCGCGCCTGGTCGCGGTTGAGGATCATGGTGTTGACGGAGTTGTTGAGAATACGCTCGGTCTGCTCCTGCAGGACCTTGTCGATGGTCAGATAGATGTGGTCGCCCGGGGTCGGTTCGGTCTCGTAAACGGAGGCCAGAATGGTCCCGGCGTTGTTCTGGGTCTCGATCACCTTGCCGTCCCTGCCGTGCAGGTATTCCTCGAAGGAGTATTCCACGCCGTCCTTGCCGACCATGGCGTCATTGGCATAGTTCAGCAGCGAATAGCGCTCGTACTCTTCCTGGGTCATGAGGCCTGTATAGCCGAGGATATGGGCGGCGTATTCGGTCTCGTAGTTGCGGATGTAGGCGCGCTGAACCTCGATGCCGACCAGCTTGTTTTCCAGAATCGAGGCTATGAGCGGCATGCTGGCATCCTCAACGAAAAGGTAGTCCGCCGTATTGACGGCATAGCGCACGTTGATGGAGTAGCGGACGCCCGCGATGATGCGCATCTCTTCGCTGGAATAGCGGTTGTCTATGCCGTAGCGGGTGCGCATGAAGCTCAAAAGCTCAACGGCACTCGGGTCTTCGGGCAGTCCGTCCGGATGCTGACGGACGAAGTAAGCCTTCAGCATGGTGCGCTGGATGTCCGTCATGTTCTCGTCATAGGTAAAGGGCGGCTCCCGGCTGACGGGCAGATCGTCGGTATAATGGTCGCCGTAGCTCTCGACCATTTTGACAAGCTCGAGGATGACGGCGTTCGGATCCGCGTTGGCAAAGAGCTTGACGTTGTCGACCTTGAGGTTGTAGCACTCCTTGTTGCTGACAAGGACGCGGCCGTAGCGGTCAAGGATGTTCCCGCGTGCGGCGGTGATGGTCCGTTCGGTGTTGGTGACCTCGTCGCTCAGGTGGTAATACTTCTCGCCTTCGATGATCTGAAGGCGGTAGAGGAAGGTCAGATACAGCACCAGAATCAGAATCACCAGCACGACCATGGCGACAACTCTTCCGGGTTTGATCAGATTATTCACACAGTGCTCCTTTTATTCCAGCCTGCTCAGGCGGGAGGGCGGATAATAAACCAGTGCGGCGAAGGGCAGGGACCAGAGGGTCTGCAGCAGGCCGGTGGTGATCATCACGGGGGAAAAGGTATCCATGGCAGAGGTCTTGAGAATCTGCGCCGCAGCGGTGATCAGCAGGCCGCCCGCAGCCGCCCCCATATAGGCGAAAAAGCGGCGGTTGATATAATAGTTTGAAACAAAACCGGCCAAAAAGCTCAGCGCCGGAAACAGCAGCGTAAAGAAGATGGTATTCTCGATAAAGGCCATGTCGGCAAAAATGCCCATGACGAGGCTGAAGACGGCGCCCCAGGTCGCCCCCTCAAACATCCCCATCGCCACCGCCACCGCGGGCAGCACCAGCGGGCACACCCCGAGCAGGCGCATCTGGGTAAACAGGATATTCTGCAGGATCAGCACGACAATCAGATAAAGCGCATAGCGGCTGACCTTGCCGAAATTGATTTTCTCCAGGATATCTTTCTGAATGACGGTATTCAAGCTTTACTCCACCACGTCAAAGTCTTTGATGATAAACACCTGGACCAGCGAATCGAGATTCGCCTGCGGCTGGACCAGGCCGTATTCGATCTGGCCGCCGGCCTCGGTCTGGACATTCGAGACCGTGCCGATGACAAGGCCGGCCGGAAAGGCACCGCCGGAACCGGAGGTCAGGATCTCGTCCCCGACGAAAATCTGGGCCCCGTCGGCAAGGAAGGTCAGCTTGGCAAGCTTCTGCTTCATGAGGGAATACTCGCCCACGACCATACCCGAGCTTCCCGTTGTCACAACGGTGCCGCCGACGCTCATGTCGACGTCGATGAGCGTGCTGACCGTCGCCCAGGTTTCACCCAGCTCGGTCACTTGGCCGACCAGCGCGCCGTATTCGGTAATAACGGGGTCACCGTATTCGATGCCGCTGCGTGCGCCCTTGCTGATCGTAAAGGAAGAGGACCAGTTGGAGGAGGACCAGAGAACCACTTTGCTGGACTCCAGGACAAAATCGGTGTGTTTGTCGCGCAGGTTCAGCAGCTGGCGCAGACGGACGTTCTCTTCCGAGGCCTCAATGCCGTCACGGGCCGACTGCTGGGCGTCAGCCAGCTGAGAGCGCAGCGATTCGTTCTCGGCCATCAGCGAGTCGTAGTCATAGAGATAGCCGTAGATCGTATCAAACCAGTTTGCCGCCGAGCTGAGCACCTTCTGTAGCGGCGCCGAAAGGGTGCCCCGGAAATTCTGCACGAAGCCGATCCGGTTCCCCCGCGCCGCGGCGGAGAGCCCGATAATCAGAACGGCCGCGACCACGATCAGCAGCACGCGAATGCCGTGTTTTCTGAAATAGTCCTTCAAAGAACAGGTACTCCTTTCCCTGCAAGCATCCGGCCAAGCCGGCACAGCGGCAGACCGACCACGTTGTAATAATCCCCTTCGATGGCCTCGACAAACAGAGCGGCTTTGCCCTGTATGCCGTAGGCGCCGGCCTTGTCCATGGGTTCGCCGGTCTCAATGTAGCGCCGAATCTCGCCGTCGGAAAGCGTGCGGAAGCGGACCGCCGTTCTTTCCGCCTCCGTGACGCAGCTGTCTTTATCCTTCAGGCAGAGCCCGGTGTATACCTCATGCGTGCGGCCGGAAAGCAGGCGCAGCATACGAAAGGCATCTTCCTCATCCCGCGGCTTTCCGAGAATCCGGCCGTCACAGACGACGACCGTGTCCGCCGCAATGATCAGGGCGTCCGGATCGCAGCGTGAAGCCACCTCTTCGGCCTTCTGTGAGGCAAGCGCCTTGACGGCGCCCTCCGGAGAAGCATGCTCGGGCATCTTCTCCGGTCCGGCAGCCGGACAGACCGTAAACGAGCTGAACGCCAGCATGTTCATCAGCTCCCGCCGCCGCGGCGATGCCGAGGCCAGAACGATCGGCCGCCTGTTCATTCGACACCCCGGTAATAGAGGCCGCGGGTCACCATGTTGGGCCGATACTCCGAGAGGCCGAGGTAGCTCTTTGCCACCTCTACGCACTCCCGGGCGCTTTCGTTTGTAAACAGCAGGCGCATGCCCCACAGCCCGGCCGACCGCAGATCCGCCTGCCGGTCTGCCAGGAAGAGCTTGTGCGCATTGTAGATCACGTTCCGGCAGCCGTATTCCTTCATGACCGGAAAGACCGAGCCCGTCCGGTCGGCCAGCTGGCCGGGGACCTGGCAGCTGCATTTTCCCGCGCTGAGCTTCATGATGCACTGATCCGAGACCATGACGGGAAGCCGGCCGTAGATGATCATCTCGGTGTCAAGGGGCTTGATCAGGTCGCGGATCTGGCTGAGGCGCAGTTCAAACGAAGCCGTTGCCGAGAGAAAGCCCGCCGTACGGAGCACATCCAGCGTGCGGGAGTTAAACGCGTTCAGGCCGAAATCGCCGCGGACGGCCATGCCGGCCCTCCGGGCAATGGCCACATGGCCCATATTGCCGACCAGTGCCTCGGTGACCCCAAGGCCGTGCAGTTTTTCCAGCGCAAGGAAGACCGCCTCGGTCTCATCGTCGGGCAGCACGCGCGGCAGCACGGCAACGGGGACCGTCCCGGCAGTGAGGAAGGGCATCACGAGGTCAAAGCGCTCGGCCATCATGATAGCCGGCACATAGAGCCGGTTCGGACGGAGCGCGGCCAGTTCGGGCGTCAGCTGTTCCTCCGTCGTCACCTGAAAAATGGCGGCGGCCTCCTTCGGAGCCTCGATGCCCTCCGGCATCGCGGGAAGCGGGAGCGTATGCCGCTCCGGCGGCGTCATCCGTTTGTCGGAGAGCTCGGAAATCAGCCTGCGCCGGAGCTCGTTAATATCCTTTGCCGGCAGGAAAAGCCCCAGATCCGTCCTGGCCTGGTTATCCACCACCGTAAAGGGGGTTCCGCCGGTTTTGTACATCTGCTCTTCAATAAACACCGGCGTGACGCCCTGCTGTTTGGCCTTTTCGGGGACCGGCCCGAAAGCCACGGCACGGTTGCCGTCGTCGTCAAAAGCGATGGCCTTGACGGGCTCGCCCTTCTTGACAAGGCTGTAAAAGTGGACGGGAACGCGGCGCATCTCGCCGCTGGCATAGGCCTTTCTGGCCTCCTCATAAAGCTCGTCGATGTTGTCGTCTCTCTCGGCGCGGACGCCGTGCATGTCGGTCTTGTCGCCGTCCAGATAGCCCTGCGTGAAGCCGCTGCGCGAAAAGGTCCTCTCCAGAATGGCCATCTCGTCCGGAGTCGGGCTGCG
>ONGJ01000120.1 GCA_900317375.1 uncultured Eubacteriales bacterium
TCCATCTTCACGATGTCGTGCTCGCAGTAGTCATCCGCGAAAGCGCCGACCGGCAGGATGGAAAGGCAGAGCAGCAGACAAAGCAGGAGCGCAAACACCCGTTTTTTCATTTCATTCCACCATCCTTTGCTGAATGGATAATTTTTGTAAGGCTACTATATCACAACCCTCCGGAAAAAACTACTTAGGAATTCTTAATTTCCAAACATTTTTCCCCAATAACGGTGATTAAACGGTGATTTTTCAGGCATTTTATCACTTTGTATTCATTTTGAATCTTTTTTGAAATTTTTTCTCATCCGGGGCGCTTTTCCGATTGAATCCCGCTGTGTCCTCTGGTATAATAAGATCGGTTTTATCTATGCGCTTATGCCATAAGCCTGAGAAGCAGTGAGGATACGAAGATGAAGCATTCGGAGATCGTTCCCCTCAGACGCACAGCAGCCCTTCTGCTGTGCCTTGTTCTTGCGGCGGTCCTTTTTGTGCCGGCTGCGGCGAAGGCACAGGAGAACGGGAAGGTCGTCCGGGTCGGCTGGTACGACTCGTCCTACAACGCGCTGGACGAGCGCGGCCGGCGCAGCGGCTATGCCTATGAATACCAGATCAAGCTGGCCTGCTATACGGGCTGGACCTATGAGTACATCAGCGGAAGCTGGTCGGACCTGCTCGAGATGCTGGAGAAGGGCGAAATCGATCTCATGAGCGATGTCTCGTACACCGAGGAGCGCACCGAATACATGCTCTATTCCTCGCTGCCCATGGGCTCGGAGGAATACTATCTCTTCGTCTCGCCGGACAACCGCGAGATTCTGCCGGAGGATCCGCGCACGCAGAACGGCAGGCGGATCGGCGTCAACAAGGGCAGCGTGCAGGCGGATCTGTACCGGGAATGGGCAGAACAGAACGGCGTGGAGCCGGAGATCGTCGAGGTTTCGTACACGGAGGAAGAGTCTCTGGAAAAGCTCGCCGTGGGTGAGCTTGACGGCTACGTCACGGTGGATTCCTTCGTCCATTCGACCCAGGCGATCCCGATCTGCAAGACAGGCTCGTCCGACTACTATTTTGCGGTCAGCAAAAACCGCCCGGATCTGCTGGACGAACTGAACGCGGCCATGAGCCGGATTCAGGACGAAAACCGCTATTACAACCAGCAGCTCTTTGAAAAATACATCCGGCGCGTCGGCGCCAACGCCTTTCTCACCGCGGAAGAGGTCGACTGGCTGGCAGAACACGGGACCATCCGCATGGGCTATCAGGACAACTATCTTGCCTTCTGCGCCCAGGACAAAAACACGGGCGAGCTGACCGGCGTGATGAAGGACTATCTGCTCTATGCCGCCAACTGCATGGCCAACGCCCATCTGGATTTCGAAGCGGTGTGCTATCCCACGGCCGCCGCGGCGCTTGAGGCGCTGGGAAAGGGCGAGGTGGACTGCGTCTTCCCTGCCAATTTCAGCCCCTATAACGGGGAACAGATCGGCGTGGTCATGACGCCGCCCCTGGCCGAGACCGAGGTTTTCGCGGTGATCCGGCATACCGATCAGCGGAATTTTGCCCGCAGGGAGCATGTGGCCGTCGCCGTCAACGAGGGCAACCCGAATTATGACGCATTCCTCGTCGAACATTTTCCGGACTGGCGCTGTCTGTACTACCCGACCACGGCGGACTGCCTGAAGGCAGTCGCGGACGGGGTGGCGGACTGCGTGCTGATCAGCAACTACCGCTACAACAACGTCGCGCGGCTGTGTGAAAAGTACCGCCTGACCACCATCAGCACCAACGTGGAGATGGATTACAGCTTTGCGGTCGAAAAGGGAGAGACCCTGCTTTATTCCATTCTGACCAAGACCGTCGGCATGGTTCCCAAGTCCACGGTCAACACGGCCATGTCCTATTACATCTCGGAAGAGGCAAAGCTCAGCCTGCGGGACTTCCTGCAGGACCACCTCGTCACCGTGCTGTCCGTCGCCGCCGCGGTGGTCCTGATCATCCTGCTGCTGTTGATTCAGAACATGCGCTCAGTCAGAAAGGCCCAGAGACTGATCGCAGCCACCGAGACCGACGCGCTGACAGGTCTGTACAACCGTGACTATTTCTTTGAATACGCCAACCGCATGTTCCGCGAGCATCCCGAAATGCCGATGGATGCCGTCGTCGTCAACATCGAGCAGTTCCACTCGGTCAACGAGCTCAACGGGCGGGATTTCGGCGACGAGGTCCTGCGTGTGCTCGGAAAGGAAATCCTGGCAGTTGCCAGGGAGAACGGCGGCATCGGCGGGCGCTTCGGAGCGGACCGTTTCGATATCTACTGCCGGCGCCTTGAAAACTACCGCAGCGTCTATAAGCGCCTGCAGCAGGTCCTGACGGATCTGGCGCCGAACGCCAACATCCGTATCCGCATGGGCGTCATGCCCTGGCAGGAAAAGGTAGAGCCCGTCCAGCTCTTTGACCGGGCGCGCATCGCCTGCGGCATGGCGCGCGGGCACTATAAGGACCGGCTGGTCGTGTTCGACGATCAGGTGCGCAAGCGCGAGATCTACGAGCAGCGCCTGCTGAACGACCTGAGCAGGGCGCTGGACGAATACCAGTTCGAGGTCTATTATCAGCCGAAATTCGATATCCAGGCCGAGCCGCCGAGGCTGGCAAGCGCCGAGGCGCTGGTCCGCTGGCGCCATCCCGAGCTGGGCATGATCCCGCCGGACGAGTTCATCCCGCTGTTCGAGAAAAACGGACAGATCAGCCTGGTGGACAGATACGTCTGGTCAGAGGCCGCCCGCCAGGTCGTGCGGTGGCGTGAGCAGTACGGGATCACGATTCCCGTGTCGGTCAACCTGTCGCGGGTGGATGTGTTTGACCCGAAGCTGGAAAAGACACTGGACGAGATCCTGCAGGTCAACCAGCTGGATCACGACTCCCTCAAGCTGGAGGTGACCGAATCGGCCTATACCGAGAACGCCGACCAGGTCATCCGGGTGGTCGAGAACCTGCGCAGAAAGGGCTACACGGTCGAGATGGACGATTTCGGCACCGGGTATTCGTCCCTGAACATGCTGTCGGCCATGCCGATCGACGTGCTGAAAATGGACCGCGCCTTTGTCCGGAACATCGAGCACAGCGAGAAGGATATCCAGCTGGTGGCGCTGATTTTGGACATTGCCAGGAACCTGAAGGTCCCCGTCATTGCAGAGGGCGTTGAAACCGGGAAGCAGGTGGAGCTGCTGAAGGAGCTGGGCTGCGGCCTGGTGCAGGGTTATTTCTTCTCGCGCCCGCTGCACGCATCCGAGTTTGAAACGAAATATGTCCGGGAAGCCCGGCCGGATGCAGACCCCGCGCAGTCCGAGTCTTTGAAAGGTGATTGATCGACCATGCATTCACTGCGAACAAGAATCACACTGATGACCGTCTTTGTGGTGCTGATCGCGCTGACCATCGTCACAGCTCTCAGCGTGTATTTCATCCGCAGCAGCGAAAGGCGCGAATCCGACCAGCTGCTCCTGCTGCTGTGCGAGACCGGCGAGCGAAACCTCGACTACTACTTCGACAGCGTTCAGAAGGCGGTGAGCAGAGTCTCGACCTATGTGGAGAGCGATCTGGACGGTCTGGAGGACGGGCAGCTCGAGCGGCATATGGAGCGCGTGGAGAAGTATTTTGAGGAGATGGCCTATAAAACCAACGGCGTGCTGACCTATTACTACCGCATCGACCCCTCCGTATCCGACAGCGTCAAGGGCTTCTGGTACACCAACCTGGACGGCACCGTGTTCGTGCCGCACGAGCCGACCGACATCACGCAGTACGACACGCAGGACACCTCCAAGCTCGTCTGGTTTACCGTCCCCAAGCAAACCGGCGAAGCCGTATGGCTGCCCCCGTATATCACCGACAATCTGGATGTGCGCGTGATCTCGTACAACACGCCCATCTACTGGCACGGGCAGTTCGTCGGCGTGGTGGGCATCGAAATCGACTATTCCACCATGGCCCGGCAGGTGGAAAGCATCCGCCTGTACAAGCACGGCTACGCCTTTCTGAACAGCGCCGACGGCACGCTCTTTTTCCACCCGTACATCGACGTGGCGACCGTGACCGACGAAACCATGCCCGAGACGCCGGACGGCCTGCTGGCGAGCAGCACCTTCCTGCGCTACAGTTATAACGGGGAGGAAAAGCAGGCCGCGTGGCTTCCCCTCAGCAACGGCATGCGTCTGACGGTCGCGGTCCCGATTTCCGAGACCGAGGGAGAGTGGCAGAAGCTGGTGACCGAGGTGCTGCTGGTTTCCGTTCTCGTACTTGTGGTCATGAGCGCCTTCACCATGCTCTATACCCGGCGGATCACCGCGCCGCTGGAGGATCTCACCCGGGCAGCAGAGCTCGTGGTCAAAGACAACTATGACTTTGAACTGGACTATGACAGGGACGACGAGGTCGGCAAGCTGACCCGGGCCTTCCGCCAGCTGACCAGCCACGTGAAGGAGCATATCAGCGAGCTGAACAGGCGCGTCTATGTCGACGCGCTGACCTCGGTGAAGAATCAGGGCGCCTTCACAGACGCGCTGGACAGCCTGCAGGAGCAGATCGACAGAGAGGAAGCGCCGGAATTTGCCATCGGCGTGTTTGACTGCAACGGGCTCAAGA
Source organism: uncultured Eubacteriales bacterium (assembly GCA_900317375.1). Lineage (GTDB taxonomy): Bacteria > Bacillota > Clostridia > Oscillospirales > Oscillospiraceae > Limivicinus. The sequence goes on from ONGJ01000120.1 coordinate 4,636, forward strand.
CCATCAACGATCTGTACGGGCATGACAAGGGCAACCTCTATCTGAAGAACGCCTGCCAGCTGATCTGCCGCGTGTTTCACCACAGCCCCGTTTACCGCACCGGCGGCGACGAGTTCGCCGTCATCCTGAGGGGCAACGATTACGAGAAGCGGGACGAGCTCATAGAGAAGTTCGATCAGAACGCCGCGGAGGCCTGTGAAAAGGCGCTGAACAAGTGGGAGGAGATCCGCGTCGCAAAGGGCGTTGCCGTCTACGACCCAAAGACGGACCCCTACGCCATCGACACCGTCCGCCGCGCGGACAAGATCATGTATCAGGACAAGCGCGCCCGAAAAGAGGCAGAGACCTGACGCCCGCAGGCGATAATAAAACATCTTCCGGATTCCAGCAAGGATTCCGGAAGATGTTTTTTGCGTAAGTCGGAATGACAGGGCCTCCCTCCCAATTGTGAGCGGCCGCAGAATTGAGGACAGGGGCAGAACCCTTCCTTTGCCGCGCACGGCAGAGACTGATTGGGAGCGCCCGACTTCAGATTACTGCCGCTGCGCGGAAGGGTCCGTTTGCTCTCGCACGAAGTCTATACCGCCGCGCATATTTTGTCTCAATGAACCAGATCCCGGTTTTCCGACTTCCATCATGTTTTTACAGCATGGAGCAGTCCAGGATCGGTTCGGTCTTGCGTTCCTTCGTCAGGGTCGTGTCTGTCACGGCGATCCGTGACAGGACCATTTTCCCGGCGGGAACCGAATGGGTCAGCCATACGCTGCCACCGATGATGCAGTCGTTTCCGATCTGCGTCTCGCCGCCCAGGATGGTGGCGCCCGAATAGATCACGACCCGGTCGCCGATGTCGGGATGCCGCTTGATGCCCTTGACCCGTCCTCGCCGACCTCAAAGCTCTTGGCGCCCAGGGTCACATGCTGGTACAGCTTGACATTGCAGCCGATGGTGGTCGTCTCACCGATGACGACACCGGTGCCGTGATCGATGAAAAACGAATCCCCGATTTGAGCGCCGGGATGGATGTCGATCCCGGTCAGGCGGTGGGCATACTCCGTCATCATGCGCGGCAGAAGGGGTACCCCGTCAACGTACAGCACATGCGCCAGACGGTAGGTGCTGATGGCCTTGAAGGCCGGATAGCAGAGGACGACCTCGTCCACGCTTTTTGCCGCGGGATCCCCCTG
>ONGJ01000048.1 GCA_900317375.1 uncultured Eubacteriales bacterium
GGGGTGCGGGGGTCGGGATCAGGGTGCGCGGCGGTCGGCGCCTTTCGCGCCGACGCCGAAGTGCAGTTCCTTCATGCCGTCCACCTCGTCGCAGATTCCCTTCAGCGAGCAGACGGAGCAGTCGGTCGGGAGTCCCTCGAGGATGGTGGTCAGGGTGCCGGTGACGGCGGAGGCTTTCTTCGCGATCTCCAGCAGGCCGGGGTAGTCGTAGCCCGGTCCGGTGAGGAAGAGCACGCGGGCGTTCAGGACGTTGGGGTCCTTCCGATACTCCCGGATGTAGCTGCAGCCGACGGCGTGCAGGCTGATCCCTCCCCGGAGGGCCTTGCGGGAGACGCGCACCTGTTCGCGGCAGCTTTCGGGCGAGATGCGGACCATGTAGCCCTCGGGGTTGACGTGGTACTTGGCGAACTCGATGTCCTTCAGGATGCGATAGACCCGTTCGCTGTCGTCGTCGAGCACGCCCACGCGCAGGATGGCGATGCGGGCGAAGTCGGTGTCGGCACGGATCTCGCCCAGGTCGGGGCCCCGGAGCTCGACCCGGTCGCGGTCGCAGAACTCCGGGGACGAGGTGAAGAGCACGCAGTTGAGCGAGCCGTGGCCGGAGGAGCCCAGCTCGTAGGCGGCGTCCTTCTGCAGGACGAGCTCGCTGGAGCCGAGGTCGCGGCGGCAGTCCGATTCGCGGTAATCCCAGGCGCGGGGCGCGGGGGGACCGAGGGCGGCGAGGGTGTCGCGGATGAGGGAATTATACAGCTCCATCGCGTCAGAAGACCTGGTTGACCTTCTTGCGGTCGAACATGGCGTTGACCTGTTTATAGGCCCAGCCGAGGACCTTCTGGTCAAGGTTCCAGAAATAGACGACGAAGAGCACCGCGACGACGGTGAAGAGGACCTTCAGCAGTTTCAACAGAAATTTCAAGGCTGCCTGCTCCTTTCCGCTTTATTTCCGGGCGAGGCCCTTCTGGCGCGCGTACTCGGCGGCGCCCAGGGCGCCCATGAGCTGGGGGTCGGTTTTCAGCTCGACCACCTTGAGCTTGAGCACGTGCTCGATGGCCTCCTTCAGGCCGTCGTTCTTGGCGCAGCCGCCGGTGAGGGTGATGCTGTCGGTGGCGCCGGCCTTCTTGGCCATGACGAAGCAGCGCTTGGCGACGGCCATCTCGATGCCGGCGGCGATCTCGTCCATGGGCTTGCCCTCGCCGACGAGGGTGATGACCTCGCTCTCGGCGAAGACGGTGCACTGGGCGGTGATGGGGATGACGTTCTTCGCGGTGAGGGAGAGCTTACTAAACTCGGGCAGGGGCAGCTCGAAGGAGCGGGCCATGGCCTCGAAGAAGCGCCCGGTGCCCGCGGAGCACTTGTCGTTCATGGCGAAGTTCTTCACGGTGCCGTCGGTGTCGACGCTGATGCCCTTGACGTCCTGGCCGCCGATGTCGATGATGGCCTTGACGGAGGGGTCGGTGACGTGCACGCCCATGGCGTGGCAGGAGATCTCGCCGATGAGGTAGGCGAGGTCCTTGGAGGATTTCAGCTCGGGGACCTTGGCGATGACCTCGTCCATGGCCGCGATGGCGGACTGTTCGGAATTGATCTTGCTTTTGATGGTGGTGTCGGCAACCATCTTGCCGTTCTCGTCGAGGATGACCGCTTTGGTGTAGGTGGAACCTACGTCGCAACCGCCGAAGTATTTCATACTGTTTATCTCCTTCAATCTATATCATTTTCAATTCTTACTTTCTACATACATACCTCGTCTTCGAACTCGACGAGGGAGGGGTCGACGGGCTCGGCGCGCATGACGGTGGTCATGTAGGCGTTGACCTTGTCGCGCATGGTGCGGCGCGAGACCGTGCGGGGGTCCATCAGGTCGTGCTCGACCCAGATGAGGTCGTAGCCGCGGGCGCGGCCCTGTTCGTCCAGCAGGCCCTGGACGGTGGCCATGTTCTTGCAGGCGACGTTCTGGTACATGATGACGAGCTTGGCGTCCCAGGCCTCGCACTGGCGCCAGCACTCGTCCACGACGTTCTGGTAGCCGCCGTTGGTGTGGCGGCGCATGACCATGCGCTCGTACAGGCGGGCCAGGTCGCGCAGCGCCTCTTCCTTATCCTCGGTCTCGAGGTGCTTGGTGTAGTTGAGCGATTCCATCTCGACGAGGACGTCGATGCCCCAGCAGTTGGCCAGCCAGTTGGAGAAGTTGGCGTAGTAGTGGGCCGGGCAGGACCAGACCAGGGCGCGGTACTTCATCTTGCGCTTAGGCCAGGCGGTCTCGCCTCTCTCGTAGGCGCGCTGGAGCATGCGGTTCATCTTCTGCATCTCGGGCAGGACGCGCGGGTCGATGCCGCCGTCCATCTCATAGTTCCATTTGCGGAAGAGCTCGTAGCTGGGTCCGATGAACTGGGGGCGGGAGGAGCGGTTGATCTCCCACTTCTGCAGTTCGAGGTCGGTCTCCTGATTGAAGCGGCGCATGCATTCGAAATAATGCTCCCAGTTCCATTTGGCGCCGGTGGCGTCCTCGATGGCGCGGATGCAGGCCCGGATGTCCTCGGCGCCCATCTGGACGGTCTCCTCATCCAGGTAGCGGACCGGGAAGCAGAGGTGGAAGACCGGGATGTCCGGGAAGCGGCGGGCGAAGTAGCTCGAGGCCATGGTGGAGCCGTCGCAGGGCATGGAGCTGGAGATGAAGAGCGAGCCCATGTCGGGCAGCGCGTCGATGACCAGGGCGCCGCACTCGGAGGACGGGACCGGGCAGGTGTCGGAGGGCAGGCCGTAGCTCTCGACCGCGTCGATGTAGGGGATGCAGACCAGCTGGTCGATCTCGGAGACGAGGAACATGGGCAGGAGCTGGTGCGGGATGGCCAGCAGGTCCGGGAAGCCCGCGGCGATCTGGCCCATGGTCATCTCGTCGAAGGTGAAGAGCATTTTGTTCAGCTCGTCGCTGTTGCCGTTCTTGCGGTCGGCCTTGGAGAGGAGGACCAGATTCTCGGCCACGTAGCGGAAGATGGCGTAGGTGGCCGCGTGGCTCATGCGCAGGTTCGAGCCGCGCAGGCCCATGAGGTTCTTGTCCATGAAGCCGTGGCAGCAGAAGTAGGATATCATCCAGCGGTACCACAGGGCGCTGTTCAGGGCGGGGACGAGGTCCTTCGAGAAGGTCGCGAGGAGCATGCCCCACATGCGCGCCCACTCGAAGAAGTCGTAGGCGGTGTCGGCGACGCCGCGCCACTCGCGCCGGACGGTGCACATGGCGCCTTTGCGGTAGAGGCGGCCGAGGCTGCGCTCGCCGTTTAATACCCGGTCCCACTTTTCGGCGGCGGGGAGGGCCATGAAGTCGGAGAATTCGCCCTTGACGCGCTCGCCGTCGGAGCGGAGGACGTTCAGGCTGTCGCGGGCGAACTGCTTCCAGTCGGTCTCCTTCAGCATGCCGGCGAAGATGCCGGCGACCTCCTTCAGGTTCTCGCCCTGCTTCTTCCAGTCGATGTTGTCACGGGCCTTGAAGAATTTCGGATTGGGGTACTGCAGCTTTGCCATTATGCCCTGCCCTCCTCTTTATGGATTCGTTTGATCTCCAGCGACTCGACAAAGGCCTGGACGCGGGTGCGCAGCTGGCCGGAGTTGCCGTTGTTGTACAGGCGGTCCACCGAGAGGACGGGCCAGCCGTACTCGTCGTGCATGATGTGGCTGACCAGCGCACGCTCGAAGCCCCAGTAGTCGCAGTACTTCATCTGCTCGTAGATGATGCCCTCGGCCCCGAACTCCTTCGCCAGGCGGTCGGCGGTCTCGCGCCGCTGCAGCACCTTCTCGTCGGAGATCCAGCGCGCGCACTCGGAGACCTCCATATAGTGCCGGCAGACCTGCGTCAGCGCGTCCTCGTCGTCGTTGAGTTCGATGAGCTCGCGCCCGGGCGTCGAGCCGAAGCAGTAGCGGTCGGAGACCACCAGCGCCCCGCAGCCCTCGATGAGCTTCGTCAGGTTCGGGTCGTCGATCTCGGAGCCCACAATCGACACGCGGGCGCGCCAGGGGTTCTTCCGGTCGGGGCGGCGGTGCTTCAGCTCCTCCAGCGTCTCGCGCAGGTAAGGCAGGATCTCGCGCTTGGGACAGACGTAGGTCACGAGGTTGATGACGTGGAACTCGTAGCCGGTGATGACCGGGTTCGGGCGCTTGCGCATCTCGCTGATCTCCTGAATGATGCGGCAGACCTCGTTGTGCTCGGCCACCGCGCCGCGGATGGCCGCGTCCGAGGTGTCCGCCCCGAAGACCTCCGCCAGCCGGTCCAGCACGCGCACCCGCATCTGCCGGGTGTAACCGGCCAGGGTGTAGTCCGTGATCTTGAAGGGCATGTCGCAGTGGGTCACGAAGAACTTCGGGTTGTCATTGACCTGCAGGATCTCAAAATGCTCCATCGAACGGTTCATCATGGAGCAGGCATCGACGCCGATCAGTGCGTCCAGGAAGCGGTACCCGCCCTCGATGGCGCGCTCGAGCAGGGCGCGGGCGAACTCGCAGGTGTAGTTGGACATGTAGTAGGTGGCGATGTCAATGGAGCCGGTGTTCGGGGCGCGGAGCCGGGTCGAAAAGCAGCGGTCAACGTTGAGAAGAACCTCGGGAATGTGGAAGCAGGTATATCCGAGGCAGATGCCCCCCTCCTTCTTCCGCTTCTCGATCAGCTCGTTGTCGGCATTCTCAAGCAGTCTCTCGAAGTAGATCAGATGCTTCAGATCTTTCAAATGTTACACCTCTTCTTTTGTTAAGATTTCTGTTTTCCGGAGTGCCTCCCGCACCCCCTGGAGCATGGCTGAGTCCGCGGGCAGCTCCATGACGCTCCTGCCGCGGATGTCGTTTTCGGCAAAGGCGGCGTCCGCAGGGATCATCGCGAGGACCTCCACCCCCGGCAGCTGGGTCAGACCTGCCAGTTCGGGATTGGTCACGCGGTTGAGGATGACACCGACACAGTCATAGTCGATCAGATCGTCCGCCACCGATTTGATGGAGGCAATCACCTGGGCACCCTTCGCACTCTGATCCGTGATAAGCAGAAGGTGCGTCACCCTCTCCATCACCCGGCGCTGGATCTGCTCGATGCCCGCCTCGCCATCGATGACGACATAGTCAAAGCTCCCGGCCAGGAGGCCGATGACCTCTTTGAGGTAGGAGTTTACCTTGCAGTAGCACCCCGACCCCTCCGGGCGGCCGATGGCCAGAAAAGCAAAGCCGGGCATCTCCACCAGCGCGTCGAAAATACGGAAGCGGGCCTCGCTGAGAAGCTCGAGCGCCTCGCGGGTCTCGCCGTTTTCCACACTGTCAACAATACTCATGCGAATATCATCCAGCGTCAGCTTCACGTCCACGCCAAGAGCAACGGAAAGGCCGACAGCAGGGTCAGCGTCGATGGCAAGAATCTTCTTGTCCGGGTACTGTTCAACCAGAAGCCGAACGATCGATGCACAGATCGAGGTCTTGCCAACGCCGCCCTTGCCGGCAACCGTTATAATCTTGGCTTTGTTATCCATAAACGTCCCCCCTGTTCCAAGTTTATCCGGTGCTTTCAACCGGCGATTAACCGGCGGAAAAGTCAAAAGGCATACTGCTTCATTATTGTTGGTATTTTAACACAATCCTGCCGAATATGCAAGATGACTATATCGGCAGCTGCTTCATTCTATGTTTTCATGCAAGTTGCAAAACATTTCATGCTGTATATACACTTTTCTTTGATCGTAAGAAAAGCAGGTGCGGCAGCCGTCTGTCAGCTGCCGCACCTGTCAGGATATACAAAATGGCGAAGAAAAATTCGTGCAGTATTACCAGTCGTCAAAGAGGGACACCTGGGAGGAATCCGGAAGATCCCCGAAGGCGCCCATGCGCTTGAGGGTCTCAAGGTGCGTCTGGGAAACCTTCGGGCAGGCAGAGCCGATCTCGTCGATGGAGATGAACTCGCGTCCGCTCTCCCGGCAGTGGGCCAGGTCCCAGGCAGCTGTTTCGCCGAGGCCGGGCACCGAAACAAAGGGCGGGAGTATCGTGCGGTCATCGGTGATGAGGAAGCGGATCGCGTCCGAGTGCTGAAAATCAATCGGTGCGAACCGGAAGCCGCGCATATTGAACTCGTACACCGCCTCCAGGGTAACGATCAGGTCCTCTTCGTTGGCTGTCAGAGAGCTGGCGCGCTTCATCTCGTTGATCTTCCGCCGGACTCTCTCGGTGCCGCCGCCCATCATGTCGATGTCGAAGCCGCCCTTCTGGCTGCGGCGGTAAAAATAGGCGGAGTAAAAGGCCAGCGGCTCATGCACCTTGAACCAGGCGATGCGGAAGGCCATCATGACATAGGCCACCGCATGGGCCTTTGGGAAGAGGTAGGCGATCTTGCGCGCCGATTCCACCCACCAGTCCGGAACGCCCAGGTCCTTCATCTGCTGTTCCGCATCGCCCGGGAACTTGCCGGACTTTTTGACCTTCCCCTTTCGCACCGACTCCATGGTCTGGAAGGCCAGAGACGGCTCCATGCCCAGGCCGATCAGATAGATCATGATGTCGTCGCGGCATCCGATGGTCTCGTCAACCGTCGCCGTACCGCTCACGATCAGGTCGTGGATATTGCCCGCCCACACATCGGTTCCGTGGGAGAAACCGGAAAGCCGAACCAGGGTGTCGAACAGCTTCGGCTGCGTGTCCACCAGCATCTGGCGCGTAAAACCGGTTCCGAACTCGGGCACGCCGATCGTGCCGGTTTTGCCGATGATTGGGTCGTCGTCCGGCAGGCCGAGGGCCGCCGGGCTCGTGTAGATGGACATGGTCTCGGGGTCAGAAAGCGAGATTTCCCTCGCATTCACACCGGTCATATCCTCCATCATGCGGATCATGGTCGGGTCATCATGGCCCAGCTCATCGAGCTTGAGGAGGTTGTCCTCCATGCAGTGATATTCAAAATGGGTTGTGATGATGTCGGAGTTCGGGTCGTCCGCCGGGTGCTGGACCGGGCAGAAGTCGGTGACATCCTTGTCCTGAGGAATGACGACCAGGCCGCCGGGATGCTGGCCGGTGGTGCGCTTGATGCCCACCAGACCGGCAGCCAGGCGGTTTTCTTCGGCGCGGGTAGCCTTTATGCCCCGCTCTTCAAGATACTTCTTGACATAGCCATAGGCGGTCTTCTCGGCCAGGGTCCCGATGGTGCCAGCGCGGAAAACGTGGTCCGAGCCGAAGAGCGTTTCAGTATACTTATGGGCCTTGGCCTGATACTCACCCGAGAAGTTCAGGTCGATATCAGGGGTCTTTTCGTTTCCGGGGTAGCCCAGGAAGGTCTCAAAGGGGATGTCGAAGCCGTCACGCCGCAGAGGGGTGCCGCAGAGGGGGCAGTTTTTCTCCGGCATGTCGGCGCCGCAGCCGTAGGCGGGCAGCTCTTCGGTGAACATCGACGCGCTGAGGTCCGCTTCGTGCCCCGCTTCGGCATGAGGGTTCCAGCACAGCTTCAGCGAGGGGAACTCCGAATAGCAGCACTGCGGGCAGACATAGTGCGCCGGGAAAGAGTTGACCTCGGTGATGCCGCTCATCCAGGCCACCATCGAGGAGCCGACACTGCCCCGGCTGCCGACCAGATAGCCGTGCTCCAGCGAGTTCTGCACCAGCTTCTGGGCGCTCATGTAGATGACGTCATAGTGGTGATCGAGGATCGTCTTGAGCTCGGTGTCGACCCTCTCCTGCACTACCGGCGGCGGGACCTCGCCGTAAACGCGGTGCATCTTGCCGTAAACCAGGTTTTTCAGCTCTTCGGCCGAGTTTTCGATTTTCGGCGGGAAAAGCCCCTTCGGCAGGAGCTCGATCTCCTCGATCTGATCGGCGATGGCCCGGGTGTTGGTGATGACCACCTCGCGGGCGGTCTCCTCGCCCAGGTACTGAAACTCCGCCAGCATCTCTTCCGTGTTGCGGAAGTAGATCGGGCACTCCCGGTCGGGGTCGGAGAATTTTTTGGCGGCAAGAAGGATGCGGCGATACTGCTCGTCCTCGGGGTCGAGGAAATGCACGTCGGAAGCCGCGATCACAGGCTTTCCCAGTTCCCTGCCGAGGCGCAGAATCGTGCGGTTATAGTCCTGCAGGACCTCTTCCCCGCTGACGCGGCCGTCTTCGATCAGAAAGGCGTTGTTGCAGATCGGCTGGATCTCAAGATAGTCGTAAAAGGAGGCAATTTCCTTCAGTTTTTCATCGCTCTCGCCGCGCATGACGGCGCCGTACAGTTCGCCCATCCCGCAGGCCGAGCCGACCAGAAGGCCGTCCCGGTGGGTCTCAAGCAGGCTTCGCGGGATATTCGGCGTACGGTAAAAGTGCTCCAGATATGAGCTGGAAATCAGCTTGTACAGGTTTTTCAGCCCTGTCCGGTTCTTCACCAGCAGGATCATATGAAAGGTCTTCTCGGCACGGGCGTTGTCTTCGCAGAGCCGGTTGATGCCGTTCAGGTCCCTGATGCCGCGGTCCTGCATCATGGGGATAAACTTCTCCATAATGCGCGCCACCACGGCGGCATCGTCAGAGGCGCGGTGATGGTTGAACTTCGGCAGCTTCAGGTGGTTGGAAACCGTGTCGAGCTTGAAACGGGTCAGCTCCGGCAGCAGATGGTGGGCCGCCACAAGGGTGTCAAGATAGGGAAGGTCAAAGGTCATGCCATTGCGCACAGCTGCCGCCCTCATAAACCCGGTGTCGAAATCGGCATTGTGCGCTGCGAGCGGCCGGCCCCCGGCAAAGCGCAGAAAGGCCTCCAGCGCTTCCTTTTCGCCCGGTGCGGAGGCGACATCGGCATCGGTGATGCCGGTCAGGTCGGTGATCTCCTGTGGAATCGGCATGCCGGGGTTGACAAAAGTCTGAAAGCTGTCCCGAATCTCTCCGCCGGCATAAATCACGGCGCCGATTTCCGTGATACGGTCCGTGCTCTCGTTGAGGCCGGTCGTCTCGATGTCAAAGGCGACGGTCTCGGTATCCAGCGGCAGGTCGGAATCGCCGTGGAAAATCTTACGGGCATCCTCGTAGTAATAGGCCTCGAGGCCGTAGATGACCTTGACGCCGTTCTTCTTGCCGTGTTTCCACATGTCCGGGAAGGCCTGGGCGACGCCGTGGTCGGTCACGGCAACAGCCGGCATTCCCCAATAGGCAGCCCGCTTGATCAGGGCCTCGGGGTCGGTCAGGGCATCGAGCGCGGAAAAGCGGGTATGCATATGCAGCTCAACGCGTTTTTCGGGTGCGTTGTCCGGGCGGACGGTCTTTTTCCCCTTTACGATATTCCGTGGGTCAAGCACCATGTCGTCGTCGAATTTGGAGTAGCTGATCTCCCCCTGTACGGTCAGATGATCGCCTTCTTTGATCTTGTCCAGAATGCTCTGGTCGTCCTCCGAACGCAGGTAGTGGGAGACGCGGACGCTGTTTGTCCGGTCGGTCATGTCAAAGGAAAGAACCGCACCGCCCCGTTTCTGAAGCGCGCGGCTGGAGACAGCAAAGACGTCACCCTCGACCGTCACGCGGCCGGATTCCAGAGTCAGGCTGCTCATGGGAACCGGCGCCTGACGGATCGAGCGGCCGTAGAGGACGCTGCCCGCAGGCGCCGGTATGCCGACGGCAGAACCGGGGGCACCCGCGGCCTCCGTCACGGAGGAAACCGGTTTCGGAAAATCGGGCTGCAGGCTCACGCTGCGCAGGTCATAGTCGGACCGAATCCGCTCGGACAGAGAGGAGGTCTCGACCGGAGACGGCATGGCAGGAAACCAAGCCGAGACGGAGATTGTCCGCTCGGCCTCGGAGACCTGCACAGCCGTGATATATGCATTTTTCAGTCCGCCGCACAGTTCGGAAAAATCCGAGCAGCCCGGAAAGGCAGTCAGGAAGGGAGTATGGTCCATGGTTCAGCTCCGCAGAGAGTAAAGTCAGGGGTCGCTGTTTTCAATCAGGTCAAGAAGCCGGGGCAGAAGCTCGTCATAGGGATAGGTTCCAAGCACCTCACCCTTCCGGAAAAGAAGGCCCTTGTTCTTTCCGCCGGCGATGCCGAAGTCAGCCTCACGCGCCTCACCGGGGCCGTTTACCACGCAGCCCATCACGGCAACCGTAATGTCGCGGTTCATGTTCCGAACGCGCTCTTCAACCTGGGAGGCAAGACCGATCAGGTCGATCTCGGTCCGGCCGCAGGTCGGGCACGAAATAAAGCGCACGCCGCCCGGTCGGAGGCCTGCCGCCTTCAGGATGGCGATGCCCGCACTCACCTCGCGTACGGGATCTGCGGTCAGGGAAACACGGATGGTGTTGCCGATGCCCTCGCAGAGAAGGGTACCGATGCCGACGGCGGACTGGATGGTGCCGTTCCAATCGGTGCCGGTCTCCGTAACGCCGAGATGCAGCGGATAGGGAAAGCTCTCGGCGGCAAGGCGGTAGGCGGCAACGGTGAGCGGGACGGTGGAGGACTTCAGCGAGAGGCAGATGTCCTCAAAGCCGGCCTTTTCGAGAAGACGGACATGACCGCGGGCGCTTTCGACCATCGCCTCGGCGCAGGGATGACCGTATTTTTCAAGAAGAGGCTTCTCCAGGCTGCCGGCGTTCACGCCGATGCGGATGGGGATGGCGCGCTCGCTGCAGGCTTTTGCCACAGCGCGGACATTCTCTTCCGGTCCGATGTTGCCGGGGTTGATGCGGATTTTATCGATGCCGCGCTCCGCGCACAGCAGTGCAAGGCGATAGTCGAAATGGATGTCCGCCACCAGGGGGACGTCGACGGCCTCGCGGATTTTGTCGATTGCCAGAGCGGACCGTTCATCCGGAACCGCAAGGCGCACAAGATCGACACCGGCGGCACGCATGGCGCGGATCTGATTGACGGTGGCTTCGACGTCCCAGGTCTTGGTATTGCACATGCTCTGGACCGTAACCGGGGATTGACCGCCGATCTTCAGGCCGCCGACAGAGATGGTTTTTGTTTCCGTTCGAGTCATTTTCTTCTCCGCTTCTACTGAAAGATTTTCAGCACGTCGTTGAACATGATCACGGCCATCAGGCCGAGCAGCAGGACCATGCCGGCCCCGTGCACGTAGGCTTCGTACTTCGGGTCCAGCTTTTTTCCGGTCACCGCCTCAATCAGCACCGTGACCAGCAGCAGGAAAACACGGCCCCCGTCCAGGGCGGGTATGGGCAGCATGTTCATGATGGCAAGATTGATGGCGATAAAGGCGCTGAGGAAGAGGATGTCGCAGACCGCGTCCCGCGTGGACGCAGCCTTTTCACCGGTCTCGGCCATGACATCGACGATGCCGACCGGGCCGGACAGGTCACGCAGACCCACCTCGCCGTGAACCAGCTGGCCGAGGCCCATCCATACCATGCGGGCAAACTCCATCGCCGTGTCCCAGGTATGGCGCAGGCGGACACCCAGCGTCGCTTTCTCATAGCCGAGGTTAAAGCCGTACAGCTTCTTTTCCTGCCCTTCGTACTGGATCTTTTTCATTTCAAAGTTTTCCAGGCGGACGTTTTTGCCGTCCCGCTTCAGGACCAGGTCATACACGCCGCTGCCCGCATCCAGGAAGTCACCCACGTCATAGTACTGGCGGACGCGATGCCCGTCGATGGAGAGGAAGCGGTCGCCGACCTGCAGCCCGTCGGCACGCTCGTAGGGGCAGTCCTTCTGAAAGCCCGCAATCGTCGCAGAGGCAAATGACGACACGCCGAGATACAGGCAGAAAATGATGATCAGCCCGAGAAGAAAGTTGTTGAAAGAGCCTGCGCAGAGAATCAGAAGCCGCTTCCAGGGTTTCTGCGCCGTAAAGGAACGCGGATCGTCAGAGCTGCCGTCCTCGCCCTCCATGGCGCAGTAGCCGCCCAGGGGGATCGCACGCAGGGCGTAGAGGGTCTCCCCCTTCTGTTTTTTCCAGAATGCGGGACCCATGCCGATGGAAAACTCATTGACCTTGACGTTGCAGAGCTTTGCAGCCATAAAATGGCCGAACTCATGTACGGCGATGAGGACCCCGAAAATCAGGATCCCGAACAAAACATAGGCAGCGGTCATGACCCTGTCGCCTCATGTACAAAGCGCCGCGCCGCGGCGTCCGCCTCCAGGACGGTTTCCAGATTCTCCGCCGTATCCTGTGCCAGCGTGGCAACCGCATCGGCCGCCAGATCGTAAATACGGTTGAAGCCGATCTTCTCGCGCAGGAAAAGATGCACCGCCTCTTCGTTGGCCGCGCTCATCACGCAGCCGGCCGTGCCGCCGCGGCGGGCACAGTCCATGGCAAGGCGCAGGCAGGGGAAGTTTTCGAGATCGGGAGCGGAAAAGCTCAGATCCTGCAGGCTTGTAAAATCCAGCCGGTCAAACATCGAGGGCAGGCGCTCGGGATAGGTCAGAGCCAGCTGGATCGGAAGGCCCATATCCGGGACGCCCATCTGGGCGATCACGGTGCCGTCGACGAGCTCGACCATCGAATGAATCACGCTCTGCGGATGGATGACGACCTGGATGTCATCCGGAGAGACGGAAAACAGGCGCATGGCCTCGATGAATTCCAGGCCCTTGTTCATGAGGGTGGCGCTGTCCACCGAGATCTTTGCCCCCATGTTCCATCTGGGATGCTTCACAGCCTGGGCGGGGGTGATGGCCTCCAGTTCTTCTCTCTTCCGCCCCCGGAAGGGCCCGCCGGAGCAGGTCAGAAGAATCCGGCGCAGCTCGCCCTTCTGTCTGCCCATGAGGCACTGGAAGACGGCGGAGTGCTCAGAGTCGACAGGGATGATCTCGGCCCCCGTTTCGGCGGCACGCTTCATGACGATCTCGCCGGCACAGACGAGGGTCTCCTTGTTGGCCAGGGCGATTCGCTTTTTCCTCTCGATGGCGGCCAGGGTCGGGCGAAGCCCGACAGCGCCGGAGACTGCCGTAACCACACAGTCAATCTGCTCGAGCGTGGCAGCTTCAAGGAGGCCCTCCATGCCGCTGCCGACGCGGATGTCGGTATCGCGGAGCGCCGTCTTCAGCTCTGCGGCCGCCTGTTCATCATAGACCGCAACAAACTCCGGGCGGAAGAGACGCGCCTGCTCTTCCAGGAGGTCAATCTGCCTGTTGGCCGTCATGGCAGCGACACGGATGCCGGTATGCCGGGCCACGGCAAGGGTCTGCCGTCCGATCGATCCGGTGCAGCCCAAAACGGAAATACTCTTAACCATTGCTGTTCTTCCTGTCGTTTGTTAATCTTTCTGTATCACGCCAGCACGCCGCCATAACGCCGATCACGACGGCGAAATGCCTCGACGGCCCTGTCCAGTTCTTCGGCGGAAAAGTCCGGCCAGAGAACATCGGTGAAGTAAAACTCGCTGTAGGCGCACTGCCAGAGCAGGAAATTGGAAATCCGCTGCTCACCGCCCGGCCGGATCAGCAGGTCCGGATCGGGAATGCCGGAGGAGTAGAGGTAGCCGGAAAAACGCTCTTCCGTCAGAGGCCCCTCGACCTTCCCTTCCAGGCGGTCGGCGGCATAGCGCTCGGCGGCATGGACGATCTCGGCCCGGCCGCCGTAGTTCAGGCAGATGTTGGCCTGAAAGCCCTCATAGCGTTTTGATATTTCGTTTGTCTCGGCCACGAGATCCTGCAGTTCCTTCGGGAGGCCGGCCACATCGCCGAAAACCTTCATCTTCATATGGTCGCGCTCCATCGTGTCGATGGCCTCATGCAGGTACTTGTCCAGCAGGCGCATGATGGTCCTGACTTCCTCTTCCGGCCGCTTCCAGTTCTCCGTCGAAAAGGCATAGACCGTCAGATAGTCGACGCCGATATCCCGGCAGTGCAGGGCGATCTTCCGGAAAGTCTCGGCGCCGACCGCATGGCCGGCCGTGCGCGGCAGCGCGCGCTTTTTGGCCCAGCGGCCGTTCCCGTCCAGAATAATCGCAATATGGCGGGGGACATTCTTCTCCCCCGCCGGTTGATTTTGTGTGGATGTCTGCATCAGATCTCCGTCAGCTCTTTCTCTTTCTTTTCGGTGATTCTGTCGATCTCCTTGATGAAGTCGTCCGTCAGCTTCTGGATGTCCTTTTCGGCGATCTTGTAATCGTCTTCGGTGATCTCGGAGTTCTTCTGCTGTTTCTTGAGTTTCTCAATCGCGTCGCGGCGGATGTTGCGGATGGCGACCTTGCTCTCCTCCCCGTACTTGCGGGTCTGCTTGGCCAGGTCCTTGCGGCGCTCTTCCGTCAGAGGTGGGAACACCAGACGGATGCCGCGGCCGTCATTCTGCGGGTTGATGCCGAGATCCGAGGCCAGAATCGCACGCTCGATGCCTTTGAGCACGGAGGCATCCCAGGGCTGGATCATCAGCGAGCGGGGATCCGGGGTCGCGACGGTGGCAAGCTGCTGGATCGGCGTGGGCACCCCGTAATAGTCGACCTGAATCTGATCGAGGACCGAGGCGTTGGCCCGTCCTGCACGAATGGTTGCCAGCTGCGCGGTGAGCGCCTCGCAGGTTTTCTTCATTTTGTTCTCAAATTCCGGATAATCTGACATCGTATGCTCCTCACTTTCAGTTGATTGATATCATCGCACCCGCCGGAGGCAGGGTAAAATGCATTTAACCGTGCACAAGCGTGCCGATCTTCTCCCCGCGCAGGACGCGGCCGATGTTCGCCGGGTCCTTCAGCGCAAAGACAAGAACCGGCAGATTGTTGTCCATGGCCAGACTGGTGGCGGTGGAATCCATCACCTGCAGGCGCCTCGCCAGGACATCCTGATAGCTGATCTCATCAAACTTCACCGCGGTCGGGTCCTGACGCGGGTCGGCCGAGTAGACGCCGTCAATGTTCTTTGCAAGCAGGATGGCATCCGCACCGATCTCGGCGGCACGCAGCACTGCGGCCGTGTCCGTGGAGAAGAAGGGATGACCCGTACCGCAGCCGAAAAGAACCACCTTCCCTGCTTCCAGATACTCTTTGGCACGCGGCACATCATGCCGCTCGCCGACGCCCTGAATATCCACAGCCGTCATCACACGGGCGTCCACGCCGCACTGGCGCAGCACATCGCTTACGGCAAGGCAGTTCATCGCCGTAGCCAGCATACCCATGCGGTCGGCACTGACGCGCTCGACCCTTCCGGCACCGTCCTTGACGCCGCGCCAGAAGTTTCCGCCGCCGATGACAATACCGATCTGCGCGCCCTCCTGCAGGCAGGCCTTCACACTCTCGCAGACGGAAACAACAAAGGGAAAATCGTAGCCTGTACCCTTCTCACCGCTGAGCGCTTCCCCGCTGATCTTGATCAAAACACGCCTGTACTGCAAGCCCATAAGCTTCTCCTCCTCTGCTTTTTTCTCCGCAACAGTGTATCACAACAGCGCCCGCTTGACAATTGGAAAAATTGTAAAAGATTCCTGCACGGCATCATTGGCGGCACAGACCGAAATCCCTTGACTTTTTAAGGTCTCCTCTATAAAATGTTCCTCAATGAAAGGGAAGAGATCCGTATGTCCGGCATCCCCGCAAAAAGAAGGCCTGCCCGGACAGCAGTCCGGGCAGCGGGCACGTTATCACGAGGAGGGCAGCGATTATTGGCGATGAAAAAACTGTTTTTCGGGAATGATCCGCAGACCGCGGCGGGCATTTCCGCGCCCCGGGCGGAGACGCCGGGTACGGTCACAAGAACATGCAGGTACTGCGGGAAGACGTTTACCCTCCCGGAGAACGTCCAGCACTGGCCGGACGCCTGCCAGGAATGCCGGGCAAAGCTTCGCCCGGAAGAACAGATCACCAGGACCTGCCGGCGCTGCGGGAAGAGCTTCACGTTTCCGTCGTCCGCCGCGCGCTGGCCGAGAATCTGCGATGACTGCAGAAAAAGCAGAAAAAGGAGATAAAGAGAAAAATGGACATTGAATACCTGCTGTTTCTTCAGCGCTTCAGAGAATCGATCAACGACTCGCTGACGCCGTTCATGGAGGGGATCTCTCTCTTTGCCGTGACCTATCTGATCATGATCCCGGTCTTTGTCTACTGGGTGGTCAGCAAGCGGAAGGGCCTGTACACGCTGGTTTCCTACTACCTGTGCTGCGGCTTCAACGCCATCGTGAAGCTGACGGTCTGCGCCTACCGCCCCTGGATCCGGGATGCCCGCGTGCACCCGGCCGGAGATGCCATCACCACCGCTACCGGCTATTCTTTCCCCAGCGGCCACACCGTCACGGCGGGGCCGATCTACGGGGGCCTGGCCGTGGTGTCCTGGTCCTGGAAGAAATTCGTCTCCGTGATTCTGGGTATTTTCCTGCTGCTCACGGCTTTCTCGCGGAACTATCTGGGCGTGCACACACCCCAGGATGTTTTTGTGGGCATATGCGAATCCGTATTCTGGCTGATCATCGTTGCGAAGATCTTCACGTATCTGGACGAGCACCCGGAGAAGGAAAACCTCCTCCTGCTCATCTGCTTCATCGTCGGCTGGCTGGGCATTGCCTACATCACCTTCAAGCCCTACCCCATGGACTATGTGGACGGAAAGCTGCTGGTGGACCCGCAGAAAATGATGAACGACGGCTACGGAGACATCTGCCTTCTGATCGCTTTCCCCTTCGCGCGGTATATTGAGAAACGATGGATCGGGTTTCAGGCCCCGGGGCTGAAGGGCGCCGGGCTGGCCGCAGGGATCGCGGGCCTGATCCCGCTGTTTCTGATGATCAAGTTCATGCGGCCGGCGCTTGACGGCGTGCTCGGCACCCACTGGGGCCACTTCGCCAACACCTTCATCATCGTGCTGTACTGCATTGCTCTCTGGCCGCTGGTGATCAAGGCCGTGAGCAAGACGGAAGCCAAGGCCGAAGAGAAGGCGGAAAAATAACTTCGGTCAGACGGCAGCTTCCTCTGCCCGCTGAAAAAACTGCCTGAACAACTTGAAGCAGGGATTCGGTTTTATGATCTGAATCCCTGCTTTTTTCTCTGATCCCGCAGTTCTGGCAGCTTAAACAATTCATAAAGACTTTTCCTCTTTTTTCTTAAACTCTGTTGTGATATCATCCGGGCGTGAGGAGATGATGAGAATGCCCAGAATACTGGTTTGCGACGACGACCAGGATATCGTCTCGGCATTGAGGATATATCTGGAAGCAGAAAACTATGAAGTGGTTTCTGCTTCGAACGGTTTGGAAGCGCTGTCAGCCCTCCGGAACGATGATGAAATCGCTCTTGTTCTGCTGGACATTATGATGCCCGAACTTGACGGAATCAGTACCCTGGCCCGACT
>ONGJ01000158.1 GCA_900317375.1 uncultured Eubacteriales bacterium
GGTGCACTTTTATGCCGGCACCGCGGCGACGCCCTTTGCCGAGCGCTATGCCTCGTGCATGATCGAGGCCACCGGTCTCGGCGGCAAAGGCGGCGGCAACCTGGGCATGCCCCTGACCATCACCTTCGGCGGCACCCGCACCACCGGCACGGCATCGAAAGATGCAAGCACCGGCGAAGTGACCTTCACGCCGGGGACCTGATCTCCTCCCCGGAAGTCTCTAATGTGCGCGCCAAGGGAAAAACGCTGCCCCTCATCTAGGTACTGCGGGCGCTAAGAATTGGGGTGGGAGGCTTCTCCCCGCTATAAAACGCGGCGCGGGAAGGTTGGTGCGAGGTAAAACCTATACTTCCGCGTAATTGCAGTAATCTGAAGTCGGGCATAAAAAACTGGAGGATAGATAAGATGAAATCGATAAGCTTTGATACCGGGATCAATGAATATGATCTGTGCGGGAAGGTGACGGTGCGGTTCAATCCGACGGATGTGGGGTTTCTGGAAAAGCTGTCGGACAGCTTCGCCGCGCTGGACCTGATCCAGGAAGAGGTCAAGCTGAGCCAGGAGGAGATCTCGGACGAGAAGGACGTCTTCAACCTGGCGAAGAACCTGGACGGGAAGATGCGGGACATCCTCAACGCCCTGTTCGGTGAGGATGTGTGCACTCCCCTCTTCGGCAGCATGAACCTCTTCGCCTCCGCCGGCGGCCTGCCGGTCTGGGCCAACCTGATGCTGGCCGTCGCTGATGAGGTAGAAATCTCCATGAGCGGAGAACTCAAGAAGAGAGAGGCCCGCATCAAAAAGTACACTGAAAAGTACCATGTTTGAGCTTCAGGACGCCGTCACGATTGACGGCAGGTCCTACCGCATCCGGACAGACTTCCGCGTGATCCTCGAGATCTTCGTGATGCTGCAGGACCCGGAGCTGGATGACGGGGACCGGACGGAAGCCCTGATGCGGATGTTCTACGTGGACAGGCCGGAGGATGTGAAGGCAGCGATCGAGGCCTTTGCGTCCTTCGTCGATCCGCGGCCGCGAAACGGCAGAAAGCGGCCCGGGCTGGTGGACTGGGAGGCGGACTTTGACCTCATCGCCGCGGCCGTCAACCACGTGCTCGGGACCGAGTGCCGGGCCCTCCCGCATCTGCACTGGCGGACCTTCCTCGGTGCGTACATGGAGATTTCCCCCGACTCCCTCTTCTCCCGCGTCATCAGCATCCGGGAGAAAACAAAAACCGGGAAGAAGCTGGAAAAGTGGGAGCGCGAGTGGTACCGGAAGAACAAGGATCTGGTGGACCTGCCCATGAAGTACAGCGAAAGCGAGAAAAAGCTCCTGGAGGAATGGACATGACAAAAGAACTCTATTTCAACCTCGACCCGGATTCCGTCGATGCCTTCGGCGACATCTCGGACGTGCTGAAGGACACGATCAAGCGCTTCGATAGCCTGAACAAGACCGTGCTGAAGGCCGAGCGCCAGCTGATGAAGTTCGATGAGATCAACCGGCTGGTCGCGTATGAGGTGAAGGAGAAAAGCGAAACCGCCGGGAAAAGCTCGTCCGGCAGCAGCGCGAAGAAGTCGAGCAGCTCGGGCAGCAGCAAGGGAAAGGACGGCGGCCCGTCCGCGCACACGGGAAATTCCAAGAGCCACGAGGCCACGCTGCCCATGTACTTCACGATCAAGGACGTACTCTTCAACTGGGACGACCTGGACCCCGAGCAGATCATGATGAAGATCATCGCGGGCCTGACCGCCCTGGGCGGCGGCGTCATCGGCTTCCTGGCCGGCGGCATGTTCGGCGGCGTGCCCGGCGCCATCATCGGCCTCGGAGCCGGCCTGCTGTTCGGCATTCTGCTGGACAACACCGTGTTCAACTTTGACGGAGAGCTGAGCAAGGAAGAGTTCTGGAACAGCCTGACCATCGCCCTCGGGACCATCGGCGGCGGCCTGATCGGCTTCATGGCCGCGGGCCCCTTCGGGATCATGCTCGGCCTCACCATCGGCCTCGTGTTCAGCATGGTCCTGACCGGGATCAACTGGGACACGCAAGGTCCCGCACCTTACCGTGGAGTGGCAGGAGCTGGCGAGGGACAGCGTCCTGGCGAAGTTCCTCGGCATCACCGCGATCCCGCACCTGTCTGTCCAGTGGTACGCACGCGGCGGCATCGTGGACGGGCCCACCCTGATCGGCGCGGGAGAAGCCGGGAAAGAGGCCATCATT
>ONGJ01000082.1 GCA_900317375.1 uncultured Eubacteriales bacterium
TTCATACTGATCGTCGTCACTAAGTTTTGCGCCTGGTACAAACTGTACCGGGTTATTTTCTGGGATGCTAGTGCTGGCCGCATAAGCAGCTGCCTCATGGAATGTAGCAAAATACCGTCTATTAGCTTCGTTTCCAACAAAGGCAACAGCATCTTCCAACGAAACTGTCGTGATTCCCTCGTCGTCAGGATCAGACACTGTAATTGCTTTATTAGGCACTTTCGATTCGACGATCTTTTCTGCTTCAGCCTTACCGTCGAGCCTGACAAGCAAAGTTGTCTGCCCCGCAGCTGCGTGCTCCTGTGTGAAGGCGAAAACGTCTGTAGGTGAAGCAACAGGTTTCTTAAGAAGGTCAACAACAGACGCCCCTGTAGTATCTTTGACCGCATCTTCAGCGGCATGGTCAAATGTCACGTAGTATGCGCTGTCGCCGATTTTTGCTGTGAAGTAGTTAACCTTCTGAATCTTGCCGGCAACAGAACCCTTGCTGTAGTCAATATCGGTCGGTGTTACGAGTCCATAGCCTACCGGAAGCAGCTTGGTACTCACCTCGGTGAATGTACCGCCTGTAATATTACCGCTTGTTGCACGACTGGCTGTTACAGAAGCGAAGTTACCCTCGGCAATTGTAAGCCCGTTAGCATTTACGATAACCGCTGCCGAAAAATTATTTCCTGACAGAACAACATTAGCAGCATCAATAACAACGACACCGTTTACATTGTGATTTTGGCTTAAAAATGTAATTCTCTTGTTTATTGGCTCAGATGCCGATATAGTTACATCCATATCGACACTGATGCTGTCGCCCTCTATGGCAGCATTCAAAGCGGCCTCGAGGGAAGGATAAGATTTCCCAGTAGAGCCAACAATAAACGGTCCGTCAACCCCCGCCATCGCTTCTTCAGAAGTGGTTTCGGCTTCTTCGACGACTTCTTCGACGACCTCTTCCTCAACGACTTCTTCAACAACCTCTTCCGCGGGCTCTTCTGCGGCGGGTTCCTCCGCTGCAGGCTGTTCCACAGGGTCTTCTGCGGCAGGTTCTTCTGCTGCAGGCTCTTCCTCGGCCGGTGCTTCTGCCGGCTCTACTACTTCCTCAACCTCGGTTACTGCTGCTTCGTCGTTTTCATCGGCGAAGGCAGAAGCCGGGAAGAAGGAAAGAACCATGCAGAGAACCAGAACGAGGGATAACATTCTTTTAAAACTCATCCAAAATGTCCTCCATTCATTCGGTTTTTGGATTTTTTCTTACTAATTACGTTTTGCCGGGCCTCCCCCGGCTGGGTCTGGGGTTTCGCTTTTCATGTGCTTTTTCTTTTGCCCTGTGCCCGTTCTTCTTCCGATCACCTCCGTAAGATCCGTCGCGGGCGTTTCGACTGCCGACATTCAGCAGCTACGCGTCGGCTGCCGACTCATCGGCTCAGCCGTTCCTCCCGCCTTCTTCCTGTTCTGCTATTTCAACGCGGATAGCTATTCCCCGCTGAAAACCGTGTAAAATGGGGTTTGCTATCATCTATCCAGATCGCGCTTTCGCGCGGAATCTGACTTTTCAAATTCTCAAAAAGTGTACTTTTTGAGAAAACTCGGCCTCCTTCGGCCCGTTCCAAAGCCTTCGCAGCATGCCGCTCTGGGGCTAACGGGGTATAATAATCCCTTCTACTCTTTATTCGCCGAAAGTATAGCACTTTTTCACAGCAGGTGCAACAACATTTTTACAAAAAAAATCAATAAAAAAAAAGTATAAGAACTATGAAAATTGATTGACTTGACCCATTTAATCATTTATTGTAATATTTTTGTAATGTCTTGTCATTTGAAGAGCCGGACTGCTACATTATATAAATATAATTTAAAGCTGCACTTCCGTCGGAAGCGAGGTGCTTCGGCGTGCAGGACAGCGGGGACGGTCCTTGAAATCAGCCTGGAAGCTATTGTTTTTCCTTTGCCTCGAGCCAGCGGGCCATGGCATCAGCCATGGCGCTGCTGCCGGTGGGTTCGTCCTGACCGGCCAGGTATTTCTGAACCTCGCGTTTGTTGGCACCGGCTTTCGCCCGGCGGTCTTTAAAGTCCGCCAGCTTTTCGCGGTAGCCGCAGGCGCAGACGAACATCTGCCTCTCCCCCTCCCCGCGCAGCTCCATCTTTTTATGGCAGTTGGGACAGCGGGCGTTGGTCACCTGGCTGAGGCTGCGGCGGTAGCCGCATTCCCGGTCCGGACAGACCAGCATTTCGCCTCGTTTCCCTTTGACCCGCAGCAGCATCTTGCCGCATTCCGGACAGGGCGAGCGCGTCTGATTGTCGTGGCGGTAGGTTTTTTCGCTGGCCTTCACCTGGCGGACGAGGTCCGCAGCATAGTCCCGCATGTCCTCGACAAAGCGTCTGTCGCTGCCCTTTCCCCTGGCGATGTCGGCCAGGCTGTCCTCCCAGCGGGCCGTAAGCGCGGCCGAGCGCAGCTCCTCCGGGACCAGTTCCACCAGCTGGATGCCCTTCGAGGTCGGGACAAGCTCTTTCCCCCGCCGTTCGATATAAAAGGAAGAGAAGAGCTTTTCGATGATGTCGGCGCGGGTGGCCGGGGTGCCGAGGCCCGAGGTCTCTTCCAGGATGCGGGAGAGGCTTTTGTCGCTGACGGAGGCAGCGGGGTGCTCCATCGCCGTGAGCAGGCTTGCTTCCGTATAGCGCGCGGGCGGCGCGGTCTTTCCGGGACGAAGGGACAGTGCTGTGATTTTAAGTCTGTCCCCCTGTCTCAGATCGGGCAGGCTCTGCTCGCCCTCGTCGCTGTCCTCGGTCTCTTCCTCCGGGCTGAAGCTGCGGTCATAGGCCGCGCGCCAGCCCGGGTTGATCACATGGCGGCCCCGGGCGACAAACGTCTCGCCCCCGATGTTCAGGGTCAGCTTCAGCTCTTCATATTCGAAAGGCGGCAGCAGCACTGCCAGAAAGCGCCGGACCGCCAGGTCATAGATGTTCCGCTCCGGGCCGCTCAAGTGATACAGGCTTGGCTGCTCTTCAGTGGGGATGATGGCGTGGTGGTCCGTGACTTTTGCGTTGTTCACAAGATACCGGGTCTGGTAGGGCCGCTTTCGGTAGATTTCCTGTGCCAGGGGCTTATAGACGTCCGTCATGCAGCTGCGCAGGCGCTCGCCCAGCGTGGGGACCACGTCCTCCGGGATATAGCGCGAGTCCGTACGCGGATAGGTCAGCAGCTTGTGCTGTTCATACAGGCTCTGCATGAGGCTCAGGGTCTCTTTGGCCGAGTAGGCGTACTTTTTGTTGGCGTCCCGCTGCAGCTCGGTCAGGTCATAGGCCGCAGGCGGGGGCGTCTGCTTCCAGCTCTTCTCCACCCGGACGAGCACGGCGTCTTTTCCCTTCAGCTTCGCGGCCAGCTCCTCCGCCTTCTGTCTGTCAAACAGCGAGGCATTTCCCTTCGCGTCCCGCCAGTAGGCCGTAAAGCCCGGCAGCTTTGCCGCGATGCCCCAGAACTCCCGGGGTACAAAACGGCGGATCTCCTCCTCACGCCGGGTGATGAGGGCGAGGGTCGGGGTCTGGACCCGGCCGGCGGAGAGCTGGGCCCCCCATTTGCAGGTCAGGGCGCGGGTCACGTTCAGGCCCACCAGCCAGTCGGCCTCGCTGCGGGCTCTGGCCGAACGGAAGAGGCTGTCGTATTCCTCCGCCGGGCGCAGGTTCCGAAAGCCCTCGCGGATGGCCCTGTCCGTCTGGGACGAAATCCAGAGGCGCCGGGTCTTTCCCTTCCAGCCCGCCTTCTGCAGGATCCAGCGGGCGACCAGCTCTCCCTCCCGGCCGGCGTCGGTGGCAATGACAAGCTCAGTGACGTCCGGACGCTTCAGAAGGCCGGCCACCGTCTGGTACTGCTTCCGGGATTCGGGGATGACGACCAGTTTCATCTGCTCGGGCAGCATGGGCAGGTCCGCCATGTCCCATTTCTCCCACTTTTTGTCATAGGCGTCGGGGTCCGCCAGGGTCACCAGGTGGCCCAGCGCCCAGGTGACGATATACTGACTGCCTTCGATATAGCCGTTCCTGCCGCCGGTGCAGCCCAGCACCCGGGCAAGTTCCTTTCCGACGGAGGGCTTCTCCGCCAGGACCAGTGTTTTTGCCATCATATATTTCCTGTCTTCTTTTATTCGTGGGGAAGCTGCTTTTTCGTCAACTCCACATTCCTGCGAGCTCCAGCCGTATTGCAGCCGGACCGTGTGCTTCATGCAAGGCGGACAGCATCCGGATTCGTTTTATACCGGAATCCGCGCGTAGCTTTTGATTGGATCAGATACCCCTGCTCCACCAGGTTATGAAGAATTGTTGTTCGGTAATAACTGGAATCGCTGATGCCCAGGAAGCTTGCTATTTCCCCGGCTTTCCTCGCCTGATAATAACAATAAGACAGCACTTTTGCATCATATTCTGTCCCTTTTGAAACCGGAACAAACTCCAAAACCGGAAAATCACTGTTTGCCAGACCTTCATAATATGTCAAATCCGGGAGAACAAGCGTAAAGTGGTCAGAGGCAGAAAATATATATGGGCGGTGTGTCTCATCCGCTTCACGGTATTCCTCGGCAATTTTGTCAAATCCGGTTCCCGCTGCTTCCATCACTTTGCAGCATACCAGAACATTACAGATCAATTCATTCCGACGCTTTGAGATGATGTTGGCAAGGTCATATGTTTTTTCAAGCCTTTCTCCCTGGAAAAAGCCCCCCGGAGACGAGATTTCAAGCCTGTCCCGAAACATATCAATCTGAATCTGAGTACCGTCCAGGAAGTAATCTCTGTGGGCAACAGCATTGATAATGCCTTCTGTCAGTGCTCGTTGGGGATAAGCCGGGATATCAATATGGGCCTCAGGCTGCTTGATTACGGAGTAGTTCATTCTCTGCTGCACGAATTCCTGCGCGAACTGAATAGAATCTGTCAAATTGCCTGAGAATCGTTTAAGACTCACAATCCGCTCACTTCCCTTATGAAAACCCGCGAACAATGAGCATTGCAGAGCGGTCTTTTCTCCGTTGTAATCATCCTGAAACAGCACGGCACCGTTTGCGAGCGTCCCATTCTCATCAAAAAAGCCCAGTGAGCGGAGCGCCTTGTCTGTGAGCTGCCTGCCGTCATTGTGTTCAGAATAGAATTGAAACAGTTTTTGAAAGTGATCTTTCCGGTAGACCTTCTGCGAAGGAAGTATATCGTAGGCAGATGCCTGACTGCGGACACTCATACGGATGATTTCTTCATAGCTTGCCCCATTCGTAAAGCCCTGTCGACGCATATAGATTGCCGGAACTCCGTTGTACTTTAAAATGATCGGTTTAATCGGTGATTCTGCAACCGCTATTTTCAGAACAAAGAGTTCCCTTCCGTTGTTTTCATAGGGCAAAAATTCGATTCGATACTCCGGGCGGGGGCTGATGTGTTCGTTTACCTGGTTGTTAAAAAAGTTCCGTTCGGCATCTGCTTTTTCTCTCCCAAAGCCTATCAGTCTGTGCGTACCGTCTTCTACGCCGACATACAGCGTTCCGCCCTCCGCATTTGAGAATCCGGCAACTGTTTTCAGCCAGTTTTCCGTTTTCTCGCGTTCGAGCTGTCGCTTAAACTCCACTTCTGCGCTTTCCAGATTTGTCTGTCCGATCAAGTCACTGATAATCACAAGATCATCCTCCATTTTGAAGTAATTGAAGTTTACTTCAAAGTCACTTCAAAGTCAACTTCAAAGTCACTTCAATTTGACTTCAAACATCTTCATGATGCTGCTTTGCCTTGAACCGGCGCTTCACGGCCTCGTTCACGGTGCTGCTGACGGAGGGCTTCTCCGCGAGGACCAATATTTTACCCATGTCTGATTTTCCTTATGCAGCGGCCGGCAAAATGCTTTCCGCGGAGCAGGGCGATGCGCAGCAGCAGGGGCAGCATGCTGACGCCTTTGTTCGTGAAGGCCAGGCGGCCGTCGCGGTCCAGCAGTTCTTCAAAGCTCAGGCTCTCAGCCATAAACAGTTCCTCCGTCCCGCCGGGAATCAGACTGCGGCGGTGAAATAATATTATACCCGGTTTGCAGTGGCCGGTCAATGATCATTTGGGCGGATAAGGCGCCGGTCCTGCGTTATCCGCAGCGCGCGGCGCCGGTACCCTTCCTGCCTGCGGCGTGCTCCGGCCGGCAGCTTCCCGAGCTGTCTCTGAGGCGGCGGTAAAAGGTCGAGGTCGAGATCTGACAGCGCTCTTCGATTTCCCTGCGTGTGACCGCGCCGTCCTTCCACAGGCAGACCAGCATCTCGAATTCCTCAGAGATCGGGATTCTCGGTCTTCCGAAGCGAACGCCCTTCTCTCGGGCAGCCGCGATCCCCTGCTCCTGCCGCCGGCGGATGTTCTCGCGCTCGTTCTGGCTGACAAAGCTGAGCACCTGCAGCACCAGGTCCGCAATAAAGGTGCCCATCAGGTCCTTGTACCGGCGGGTGTCCAGCATGGGCATGTCGATGACGCAGATGTCGATGCAGATCTGCTTGGTCAGAATCCGCCACTGCTCCAGGATCTCCTCATAGTTCCGGCCGAGGCGGTCGATGCTCATGATATAGAGGAGGTCCCCCTTCCTGAGCTTCTTCAGCAGAGCCTGATAGCCGGGCCGGTTAAAATCCTTGCCGGACTGCTTGTCCTGGAAGATCCGTTTTTCCTCCACACCGGCGGCGTGCATGGCGATCATCTGCCGGTCCTCGTTCTGATCCTGTGAGCTGACACGCACATAGCCGTAGGTTTTCATTCGCTTTTTCTTTTCCTCCTGTTCTCGGGGATAACAAAAAAGCCGTAACAAACACCCGGCTTTTTGCTGCAGCTTTCTCTTTGTTTCCGTGCTCTTTTTCATTATGCCATAAATCAGGAAGAATTTCCACCGCCGGCTCGCTGTAAATCGGTCGGCAGGTTCGCTTCTTACGCCGGTACCTCTCCGGAGGCCGGCACCATCCTGCTCTCAAAAGACATTCTGCCATGCCGGCGGCATGGCAGAATGCTTTTTCCTGCTTTTTCCGAAGCGTTCAGCGCACGTGGCGGCCTCATGCCCGGTTGAATTTGTCCTTCGGCTGTCTGCAGCGCGGGCATTTCCAGTCCTCCGGCAGTTCTTCAAAGGCGACACCGTCATGCTCGGCAGGGTCATACACATAGCCGCAGACCGAGCAGATATACTTTCCGGTGGCTTCCGCTGCCGCGACGGTGCGAGGCGGGATGCTCTCCGGCGGGTGATCCAGATCGCAGACGGCTTTCTTCTCCAGGTTCTCATAGCCCAGCGGCGTATGGGTCGAACAGTAGACCGTCGGATGGCTGCGGATAAAGTCCCGCACGCGGTCCAGCGTCTCACGGGCGGCAGCGAGGTCCTCATAGACGACCGAGAGCTTGTTTTCATACAGGGCCTCGTCGGTATAGGTCACGTCTCCGTGGATCATATAGTACAGCTCCCCGTCCTCGACAATGACGATGCTATTGCCGGCGGTATGGCCTTTCGCCTGGACAAACCAGACGCCCTCTGCGATCTTCTCTGCCGCGGGGAAGTTTTCGTAACCCTTCTTGCAGAACGCAACCGGGACCAGGTTCGGATAGTGCAGCAGCTCTTCCGACTCGCATTCCTCCACCGAGGCATAGATCTTTGCGTTTGCGAAGTTCCGAAGCTCGCCAGTATGGTCCGCGTGCTTGTGGGTGATCAGGATTTTGCTGACCTGCTCCGGTTCATAGCCGAGCTTTCTGAGCGCGTCAACATAGTCATCGCCCTTGACCCCCATAAAGATCGGTGTCGCGGTGTCTGGCACGGCCTGCGGGACCTCCTTCGGCATGCCGGTGTCAACCAGAATCACCTCGTCCCCCGTGTCGATCACAAAGTTCTGCAGGCTCGACCGATAGCGCACAGCAGGGTCAAAGGCCTCCGGACCGTCCTCTCCGCCGAAGGCGAAGGGCTGCAGCATATATCCCTTGTCATACAGTTTTACAGCGCTGATTTTCATTGCGGAATCTCCTCTCATTTGCGTGCAATTTATTTGTATACGATCTATTTGATATCATAAACCCTTTTCATCCATTTGTCAAGCACACAGGTTTTCCGATTGTCCGGCTGGCCGGTTCCTCCAAAATAGTAAAGCGCGGCGGTACAGACTTCGAGCGAGTGACCAACTACTTGTCCGCGCAAATGCAGATAGCCGAAGTCGGGCGCTCCTCTGAACGGTAATCCTTAAGTGCCTCCTGTATCTCTCCTGTCAATCACTGTCAGTGTATTCAGCATATAGGAAAAGCGTCTCCCAAAGCCTTCTGCGCTCTCAATTGAGAAATGCTCCGCAGCAACACGGCAGCCGTCAGGCGCCGGGATGACCGTCACCACCTGCAGCTGATCCGCCATTCTGCCGGTGCCCTTAAGTTCGGATGCTTCGATCCGAATGCAGCTGTCCGCGTGCTCAAGCGTGACCGGCTCCTGTATGATGTCATATTCCCTCGACAGGGCCTCCCCGACGGATGCGGCAGCGCTTTCGGCACTTTCCGCGCTGGCCGTCAGCTCAAGCCAGTTTCCGGGGTTCTCCGGATCGTCCCAAACAGAGACAAAGCGTTCCCGCCCCTCTTCGCTTTGCCGCGCGAAGGACTCGTAGTCGTAGTCCATTTCGATTCCGACTGTGTCATTTCGAATATGCTCGTACCGGACTTTCTCCTCCATTCCCTCAAGAAGGATGATCTCTTCAAAGCGCTCGCCGTCCTGCCTCCCGATGATGATTTCGGCTTCGGATGGCGCCGCCGTCTCGACCGGGCTGTTCGCTTCCTGCCGGATAACCGGTTCGGCCGGCTCCGGCGCTGCTTCTTTCCTGCCGCAGCCGGACAGGATCAGCAGAAAACCCATCATCAGCATGATGGCCGGCGCATTCCAATCGTTTTTCTTATTTCTTCTCATCTTGATTCTCCCTTCCGTTTTTCCTGCTCCATATAGCAGAATTATCGCCTGAAAACACAAAATTTTCAAGCGATAATTCTGTCCCTCTTTCAGCGAAGGCTTTATTCGATCCGGAACGAAGCGATATAGATCAGTCCGTCCTGCCCGGGGATTCCCGGATCCGCCACATCCATAACCGGGTGCAGACCGCTTTCGATCGCGCCAAGTTCGAAGTGGCACAGGGCGATCCCCATGTCGATTTTCTGGATATCCCAGGTGTCGCTCGCCATGCCCCTGCCGCGCTTTTCGTAAAAATGCACGCAGTCTCCGCATCGCACGACCCGCCATGGCTGCCCGTTCACCGCCGAAGGAGCCAGGCGCACCATTTCAAGCGCCAGCTGCAGATTCCCCGCGTTTTCCGCGGCCAGCGGTTTGTCAAACGCTCCGTCAAAGAAGAGCTTTTCATCATTGAGCCGACTGTCGGCCTTGACGCCCTTGCGCATCATTGTTTCGCGCAGGGACATTTTCTTTGCCGTATATCCAAGCGGACTGACGCAGGGCATGACCTCGTTTTCAGACAGGTGCATCGCACGTTCAAAGGCCTTTCGGTCCATGGTTCCCGCGATCCAGGTTGTCCCAACGCCCAGCGACCCGGCAAAGAGAACGACTTTCTCAAAGCTGTAGCCGAAAGCTTCCTCAGCGTGCGCTTCGCGGCGCATTTTGCCCGCAATATAGGTATCCGTGCCCTCAATAACCGGTACGGACAGCTTGTCGCTTTTCCTGTCCAGCAGCTTCCACTGGATCGGGAGCTCATAGGGGTTTTCCACCTTGCCCGCAAATTCGAGAATGCGCCCCGCATCCTCTTCCCGCAGGGGCGTCCCGTCAAAGGTCCTGACGCTTCTCCGACCGCGGATCATCTCTGTCATATTCATCTGCCAGGTCCCTCCGCCCACAGCTTCAGATCCGTGCTCATGAAATACCTCCTGATAAGAAAAATAACTTTACAACGGAAAACTTACTTTGTATACTATAAACAGTTTTCGCTGATCTGTCAATGATGCATTTTTTCCGGAGTAAGTAAGAAAAAGGTTATCGGAGGATATCAACATGTCTCAGACCCACAACTGCCCCTGCGCCCCGGAGTGCGTTCTGCAGGGTGCGCTGAACACCATCGGCGGAAAGTGGAAGCTGCCGATCCTCTGTTCGCTGCTTTCAAACGGTGCAAGCCGCTATAACGAGCTGCTGAAAAACACCCGCGGCATCTCCAACACGATGCTCTCCAAAACTCTGAAGGAGCTGGAGGATGACGGTCTGGTAAAGCGGTCGGAATATCTGGAGGTACCGATCCGTGTGTGGCTGGTGCCGGGAGATAAGCTCCGGGGTGTGTATGACCCCAGGGCAGCGGCCGCGGTTCTCCCGGCTCAAATGGCCGCGCTCTTTCATCCCTTATAAACATGAAAGCAATCGGACAGTTTCGTCGCAGTCTGCAAGCGGAACAAGCAGAACCTTAAGGAGGAATCTATATGGAAAACACATGGTCTTGGGACAACACCGCTGTTGACTATACGCTTCTTGAAAAAGTGAATCCCGTGTTCAACACAGCCAAGATGACGCTGTTTCAATTGGCCGCAAACGGCAACAGGGATGCGGCAGCGTTGGCGAAGAGCATGGGCCTTACATTGGAAGCCACGCAGGACAGTGCCAACACGAAAGCGTCGCCGGAACAGGTGCTGGGCGGCACGATCATGCTGGAAGCCCGTTACCGCACGATGGCTTGTCTGGCGGAGGGATCCGGCTGTACGCTGGTGGATATGCCCTGCGGGTATACGCCGCGGGCGATCGAATTTGCAGGGAAAGGCTTACCCTATTACGGTCTGGATCTTCCGGTGGTCATTCGGGAAGCATCAGAGAAAATCCGTGCGCTGATCCCGGCGGAACAGAGGGATCTTGCCCGCTTCCGTGAGGTAGACGCGACCAACTATGCCTCACTGGAAAAGGCGCTGGAGGACATTGACGGCCCTGTCTGCATCACCACCGAAGGCCTGCTGATGTACTTTACCGATTCGGAGGCCGGGGCATTGTGCGACAATATCCGCCGTATCCTGGAGAAGAAGGGCGGCTGCTGGTACACGGCCGACGTGGAATGCTCCCTTCAGTATGTTCTTGTTATGCGTGCGCTGGTGGGTGATCGCTTCAGAGAGATCATGAAGAATGCGACGCAGCAGACGAAGGACAAGTCCGACGTGGAGATCGGCAAAAACGCGCTGATTGCCTCTCCTGCGGATATGGAGGGCAGCATCAGGAAAGCGATGGCTTTTCTTGCAAAGCACGGTTTGAAGGCCGAGCAGGTGAATGTCGGCGAAAACATGCCGAAGCTGGATTCCCTGGACAGGGTCAGCCCTGAGCAGGCTGCCGCAGTGCTTGAGGGTATGAAGCATTGTGCTTTCTGGAAAGTCACCCCAAGCGGGGCGGCGGCACTTCCTTCCACGGAAACGGAGGGCTTTCGTGCCGACACTTCCATGCAGTCAGGCAAGCTGTCTCTGGCACTGACGGGGCGGCTTGATACGATCACCGCGCCGAGCCTGCTGTCTTTCTTTGAAAAGGCAAAGGCAGAGCAGGCACCGGATGCCGTGGAGGTGGATTGCAGCGGCCTCGAATACATATCCTCTGCCGGCCTGCGCGTGCTGCTGATCATGCACAAGGCCTGCACAGGCGGGGTTACCCTTTACGGTAAAACCGAGGCCGTGGAAGAAATTCTGGAACAGACCGGCTTTGATTCCATTTTCCATTGATAAGTCAAGTCTCCGTT
>ONGJ01000149.1 GCA_900317375.1 uncultured Eubacteriales bacterium
GATATTTCATTCAACACCAACGCGGGGCAGACGATTGCCCGCGAGATGCTCATCGTCTACCTGAACACCGGCACCACGGCCTCGCCGGTCTGGTCCGCCGTCGGTAAGCGTGTGGAGGACAGCTCCACCGAGATCGACTGGGACACCGAGACCATCCGCGACATCCTCGGTGCCACCTACGGTACCATGAAGAAGCCCACCGTCAAGCAGACCTTCGACCCCTGCGACCTGGACAGCGACGATGCCGCCCAGGTGCGGATCTGGAACCTGGCCGTGAAGGACCAGGACTATAACGCCCTGGCCGCGCAGGACATGCTGCTGGTGCACTTTTATGCGGGCGGCGCGGCGACGCCCTTCGCCGAGCGCTATGCCTCGTGCATGATCGAGGCCACCGGTCTCGGCGGCAAAGGCGGCGGGAACCTGGGCATGCCCCTGACCATCACCTTCGGCGGCACGAGGATCACCGGCACGGCATCGAAAGACGCCACAACCGGCGAGATCACCTTCACCCCGGGATCCTAAAGTTCAAAGTGAAAAGTTCAAAGTTCAAAGAATGGAGACGGACATGAAATCAATCAGCTTTGATACCGGTATCAATGAGTACGACCTCGGCGGGAAGGTGACTGTCCATTTTAATCCGACAGACGTCGGCTTTCTCGAAAAGCTGTCGGAGAGCTTCGCCGCGCTGGACCTGATCCAGGAAGAGGTCAAACTCAGTCAGGAGGAGATCACGGATGAAAAAGACGTCTTCAACCTGGCGAAGAACCTGGACGGGAAGATGCGTGACATCCTCAACGCCCTGTTCGGGATGGATGTGTGCACTCCCCTCTTCGGCGGCATGAACCTCTTCGCCTCCGCCGGCGGCCTGCCGGTCTGGGCCAACCTGATGCTGGCCGTCGCCGATGAAGTCGAGGTCTGTATGCAGGGTGAGCTGAAGAAACGCGAAGCAAAGATCAGCAAGTACACAGCGAAATACCATGTTTGAGCTTCAGGACGCCGTCACGGTTGACGGCAGGTCCTACCGCATCCGGACAGACTACAGGGTGATCCTCGAGATCTTCGTGATGCTGCAGGACCCGGAGCTGGATGACGGGGACCGGACGGAAGCCCTGATGCGGATGTTCTACGTCGACAGGCCGGAGGATGTGAAGGCAGCGATCGAGGCCTTTGCCTCCTTCGTCGACCCCCGGCCGCGCAGTGACAGAAAGCGGCCCGGGCTGGTGGACTGGGAGGCCGACTTCGACCTCATCGCCGCGGCCGTCAACCACGTGCTTGGGACCGAGTGCCGGGCCCTGCCGTATCTGCACTGGCGGACCTTCCTCGGTGCGTACATGGAGATCAGTCCGGAGTCGCTGTTCTCGCGGGTGATCAGCATTCGGGAGAAAACGAAAACCGGCAGGAAGCTGGAAAAGTGGGAGCGCGAATGGTACCGGAAGAACAAGGACCTGGTGGACCTGCCCATGAAGTACAGCGAAAGCGAGAAGGCCCTCCTGGAGGAATGGACATGACAAAAGAACTCTATTTTAACCTCGACCCGGATTCGGCGGATGCCTTCGGCGACATCTCGGACGTGCTGAAGGACACGATCAAACGCTTCGACAGCCTGAACAAGACCGTGCTGAAGGCCGAGCGCCAGCTGATGAAGTTCGATGAGATCAACCGGCTGCTGGCTTACGAGGTGAAGGAGAAAACCGAAACCGCCGGGAAAAGCTCGTCCGGCAGCAGCGCAAAGAAGTCGAGCAGCTCGGGCAGCAGCAAGGGAAAGGACAGCGGCCCGTCGGAGCACACGGGCAGCTCCAAGAGCCACGAGGCCACGCTGCCCATGTACTTCACGATCAAGGACGTGCTCTTCAACTGGGACGACCTGGACCCGGAGCAGATCATGATGAAGGTGATTGCAGGGCTGACCGCCCTGGGCGGCGGCGCCATCGGCTTTCTGGCCGGCGGCATGTTCGGCGGCGTGCCCGGCGCCATCATCGGCCTCGGCGCCGGTCTGCTGTTCGGCATCCTGCTGGACAACACCGTGTTCAACTTTGACGGGGAGCTGAGCAAGGAAGAGTTCTGGAACAGCCTAACCATCGCCCTCGGGACCATCGGCGGCGGCCTGATCGGCTTCATGGCCGCGGGCCCCTTCGGGGTCATGCTCGGCCTCACCATCGGCCTCGTGTTCAGCATGGTCCTGACCGGGATCAACTGGGACACGATCCTGCAGGACATGGATGAGTTCTTCGCGGACCTGCAGGAAAACTTCCACTACCGCTGGGAGAGCTTCCAACGCCTGATGCGTGAGAAGTTCGCGGGCCTGCGGAACTGGTGGAACGGGCTGAACCTCGGGCGATTCCAGTTCAAAGTCCCCCACCTGACCGTGGAGTGGCAGGAGCTGGCGAGCGACAGCGTCCTGGCAAAGTTCCTGGGCATCACGGCGATCCCGCACCTGTCTGTCCAGTGGTACGCACGCGGCGGCATCGTGGACGGGCCCACCCTGATCGGCGCGGGAGAAGCCGGGAAAGAGGCCATCATTCTGCGGCGGCAAGTGGGGCTCTGGTCCCGCCATCCGCGGCAGCGCCCTCCGCCCCTCTCGATCTGGGCAGTCTGGCCGACACGATTGCGAATGCTATCGCCTCCGCAGGCCAGAGCAGCCAGAGCGACCCGGTCATCCGCGTCTACCTCGACGGCAAGCAGCTGACGGATGTGGTCACCAAGTACCAACGAAGAAATGAAAGGGCTTACGGATAAAGTTCAAAGTGAAAAGTTCAAAGTTCAAATAAGAGAAAAATCGAAGAAGAGCCCAATGAAATGGGTCTTCTTCGAAGAGGACGACCAGCGAAATAAGCGAGCTTTCCCGATGCTTCGGGGAAGCGAGACGATATGAAGCTTGGGAGGACGAAATGGCGGCTTCAAGATTCGCAATCGGAACAACGAACATCATCCAGTACATCGCTGAGGATGGGCTCACCTTCCAGACCTTCGACATCGATGCGCCGGACGCGGGGCGAACGCTGGACGGGAAGATGCACCGGGCGCGGGTAGCGACCAAAACCAAGATTCTGGTCCGCTTCCGTCCCCTGACGGGCAGCGAGCTCACGACGATTCGGAACCTGATGACGGGCCAGACCTTCAGCGTGAAATACTATGACCCTGCCGGCAGCCAGGTGAACAAAACCATGTACAAGGGTGATGAGAGCTACCAGGCAAGGTTTATCTATGACAGCACGCACGGCGATTATCACTATTATGAAGTACACCTTATAGAGGTCTGACGATGCACACAACTTCAACTCTGTACAACGAAATCCTCGCCGGGGATCACCGGACGGAAGTAAAAGCCGAGATCAATGGGACCATCTACGGCATCGACACCATCGTCTCGATGCAGACCAGCCGGGCGGTCTTCGGCTCCGGCTCGCCCACCATCGGTCTGGCGCCCTCCTCCGAGATTAACCTCCGGCTGCGGGCCAGCACCTCGGTCATCGCACGCATGGCGAAGATCCAGCCCTACTTCCGGATCGTCAACGATGCCGGGCAGCGGAGCGAATGGATTCCGAAAGGGACCTATTATCTGGACACGCGAAAGGAAAACAATGATGGAACTCTCTCGCTGACGGGTTACGACTCCATGCTCATGGCTGAGCGCACACAGCCCTGGTCGGATCTCGAATGGCCTGCGCGGGACATCGATTCCGTGTCTGAGATTGCTGAGATCCTGAACATCACAGTCGATGCGAAGACCACCGCCCTGATGACCCAGGCCTACCGCATTCCCATGCCGGTGAGCTACACCATGCGGGAAACGCTGCAGTATATCGCGGCCCTGTATGGCGGCAGCTTCATTATCAGCGAGCGCAACACCCTGCAGCTGGTGTGCATCTGGGACCGGAAATCCGTCTCACAGGCGGACCTCGTCCTCGACGCGACGACCAACGGCTGCATGCAGCGGCTGGAGCTTTTACGGATCGACCGGCGGCTACGTGTTTGAGATCAAGTGCCCCTGGGCGACACAGGCAGCGGCCATGAACCTGTACCTGCATCTGAACGGATTTGCCTACCGACCGTATCATGCAGAAGCTGCCTGCATCAACCTGGCGGTCGAGCTCGGGGACACGGTCTCGGTGAACGGGCTGTCGACGGGGCTGTATGAGTATGATGTGAATTACGATTCTCTGAGCGCGGCAGACATCGGCTGCCCGGGGGAAGAAAGCCTGGACCACGAGTACCCGTATCAGTCTTCGACAGATCGCTCTTTTGTCCGCCGGATGGATGGATTCTCTTCCGAGCTCACCCAGCAGGCCAGCCAGATCGCGGCGAAGGTCTCGCGGACCGGCGGCGACCCGCGCAGCTTCGCCTGGTACTTGGACGCGGACAAGTTCTTCCTGATGTCCAACGAGCACCAGGTCATGCTGGTAGATGACGAAGGCCTGACCGTGAACGGTACGGTGAACGCCACCGCCGGGAACATCGGCGGCTGCACCATCGAGAACGGCACGCTGCATGTCGCCAACGCCAACATCGACAACCTGAACGCCGGGAAGATCACGACCGGCACCCTGCCCACCGGGCGGATCGGGACATCCTCGATCACCGGGGCAAAGATCGCGGACTACACCCTGGCGTCCACGCACATGAGCGACGGCTCGGCGGTCAACCGCGTCATCGGGGAAAACGCGGTCAGCTACGGCAAGACCAGCTTCCAGCCCACCCTGGACCAGGTCGGGACCAACACGGCAAACATCGACACGCTGTACGGCTACTTCACCGGCTCGGCGCACTTCCAGAACTGCCAGATCGACGGCGTGTTCACATCGGCACGACACAGAAAACCGTGGACGGACGCACACTATATTACTTGGAATGGAGAAATCCTTGATGATGACTTTGAAAACAGCAAAAGGGACGGAACTGCCCATCAACTGGATCGGGATCAGTGACTTTGACGGCAGCCTGCGGTTTGAGACCACCGAGGCCGACATGCCGGAACTGTTCCGGATCTTTAACGACCCCCAGCACACAAACTGCCTCACCCGGGTCTTCGATGAGGCAGAAAAAGACTTTGAGGGCTACACCTTCTTCAAGGGAATTGAGAGAATGGGAAACGGCTGCACCGTTGTGCGCCTGATGAAAGGATGACGCAAAATGACGAACGCACTCCTGATCTATAACCAGCTCCGGGCCAGCGGCCTGAGCGAAGCCGGAGCTCTCGGCCTGATGGGCAACTGGATGGCGGAAAGCGGTCTGGAACCGGGACGGCTGCAGGGCGACTTTACGCAGGGCCGGACCTACTCCAGGGCCTACACCGATGACGTGGCCAGCGGCAGGATCGGGCGCAGCCAGTTCGGCAGGGACCAGAAAGGCTATGGTCTGGCGCAGTGGACCTATTACACGCGGAAGGAAGATCTCTATGACTTCTGGAACGGCTCCGGCAAAGCCCTGGATGATGTGAGCATGCAGGTGAGCTTCGCCCTGCAGGAGCTGAGCACCCAGGCGGAGTATTCTGGCCTGTGGTCGGTGCTGAAGACCACCGAGGACATCTGGACCGCGGCCGATAAGGTCTGCCGCCTGTACGAGCGCCCGTACTACAACAACGTGGAAGCGCGGTATCAGTACGCGCTGCAGCTCAAGGCCGAACTTGATCAGGTGGGAGACGATCCGAGCCTGCTGCCTGACGTCTCAGGGAAGCGAGACGATCCAGAGCTTGCTTCGACGCTCTGGCCTCCCCGCACCATCTGCAGCGGGATGAACGGAGATGACACCGCCGTACTGCAGGCCGTGCTCAGGGCACGTGGCTTCCCGGTGCATGACGTCGACGGGACCTTCGGCAGTTACCTGGAGGGCATTGTGAAGGACTTCCAGAAATCCGCGTTTCCGGATCAGCCCGCCGAGTGGGACGGCATCGTCGGACCGAAGACCTGGGCAAAGCTGCTGGAGAGGTGACGCGTATGTGGTCAGCAACAGATATCGTCAGTCTGGCGGCAGTGATCGGCGCGGCGGTCGCCCTGATCAACTACACGAACAAAGCATTCCTGTGGCTGCACAAAACCAGCCAGCAGGCCGAGGACCTGAAGGCAGTGAAGGAGGAACAGCGCGTTCTGTGTGTC